>CAZUJM010000015.1:45030-45585 GCA_964620405.1 uncultured Pirellulaceae bacterium | reverse complement strand
CGCGATCGCTCTCGGAGGGCTTCCAGGCGGCCAACTGGTCCCGCACTTGATGCCACTCGCCGAGGGCCGCGAGCGTCTCGACGAGCTTCGCCCGCACCAGCCCCGCCTCGCGAGTGCCGGGACGGAGACCCGCGGCCTGTTCGAGCACCTTCCGTGCATCCATCGGGCGTCCGGCCGCGAGTTCGGCGGAGCCTCGCAAGTAGCGGACGCGCAGCGCGAACGCCTCGGGCAGGTCGTCTACGGCGACGGCATCCAGCGCATCGAGGCACTCTTCGGGTCGTTCCGCCTGAAGGAGCGCGGAGGCAAGCTCACAATGGTCGGCCGCTCGCTCGGTCGGCTTGGCGTCTTGGCTTGAAGACTGCGGAGCGTCGGCCAATCCCTTGAGCACTCCGAGGGCGGCATTGGTATCGCCTTGGGCCAGGAGCGACTTGGCGAGCAGGCGCTGGGCTTCGCGACGCTGGGCGCCCTCCGCGGCACGCTCGAGCCACGTGCGCAGGTGGGGGTCGGCATCCTCGTGATCTTCGAGGCGGACCAAGCTGCCCGCCAGCGCGATTG
>CAZUJM010000015.1:33944-45020 GCA_964620405.1 uncultured Pirellulaceae bacterium | reverse complement strand
GCGCTAGTTCGGCACGATTCCGCTGGGACGACTCGGGCCACTTCGCAATCAACGTCTCCAGTTCCCGCCGCGCGGCATCCAGTTTCCCGAGGGCACGATAGGACGAAGCCCGCGCCAGGCGCAGGCCCGCGGCCCGACTGGCGGGCAGGGCCGACTCGTCAATCGACGCCAAGATCTCGATGGCCTGCTGGTCCTGCCCCTGGAACTGCATTGCCAGGCCGCGGACGATCTTCCACTGCGGTCGTTCGACCGCTTCCGGCCTGGTTCGCTCCAGCCTAGCTGTCTGCTTGAGGATGGTATCCGCGTCGCGATCGGCGACGGCAAGCAGCACTAGACGTTCGCGGGCGGTATCGGCCAGGGCTCCTTCCGGATACTTATCCAACGCGTCGGCCAGGATCTGCTTGGCACCGGCGCGGTCTCCCAGGTCGGCCCGCAGGATGCCCATGTAGGGCAGGGCGTATTCGAGGAGCGGATCCGACGGATTGGCCTGCGTGAACTCGCGGAACGCATGCCACGCCTTCAGGCGCTGGCCGCTGAGGTAGAGGCATTCGCCCAACCGGAACGCAGCCCGCTGTCGGGAGGCGTGTTCGGGGAAGTCGCGCAGGTACGCTTCGAATTGCGTGGCGGCCTCCGAGTACTGCCGCGCGCCAACGAGGGATTCCGCCCAGTAGAAAGCCGCTTCACCGCGTCGCGGATCGTCCGGCGTCTCCGAGACGAAACGTCGCCAGGCATCGGCCGCCTCCTGCCAAGCGCCGCTCGCGTACAGTTCCGTGGCCGCCTCGAACTCGTCGGCTCGCAACGGAACGGAAGTGGCCAGCGTCATGACCAGTCCCAGGGTTCCGGCACGCAGGACTCCGGAAAGCGTGGGCAGCATCCGCCGCCATGGACTACCTGCCATGCGTCGACCTCCGTGCCCTTTTCGCCCAGGCACTCGGTCCATCAGCCGAGGGAATCGGCGCGGTTGCCAGACGCTTGGAGGAAAAGCCGTAACGGACGACGGCCCAGATCATCAGCAGGAACGACAGAATCACCGTGAACCCCAGATAGCGAGCCCCATTGGCAGCGAGGGTCCGAGACGCGCGGTCGCTCGTCCCGTGCAGCCCACCCCGGGGCATGGAAACATGGCAACCCGAAACCAAGACAGCCCAGGACGCGGCCGAAGCATCGGTCGCGACGGACTCCGCGTACGACGCGTTAGGGGTAGCAATCGGCGTTACGACAGCGTACGGGGAGAATGTTCCTCGCGTCCCTCAAGTCCGGAGGCTCCGATACAGCCGCCGGGACCCCTGAGGCCGCCGCACTCACCCCAGAACCCCGCACCTATCCCCCAATCATCACGCCATGTCCGAAGTCTGCGGATCGCCGACCTCCCCGTAAAGCTCGCCAAGCCAAGAGGCCAGCGACTGCAGGGCTTCCTCGCGCAACTCCGACGGAGGCATTCGCCGGAGATCCGCCCAGAGTCGCCGGAGGTCCGCGTCCTCGTCGACGTCGTACCACGCGGGGAGCAGGGCCCACTGGGGTCGAGGTTGCAGGTGGTGAATTCGTTCCAAGGTCTGCTCCAGCACGCGGGAACTGCTCCACTCCACACCCTCGAATAATTCGCGACGATTCAGTCGGGTGGCGAACAGGTAGTAACCACCGTCCGCAGCAGGCCCCAGAACGATGTCCGCCTGCTGCAGCAATTCGATCGCGCGACGCACGTACTCCACCGGCAGGTTCGGGCTGTCGGAACCGAGGAGAACAACGGCTTCCGCCGCCGCGTGCATCCGATCGCCAAGATCGCCAGGCGCCTGGGGCTGGCACTGCCACCCCTGGTGGATCGCGACTCGTTCGAAAACCTCGCGTTCCTCGGGCGGCCAGAAGACCACGGTGCGGCTTTCGCCCGTGGCGGCCAGGCGTTTCAGGCAGGCGTCTACGAACAACCGGTAGGTCGCGGCGGCGGCAGCTTCACCAATTACTTGCGCGAGTCGCGTCTTCACTCGCCCCGGTTCCCAGAACTTGGCGAACAGCAGCAGTTCCGTCATTCGTGCCGTCATTCGCTACGCCGGTCGGCGTCCGCTTGAAGTAGTCGATGGAGCAGGACGGCGTTCACGCGGCCGCGAAAACGAATGCGACCGTCGATCTCCACCACCGGTACGCAGGTGGTGAAGCGTTCGACCAACTCAGGATCTTGGTCGATGTCGACCTCCTCCGGTTTCAAGCCCGCGTCTTGGAGCAGTTGCATGGCCTGATCACAGAGGTGACAGCCCTGACGGGAGTAGACCACCACGCGGCGCGACACCATCGACACAACCCTCCACGTCTTCCCTTGGATAAGGCCATTTCCCGTCCCGAGTTCCTCACCGCGATTCGAACGCGTTGCGCGACGCGCGGAGGCCTGGGCTGGAGCCCGGCGAGCCGTCGTTTTTGGGCTCTCGTTTCGCCACCCGCGATCTGCGAATGCGTCCCGATACCCCGGTTCACTTGAGGAGGTTCGGCGAGGCTGACGGTCCTCTCGGGCGCCCCGGCCAGGCCGAACCAGGCCGTCGGAGGTTCACTTCGCTTTACCCCACCTGAGGCGCCTGTGCACGCGAACTGCTCCGTTTTACGAATGCCCGCACAGGTGTCCAATACCCCTCCACCAGGGGGAAACCTTCTTCATGTCCCATCGCAGGAAACTCCGTAAGGTGATGGCACGTAACCCAGTTCGGGAGGCTGGCCTCGTTCGCGGGAACGGGGGGTGGCGACGCCCCCCTGACCGGTTCCAGCGAAACCCAGGTTTAGAACCGTAAACCTCACGCACAAAAGATCTTACGACTCTCCACTTGAATTTCGAAAGGGATGCTCCTTAGCATGATGGAGGCGGATTCCGAGTGTCTCAAACCCTCTGGCGAAGGCCTCGCGGAACGTCACTTTCGACGAGCAGAACTCCCATGTCGCAACGCAATCACTCCTACCTCGCGAATCGTTCGATTCACCTTCCCCAAAACGTCGTCACGACGAAGCGTTTTCGTCATGGTGCCGCGCTGAGCCAACGTACGCGCGGTCTGGATAAGACAGAGCAGGGATCGTTCGCGCCTCCGGAGACTTGGTACGAACCGGAGGAAGAACGCAAGGATGGCGGTTCGTATCAAATCGTGGTGCAGCCACCGGGCGATGGCTTTCGACACATCCTGACGCCTCAGCAGATTCGCGATCGTCTATCCGAACTGCCCGAATGGATGCTGGAACCGCTGGAAGTCGTGCAGCTCAGCCAGATGACGCGCAAAAAACGCAGCTTCCCCTGCTACGGGCTGCAGTGGGGCAGCACGCTCTATCTGTATCCGATCGAGGAGAGCCTGACGGAGTATTATGGGCGTCCCCCCAAGCCGTCGCAGATGAATGAGGCTCGGATGTTTGGCGGCCGCTGGGTTCATACACGGCAGGACGACTGGTGCCTGGAGTGGACGGAAGCGGCGATTCGGGACTACTACCTGAACAACATCTTGATTCATGAGCTGGGCCATCTGCTGGACAATCGGAATCGAAGCCACGTAGACCGGGAGCGATATGCGGAGTGGTTCGCCATCGAACACGGATACCGGGCCAGTCGGCGAGCAGACGAAACGGCCGAACAGCGAAAGAACCCCAAGTCGGTGGTACGCCGCCATCATGGCAAGTAGCGGCCGCCTCCGTTGACGGGGGAGCGAGGCTCAAGCGGCTTGAGCCTCGGTGCGGCTCCCAAGCCAGTTGCTACCGGGCGGCGTGCTTCCGGACCGCGCCGACCGCCGAACTACCGCCAACCGCCTCGGCGGCACCGGATCTTCGCCACCCAACTCTTGAAATGTCGCCTCACGGCGTGCATAATCGACGCCATGAGAAACTTCAGCGTCTTCTACGGCAACTTTTACTACTTTAGCCGCTCCGGTCCCGGGGTTGGATGAGTTGCGTAGTACGCTCACAAGTCACGCAAAATCGCAGCCCTGAGGCCGAAAGGACTCAGGGCTTTTTTTGTTTCTCAAGCGGGTATTTTCCAAGCAGTTGAACTTCAGATCCTAGCTGTATGTCGGGAGTGGACAGGTCATGATCGTTGTCATGGAACGTAACGCGACGCCGGAGCAGGTGTCGCACATGGTGGAGCGTGTGGAAGGCCTGGGCTTGCGAGCCCATGTGATTGTCGGCACCGAGCGCACGGTGATCGCCGCGATCGGCACCAAGCGGGAGGAGACGCGGCAGTCGCTGGAGAGCGGTCCGGGGGTTGCCGAGGTGGTGCCCATTCTGGCACCTTACAAGGTGGCCAGCCGTGAGGTGAAGCCGGAGCCGACGGTGATCCAGGTGGGGCAGATGATCGTGGGCGGCAACCACATCGGAGTCATCGCCGGGCCTTGTAGTGTGGAGAACGAGGAGCAGTTGCTGCAAACGGCGCGAGCCGTCAAGGCGGCCGGAGCCACGGCGTTGCGGGGTGGCGCGTTCAAGCCGCGGACCAGTCCTTACAGTTTCCAGGGGTTGAAGGAACAGGGACTCGAGATGCTGGCTGCGGCGAGGCAGGAAACCGGCCTTGCGGTGGTGACGGAAGTGGTGGCGACCGAGGATGTGGAACTGGTGGCTCGCTACGCCGATGTGCTCCAGATCGGAGCCCGCAACATGCAGAACTATCGGCTGCTGGAGGCCGTGGGCAACACCGACCGCGCTGTGCTGCTCAAGCGGGGCCCCAGCGCGACCATGGAGGAGCTGCTGCTGGCGGCGGAATACATTCTCAACGCCGGCAACCCGCGCGTCATGCTTTGCGAACGCGGCATCCGCACCTTCGAGTCGCACACGCGATTCACGCTGCCGCTGGCTTCGGTGCCCTACCTGCATCACAAGACGCACCTGCCCGTGATTGTCGATCCGTCGCACGGCACCGGCCATTCGTACATGGTCCCGGACATCACGGCCGCGTCGGTGGCCGCGGGAGCGGACGGGCTGATCCTGGAAGTCCACCCCGACCCGGAAAAAGCCCTCAGCGATGGCTACCAGTCGCTGAATTTCACCCAGTTCGAGGAGACCATGGCTCGCTGTCGCAAGATTGCAGGAGCGATCGGCAAGGAACTGCACTAAGGCGACCAGGAGTCCGAAGCGGACAAGCTGGCAAAAGCCCAGCTTGTCGCGTTCCCGGCGGCGTGGATAATTCAGGCCATGAAACAGCCAGGATCCTCCACGCCGTCGCCCTCGGGGCCAGTTCCCACCCATTCCGCCGCGGAGGACGCTCCGGCTCCGGATGGGAGTCGGTCGATCTGGCGGGACGGTTCGTTCATCGGTTTGACCATCTCGCAGTTCCTGGGCGCCTTCAACGACAACCTCTACAAGCAGCTGATGCTGCTGCTCGCCATTCCGGCGACGCCGGGCATGCCCGACCAGCAGGACATCGCAACGATCGTCTTCTCGCTGCCATTCGTCATCTTTTCTGGTATCTCTGGCTTCCTGGCGGATCGCTTCAGCAAGACCAACGTCATCGTGTACGCGAAGGCGGCGGAAATCCTGGCCATGGGGCTGGGCATGCTGGCCTTCTTGAATTTCGCCTCCACGGGTTTCACGGGGCTGCTGATCGTCCTGTTCCTGATGGGTGCCCACAGCACGTTCTTCGGGCCCGGCAAGTACGGAATCCTTCCCGAACTGTTTACAACGAAGCAGTTGCCGCAGGTCAATGGACTGATCCTGATGACGACCTTCCTGGCCATCATCTTCGGCACGGTGACCGCCGGGCTGCTCTCCGACCTGCTGGTGGACGACCAGCAACCGCTGGAACAGTCGGCGCGGCAGCTTTGGAAGGGTTCCGCGCTCTGCATTGGTATCGCCATCGCGGGCTGGGTGGTCTCGCACTGGATTCGCCGCGTGCCGGCCGCGCAGCCGCAGCTCCGCATGCGTTTTGACTCCTGGACGATCCCCCGGGAAACCATGGCGTTCCTGCGAACCGACAAGCCGCTGGTGGGCGCGCTGGTGGCGTCGAGCGTTTTCTGGCTGGTGTCTGGAGTCGCGATCCAGGCCGTCAACTCACTGGGCAAGGTCCAGCTCGCGCTGTCGGAGACGGCCACCAGCATCATGACCGCCTTCATCGGCCTGGGCATTGCCGCGGGAGCCGTGCTGGCGGGAAGGCTCTGTCGAGGCGAGGCGAATCCGCGCATCATCCGTGCCGGTCTCTGGGGCATCGTGCTGACTCTTGCCGTGATCTCCATCTCATGGAAGACAGGCGAGGGGCAGCCAGCCGCGGTCACCGCAAGCGTGGAATCCGACGCGGCCGCTTCCATGTCCCTTGCCTCCACGTACCGGCACCTGCTTGGCTTCACCGGCTCGCTTCCGATCCTGGCGCTGCTGGGAATGTCCGCGGGGTTCTTCGCGATTCCGCTGCAGGTCTTCATTCAGTCGCGACCGCCCGACGACCAGAAGGGACGCATGGTGGCCGTGATGAACCAAGCCAACTTCCTGGCGATCCTGCTCTCCGGCGTCACCTACAAACTCATGAACCTCGTCGCCACGGCGTGGGACCTGCCGCGCAGTTCCCTGTTTGCGATGATGTCCCTGATCGTGCTTCCGTTACTGGTGTGGTACCACCCGAGGTTCGGGCCCCAGATATCGTCCCTCGAAACGGCGCGCGACGGTGCTTCGGCGTAATTTCCCGCGGGAGACCACCCACGAGGAAAAGCGCATCCGCTCTCCGCTTCTTGCGGCACGATTCCTCCCTGGCGTGCCCGCTGCTTCGCTCCTTCCAACCGTACAGCTGCCACGGACAGCTCGCACCCATCCACTTGAGGACACCCGCATGCTTGGAGCCACCCTGAACTGCCACGACTACCTGCAGCGTTTGCACCGGGAACTGGATCGCGTCGACCAGGGAGCCATGCAGCGTTGGGCGGACGCCCTCTACTCGGCGTGGGAGGACGGACGTTTCGTCTATGTCTTCGGGAATGGCGGTTCGGGCACGACGGCCACGCACATGGTGGAAGACCTGGGGAAGAGCACGCTTCACGAGCGCGACCTGCAGGACGAATCGCGCAAGCGTCTGAAGATCATGAGCCTGACCGACAACCTGGGCTGGATCCTGGCCGTGGGCAACGACGTCGGGTACGAAGACATCTTCGTGCAGCAGCTGATGAACTACGGGCAGGCAGGCGATCTGGTCATTGCCATCAGTGGATCCGGCAACAGCCCGAACATCCTCAAGGCCGTGGACTGGGCCAACCGTCACGGCCTGCGGACGTTCGGCCTCACCGGTTACCAGGGTGGAAAGCTGAAGGCCATGCAGCAGGACGGACTGCATGTCGACCTGATGGACATGGGCATGGTGGAGAGCATCCACCTGTGCCTGTTCCACTGGGTGCTGAACGATGTCTTCGCCCGCATCAACCACGAAGGCCGCTACCAAGATGGGAAGTGACGCCAGCGACCGCAGGGTGGTGGAGGGAGCGTATGTCGCCGCCATTGAGATTGGCGGTACGAAACTGCAGCTCGCCATCGCCCGCGCCGGACATCCGGAACATCTGGAGGCCGTGTGGCGGACGCAGATCCGTCGTGAGGAGGGCGCCGCGGGAATCCTCGCTCGTATCGAGGAAGGGTTCGCCGAACTGGCCGCCCGTTACTCCTGGGGGGCCATCGGCATCGGTTTCGGTGGCCCGATCCACACGCGCACGGGCCGGACCACGACCAGTCACCAGGTGCGGGGCTGGGACGACTTCGACCTGGCGGGCTGGTGTCGCGAACGCTGGCCTGTGCCGCTGGCCGTCGACAACGACTGCAACGCATGCGCGCTGGCGGAAGCACTCCTGGGAGCCGGTCGGGGCGGCCAGCGGGTCTTCTACGCGACCGTTGGCACGGGCATCGGAGGCGGTTTCGTCGTGAAGGGAGCGATCGACGGCGGTGACCGTCCTGCGGTCGCGGAGATCGGTCATCTACGTCCGGGCCTCGAGGCGACCGATCCGGCGCGGACGGTCGAATCGCTGGCCAGTGGGCTGGGGATGGAGCAGACGCTTGCTCGGCGCATGGCAGCGATTCCGGAAAGCAAACGTCCCGAGGCCGTGACGCAACTGCTGGCTCTCTGCGACAACGACATTCGACATTTGAACGCGCGGGTGATCGCCGAAGCGGCGCGGAGCGGCAATGCCTGGGCCCTGGAGACGCTCGAGCAGGCGGCCCGCGTGCTCGGCTGGGCTCTTGCGCAAACCACTACGCTACTGGCCCCTGACCGCATCGTGCTGGGCGGAGGCGTGACGTCGATCGGCCCGTCGTTCCTCGATCCCGTGGCTCGCTGGTGGCAGACGTATCTCTTTCCGCCGCTCGCGGGCAGCTGCCAGCTGGTCGCTTCGAGCCTTGGCGACACGGTGGTGCTGCACGGCGCCCTGCTGCTTGTCGAGCAGCGGGCGTTCGTGGAATCGCCGGCGACGGACTGCTGAAGGCAGGCGTCCCAATCCATCCCCCGGATCGAAGCGCCAGGCGCCGTTCACTCACGCGGCGGCGCGGCGGCCCTGGTTTTGCGTGAGCAGCGACACGACGAACACGGTCAGGAATCCCAGCGGGATGGTGACGATCCCCGGCTGGCTGAAGGGAACGATCGCGTCCAGGGGGGAGAGTCCGTAGACATCCCGGTAGGTATCGCCGCTCAGCAGGACCCAGGCCAGTGACGAAAGCATGCCGACCCAGATACCGGCGATGATGCCTTGACGGGTCGTTCCCTTCCAGAAGAGCAGCAGCATCAGGGAGGGCATGTTCGCGCCGGCGGCGACGCTGCACGCCCAGCCGACCAGGAACGTGACGTTCATCTTCTCAAAGACGATTCCCAGGTAGATGGCCACCAGCCCCACGGCCACTGACACGATCCGGCCGATGCGCACCTTCTGGTGATCCGTCATCTGGATGCGGCCATAACCGGTGAGCAGGTCGTGCACGACGGCTCCCGAGGCGGCCACGATCAGCCCCGCGACGGTCCCCAGCACGGTCGTGAAGGCGATAGCGGAAATCACAGCGAACAGGGTCTCACCAAAGGTCCTGGCCAGCAGGGGCGCGGCCATGTTGGAGTTGGTCACGTCGATCGCGCCGCTCGTCATGGCTCCCAGGCCGATGTAGAGCGTCAGGACGTAGAAGAAGCCGATGCAGGCGATTCCCACCACGGTGCTCTTGCGCGCCGCAGCCTGGTCTTTAACCGTGTAGTAGCGGATCAGGATGTGGGGCAGCGACGCGGTCCCGCCGAAGAGTGCAAGCATCAACGACAGGAAGTTCAACTTACCCCAGAGCCCCGGTTGCCTCAGGCCGCTGAAGGTGGGACTGTTTCCGGGCATCAACACATCCGCGCCGGAGGTAGGTCGCGCGAAATAGACGGTGGAGACAGAACCATCCGGTTCCTTGATCTTTTCTTTGTCCTCGGCCCACAGCAATGACTGGCTGCCCTGGATCCCACGGAGAAACGCCAGAGGCCCGACAGGCCCAGTGGCGCGGACTCCCTCGGCCAGTGACACGACGGTGCCCACGGGAAAGAAGTCACGTTGGCCTTCGCCTTTACCCCACGGCAGCCCATTGACGCGTTTGGTTCCGTCGGAGGCCACGGTCGATAGCTGGCCTTCGCGAAATCCCTGCACGCCTTCCACTTCGGCCGGAACCCAGACGGTGACCTCCCCCGTGGCGGGATCCTGGGTGCGCACATAGGGTCGACCTTCCCAGGACGTTCCTGCGGACGGCAGCGTGGAAGCGGAGTCGGGCGTTCCCGCCACGAAACTCTGACGCGCGTCGGCCTCCGCGGTCTTCAGGCCCTTGGCGAGGATCATTCCCACCAAGATCGTGCTGAAGACGACCAGCAGCGAGCCTTTGAGGAACTGCACATACGTGGTCGACACCATGCCGGCCGTCACCACGATCATCACCACAACCGCTCCGACCAGGCAGACGCCCGTGGAGTGCTGCCAGCCGAGCAGCGGCTTCACCAGTGCCCCCGCGCCCACCATCTGCGGAATGAGATAGAAGACGCTCACGACCAGCGCGCTGGTGCCCGCCGCGAGTTTGATGCCCGGCGCATGGAATCGTGCGTCGAGTGCATCGGCGAACGTGTATTTGCCCAATCGCTTCAGGGGTTCCGCGACCACCAGCAGGGCGACCACCCAGCCGGCCAGGTAGCCGATGGAATAAAGGAACCCGTCGTAACCGTAGAAGGCGATCATGCCGCAGATGCCCAGGAACGATGCGGCGGACAGATAGTCTCCCGCGAAGGCAACTCCGTTCACGAACCAGTGAATCTGGCCACCCGCGGCGAAGTAACTCTGGGCCGAACTCGTGCGTCGCCCGAAATAGAAACTCAACCCCAGGGTGATCGCGACGAAAAGCCCGAACAACACGACGGCGGATAGTGAAGCTTCGTACCTCATGACACCCTCCTGTCCGCACCCTGGGTTTCCACGGGGCGGCGACACATCCAGCCATAGACGAGCGAGAGCAGGAAGGCCGAGATGATCAGGGCCAAGCCGTAGGCGATAGCCAGGTTGATCCCCGGCCACGGCATCAGCCGCATCCAATCGGGACGGAAGGCGACGAGGACGACGTAACTGAGGTACACGAGGAGGTAACCCAAGAAGAGTCGCATGCCGATGCGTGCGTTCCGCGCGGAAGTAACCGGGTCGTCCGGTTCCTGCTCCGCGGGTCGATGATCCAATCCGGCCATATCCGTTTTCTTGCCTCCCGCCGCGACAGCCCGCGGCCTTACCAATTCCTACATCTTCTTGGAGCGGACCCACCCTGAAAGTGCAGTTCCTCTCGAAGGGGAATCGGCTTCCAGCGCGAGCGTCAGTGTACGGACGCGGCACGCGAGCAGGAATAGGGAGTTCGCCGGACCTGCGAGCGGAAGACGAGTCCAGGCAGACGGAGGAGGCCTTGGATTCCGGAACTCGGCCGCCGTCGCTTCGAACGTCGACCGGATGACAGCCGTTGCGATTTCGACCAGAATGCCGCTTCGCGGTCTCTACATCGAACTCGAACCTCCAGGCCCGGGTAGCCCCCAAGCCTGCCCGGGGTCCCGAAAACGGTTGACTGCGTAGACGAGCCGTGGAGCTTCCTTCCGTGGTCGACACAGCCCCCAGGGGTTCATCGAATTGCAATTGTTCG
>CAZUJM010000015.1:28324-33934 GCA_964620405.1 uncultured Pirellulaceae bacterium | reverse complement strand
AGGGGCTCGTTCCTTCGCGAGGCGTGCCGATGGGGATCCGCCTGTGGATCGGCGTTCCGGAAGCATGCGCCGCGCATCACGCACCAAGCAACATGCAGCGACCTGCCAGTCCGCCGCCAAGCCTCGTAGCGATATCAACCGTTTTACTTCCTCGCCCAATCCGGAGCCCCTTGCATGGCTGCCTCGCCCGACGAAATCCAAAAAGCTTTCAAGGGACTTGCACTGGCCGCGGCGCGGGTGCGGGAACTGGCAGACAGCCTGGGCCGGGAGGGTCTGCTGAAGGGCATGCCGCGGCGCCAGGAGGATGCCCTGCGCCAGTTGCTGCTGGATGCATCACGAGACTTGGAACGAACCCAGCAGGTCGTGCGCGGGATGAGCGGAGGGAAATAGCCGAGGGGACGAATCGGCGAATCGCCCGACCGTGGCTCGCAACGGGGCCGTGACCATCCGTCCCGCCGAGGGCAGGGCAGGGTGCCGAACGCGACGCGCGGGGCCAAGACCTTCATGGAAGCCGTTGAACGCATTGCGTCCGCGCGGCGGTCAGCTGGCCTGCCACTTCAGCTTCACCTCGGGCAGCGGATATTCGACGATCGGCAGATCAAGGCCCTGCAGTTCACGGAGGCGCGCGAAGCCGCGGGTGACGAGTCGTTCCCGATCGCGTACGAACGCGGGGTCGAGTTGGCGTTTGTCGAACGAGCCCTCGGCGAAGACCTGGGGAAATTCGTCGTGCACGATGAACTGGGCGAGAATCGGGTTGCACCGCAAGTGACGCTCGCGTGTCACATGCAGCAGCTCCGGATCCAGATCCCCAATGACGTAGGAGAGGTAGAGGTGGCTTTCGGTGAGTTCCCCGACATCGCCTCCGCAAACATCGCAGAGATAGCCTTCCTCACACTTGGCCATGCGTGCTGCTCCTGCGGGCTGATCGGCGAGGGGCCGGGGGCGTCGACAATGAGGCCTAGTGCAGCCCCAGGACGTCTTCCATTGAGTACAGTCCGGGCGTCTGCCGCGCGACGTACTTGGCGGCAGCCAAGGCGCCCAGGGCGTAGCAGTCGCGGTTGGTGGCCTTGACGGTCAGCTCGATCGTCTCGCCCATCATGCCGAAGATGATCGTGTGTTCACCCGGATTGTCGCCCGCGCGGATGGCGTGATATCCGATCTCGTCACGCGTGCGCAGGCCGGGCCTGCCCTGTCGACCATGCGCCTGTTTCTGTTGTCCCATCTGTTCGGCGATGAGTTCGCCGAACCGCAAGGCCGTGCCGCTGGGCGCGTCCTCCTTGAAGCGGTGGTGGCGTTCCACGATTTCGACATCGGCGCCGGGGCCGTAGTCCACCAGTTTGGAAGCAGCGATGGCCGCGAGCTTCATGGTCAGGTTCACGGCCAGGCTCATGCTGGGCGCCCAGACGATCGGCAGCGTTCGCGATGCCTCCTGGACGGCTTGCCGCTGTTCGGGGGTGAGTCCCGTGGTGGCCAGCACCAGGGGTACCGCATGCCGACGGCACCGCTCGAGGATGGCGTCGGTGGCTTCGGGCATGGAGAAGTCGATGACCGCTTGCTCGCCGCCTCGCAGGTCCCAGCCGAGGGGCACACCGATCGCGCCGACTCCGGCCAGCGTGCCGGCATCCTCTCCCAGCGCGGGATGGTGCTGGCTGTCCAGCGCCGCGATGACCTCCAACTGCGGATCCTCGGCCGCCAGCGCAATCAGCCGCCGGCCCATTCGACCCGCGGCTCCGTGGATGGCAATACGCAAACGGGACGTTTCGGACATGGTGGTCACTCCCAGTGTTTTCCCGATCGGGTCGCCCCGGCGTCAGATCGCCTGGCGTTTCAAGACAACCTTCGCGCCGCTCGCGAAGGCTCGACGACCGTGCCGCGCGAGCATCGGTCGCTTAACCGTACAACTGAATCGCCTTGGTGATCTCTTGCAGATCGTTGGGCACCACGATGGCGCGGTTGGCGAAAGAAGCACGCTGCACGCCGCGGCTGCCGAGCACTTCGTTGAACTTCTCCTGGTCGGTGGTATGGTAGGCCACCGTCGCCGTGGGGTCCTTCAACTGATGTCCGGTCAGGATGCAGACGACTCGGTCGCTCGCGCCGATGACACCTTCCTCGCGAAGCAAACGAGCTCCAGCGAGACTCGCGGCACTGGCCGGTTCGCAGCCGATTCCGCCGGCTCCCACCTGGGCCTTGGCATCGAGAATCTCCTGGTCGGTCACGCGGCGTACGACACCCTCGCAGAACTCCAGGGCCCTCAGGCACTTGTTCAGGTTCAGGCTCTGCCTCTTGCACTGGCACTTGTTCTGATCTCGATGGCGCTGGCGATCGTGGATGCCTTGCGGCGTTGAGCGTCGAGCTCGTCGTAGTACTCGCACACCGGCCGCAGATCGGCATGGCCTTTTTGCCAGCGGATGCCGCGGTTTTGGTAGAGTTCGTAGAGCGTATCGGCACCGGAGGCGTTGATCACGGCCAGCCGCGGCGGACGTTCGATCAGTCCCAACCGATGCAGCTCCTGAAAGGCCTTGCCGAACGAACTGGAGTTGCCGAGGTTGCCGCCGGGCACCACGATCCAATCGGGAATCTCCCAGCCAAGCGATTCCAACACGCGGAACATGATGGTCTTCTGGCCTTCCAGCCGGAAGGGATTCACACTGTTCACCAAATAGACGCCCAGGTCGCGCGAGACTTCCTTGACACGCTGCATGGCGTCGTCGAAGTCCCCCGCGATCTGCACGGTCAAGGCGCCGTATTCCAACGCCTGCGACAGCTTGCCGTAGGAGATTTTGCCGGAACCGATGAAGATGATGGCCCGCATGGCACGCGTCACGGCGCAGTACATGGCTAGCGAGGCGCTGGTGTTGCCCGTCGACGCGCAAGCGGCTCGCTTGGCGCCGATCATTCGCGCGTGCGTGAACGCGGCCGACATGCCGTTGTCCTTGAACGACCCCGACGGGTTCATGCCCTCGTACTGCAGGAAGAGACAACCGGGCTTTAGCCCCGCGTACGGAGCGACCGCGTCGGCCCGCTGCAACCACGTCTGCCCCTCACCCACCGTCACGATCTGAGGGTCCGCAGCGAAGGGCAGCAGTCCGCGAAAACGCCAGACTCCCGAATAGTCCAGCGGCTGATTGCGTTGAGACCACCTCGCTTCAAGGTCCGCGAGCCGCCGCGGCAGGGGAGTGCGGTCCCAATCGTAGTCCACGTCGAGCAGATTGCCGCACTTCGGGCAGGCAACCAGAACTTCGCTGACCCCGTAAGTCGCTCCGCATGTGGGCGAGATACACCGCTGAAAAGCAACTTCGGATGGTGCCACGGGCGCAGGGGTCGCTTGGGTCGAGGGGAATGGTATCCCAGAGCGGAGGAGGCCATGGCCACGCGCTGCTGGAGAGTTTCATCGGAGCTCCGAACACAAGCCACCAGAACGATTTCCGTTCCCCGCAGGCCATCCGGACGCAGCACCGATCCGCGGCGGTAGTCTAGCCCAAGCGGCAAGACGGTATCAAGTCCTTGATGCGACCGACCGCGTCATCCTTCCCCGCGAAAGGACTCAACTCAACCGTCTCCGAGCCGCAGTGACCAGACGCCTCCACCCAATCCACCCAAGCCACCGACCCCGCCAACTCCAACCGATCAGACCTCCGGCCAACCATAGTCCATCGGAGCCGCGGATTTCAGCGACGCACGCCAACGATTCACGGCCGCCCAAGGAACCGCCGCGGCCAGCCATGCCCCGACCACGTCAAGGCGTTGATACCCCCCGCATCGTTGACAGCGGCATCCCCCGGGTATACCCTGATGAGGCTAAGGTTCCGCATGCGGCCCTAGCAGGTCCGCCCGCTCCCGTTCTGACTCCCCAAGGACCCTCTGACGGCTTGCAGACTGGTCAACTGGGAGCCGAAGTCTCCACAGTCGGTCTTGCGGAGGAAGTGTTCTGGGTTTCAAGGCGGGACGCAGTATGTAGGATCCTGCGTTGTCGAATGGATATTCCGGGCAACCACTGTTCGCCCGCATGGCGTTCGCATCGTGTGCCCTTGAACTGAAGCAGCGCCCTGGTTTCGCGGTCGACGCGGCCTCAAGGCGGTCCTACCCTCGACTGGTTTCGCTGTACTCCCGGTCAATGGCCGCGTGGACTACAACCAAGTTCGCATCCCCCAGGAAGTCCTTTTTCGAACATTTCGCAAGCACGGCGGACCCGGTTGCCGGTCGTCTCGCATGCCTGAGGAGCAGTTTCAGCCCATGACCAAGCGCGGACTTACGCCCCCGGAACTGAAAGTCTACAAGGACCAACTTCTGCAGCTGCGCAGCAGGCTCCGCGGCGAAGTGTCCACGATGGCCGAGCATGCCCTGCGAGACGCCAAGGGTGAGTCCTCCTCCGTTCCCCTCCACATGGCGGACATCGGCAGCGATAACTTCGAGCAGGAGTTCACGCTGAGCCTGATGGCCAACGAAGGGGACACGCTGAACATGATCGAGGCGGCCCTGGAGCGCATCGAAGAGGGATCTTATGGCATCTGCGAGGAGTGCGAGGCGGTGATCCCGAAGCTTCGCCTCAACGCGCTGCCTCACACGCCATTCTGCGTGAAGTGCGCGGCCAAGAACCAGAAGTAGTCCTCCGAAACCGATCGAGCTATGCGTCAGCTCCCGCAGGCTCACCGAGAATACGGCCAACCAAGGTAGACCTCAAACAGCGGGCGAGGACGAGGAAGGCCTTTAGCGATCGCCGGTCCCAGGGCGAACCAATCGCCCCGACGTAGACACGGTGCCGCTCAAGTCGTAAAAAAAAGGCGGGCCCAGGGGGGGGATGCCCTCTCCGTTCACAGGAAGGAGCCTGCCTTGACTTCATCGCCGAGCAACTCTCCAGGAGCCCCGCGAAATCTTCGAGGGGCAACCGCACCGCGCGGTGCCAGTTCATCGCCGGGAGGCTCGCCGACGAACGCTGCTCCTTCAGTCGCCGGGCGACCTGAGGTGGTCCCGCCACACCGCTACCTGCTCTTCTCCCTGATCGCCGGCATCGGTTGTTATGTCGATCTGGCAACCAAGCGGTGGACCTTCGAGTGGCGGGGAATGCCTGGGGAACAGCCCGTATGGTGGCTTTGGGACGGCTTGGTGGGCATTGAAACCGCGCTCAACCAGGGCAGTCTCGGGGGAATGCAGCTTGGATCGCCTGACCAGAGCGTCCAACTCCTGGCGGTGATCTCTGCGGTAGCCCTGGTGGGAGCCATGGTGTGGTTCGTCTGGGGCCGATTGGGCCAGAGCCTTTCGATGACGATCGTCCTGGGATGCATCTGCGCCGGCATCCTTGGCAATCTCTACGATCGCCTGGGGCTTTGGTCACTGAACGCGGAGGGCCAGCCAACCATCCGAGCGGTCCGTGACTGGATCCGCTTGAGTTATGGCGAATACGTTTGGCCGAACTTCAACATCGCCGACAGCCTGCTGGTCTGCGCCACAGCCTGGCTCTGCTGGTCCTCTTTCCGGACGCCCGTCAGTCTCGAGACCGCTTCCCAGGACCCCCCAACGTCCTGACGCACGGTCGGCCATTCGGAGTGCCGTGCATTCTGAACGAAGCCCACCTTTCTCCGCGGAACCGCTCGGGTCTCGCCGGAACCATCT
>CAZUJM010000015.1:12155-28314 GCA_964620405.1 uncultured Pirellulaceae bacterium | reverse complement strand
GTTGAGTTCGCGCACCGACGCTCTCATCTGGCCGTCAACGCGTCGAGCGTCGCCTTTCCCAAGCCGACTGCGGACGCCTTGAGGCTGCTTGGCAGTCGCCCCGAAACAGTCGTCCCTGGGTGACCGCCGCCAGCACGACCAACCAAGAAAGCAACTTTATACTCAGGATTTATTTGACTCCATCCATTCAGCTTCCTATACTCGCTGCCGCTCCGCCACCTCCCGAAATCGCGAGTGCATTTTGACGCACCGGCTTTGGAGGGGCTTCGCGGACACCGGAACAGAGACAACGAGAGGGCCCGTCTATCGACTCAGATCAACAATTCCTCATCGATTGGTCGGCAACGACCAGAGCGGAATGCGGCCATGAAAGTCTCACGGACTGTCTCTTACGCCCTTCGCGCCACGCTCCAACTGGCTGAAACCAACTCCCCCAAACCCGTGCCCTGCAGTCGACTGGCTGCCGATGGCGGCATGCCGGAGCGGTTCTTGCTTCAGATACTGCGTAGCCTAGTCAACCATGGAATCCTCCAGTCGACCCGCGGCGTCGATGGCGGCTACACGCTGAGTCGACCAGCGGCGGACATTTCGTTGCTGGAGGTGATGGAAGCGGTGGAGGGTCCGGTGGACGCGAGGCTTCCAGAGACCCCGCCGGACATAACAATCGCGCACCAGGAGCGTCTGGAGGCGGCTCTCAAGACGGTCGGCAGCAGCCTTCGGGAGCAATCTCGCAGGTCTGATTGGCCTGCCATCGACACGACGCGAGCATCGCGACTCGCTTGCGAATCCAACTCGAGAGGACGTGCGAGAAGACACGCGTGCCTTCCCGATCACGACAAGCGTGGACGTCTGGTTCGTCCGCAGTCTTTGGTTTACCCTGGGGGCTCGCATGATTTAACCGGCCGTTGGGCATGCCGCTGGGTATCTCAAGGCAGCAGGTTTCTTTTCTGTCATCGCAAGCCTGAGGAATCCCAGTCGCCATGAGCCAACGTGAAATCGATGATCGCCTCCAAGCTGCCCGTCGCTTTGCCCAGGAAGCCGGTAACCTCGTCATGCGTTATTTCGCCGAGGGGGTACCGGCCGACCGGAAAGCAGACGATTCGCCGGTGACGCGAGCCGATCGCGAGGCCGAGTGGCTGTTGCGTGAGGCGATCCAAAAGGCTTTTCCCGGGGATGGCGTCTTGGGGGAGGAGCATGGGGAGATTGAAGGAACTTCTCCGTATCGTTGGATCCTTGACCCGATCGACGGCACCAAATCGTTTATTTCGGGAGTCCCCCTCTTTGGTACGCTCATCGGGGTGCAGCGAGACGGCGAGAGCGTGTTGGGCGTGATCGAACTGCCGGCCCTCGACAAACGCATTCACGCGGCCACAGGGCAGGGGGCGTGGTGGCAGGAAGGCACGGGGGAACTGCGGCGAGCACGCGTCTCCACAACTCCCACGTTGGCCGACGGTTTTTATGTGACCAGCGAAGTGCGGAGTTTCCAGAAGCGGTCGGCATCCATCGTTCACCAGCAGCTGGAGGAGGTGTCCTGGTACGCGCGGACGTGGGGCGATTGCTACGGCTATTTCCTCGTCGCAACGGGACGAGCCACGGTGATGGTCGACCCGGCCTTGCACATCTGGGATGCGGCAGCCCTGCTACCGGTGATCACCGAGGCGGGCGGTGCCTACACCGACTGGGCGGGGGAGCCATCCACGACCAGCGGTGACGGCGTAGGGTCCAACGGGCTGGTGCACGCCGAGGTCTTGGCGATCACGCGTCCCTTCGCGCGGCGCCCCCACCTTCATTGAGCAGCCGTCGGCAGCCGTTGCCAGGAAACGCTGGCATGGGGCGAGGCCTTTCGGCCCAAAGCGTCAGACACTCCCGTGCTAACCGCCCGGGGGTGCCGGTCCCGGTTCGAGCCATGATTCAGCCATGCCCGAGGGAACGGACACCATCGGGCAACGCTGACAGATCCACGCATTCCCCCCAGAGCCCCCGCCCACTCCTCTCGAACCGCGGACTGAAATCGAAGCGAACTCCGGTGGCCGGGTCGCCGATAACAGGCGAGTGGAAAGAATCCAATCGGTGGGCTGGAATGGCGTTGCGGAGAGCAATCATTCGGGTATACTGCCGGTTTGTCTCGGAAGGAATTGACCTAGTTGGGGTAGCGAGATGGCTCGTCAATGTGACGTATGCGGCAAAGGTCCGCAGGTCGGAAACCGCGTGGAGATTCGCGGTAAGGCCAAATATCTGGGCGGCGTGGGTACGAAGGTCACCGGTATCACCCGTCGGCAGTTCAAGCCGAACCTGCAGTCGGTGAAGATCGCGACGGCCGGTGGGGGTGCTCGTACGGCGCGTGTCTGCACGCAGTGCCTGCGAAGCGGTGCGGTTCAAAAGGCCGTCAAGCGAGCCCCGTTCCGTCTCTCGCCCGCGGACTCCAAGGCAGTTTCGTAAGCCCTACCAACCCCGGTCTCTTCAAGAATCGACGCACCAAAAGCCCGACCTGGGCTGCTGGTTGGCGAAGGTCTCATGGCGGGTTGCCCTTAGCCCAATCGGTGGTGCTCCGTCATGTTCCCCGGGTAAGGCTGCCCTGCATCCGGGGTTAGCTTCCGCTCGTCGGGGGGCCGCCGTTCGTCGTGGACGCTGAGGCGATCGGCGTTTCGACTGCGGCAGGACACGATCCCGACAGAGGCTCCCGCCGGCTTGGCTGTTGCGAAGATTTCGGTTTCTCTGCGACCGCATGCTCCAGGGACTGTCGTTCGAATCGCTGGCGGCACAAGGCTGATTGCTGTGCAGTGCAAAGCTGGCACTTCATGACTGTGGCGCGGAGGCGGGACATCTCCGGCTTCGGGGTCTGCCTGACTTCTACAGGGGCGCTCGGGCGGGGGCGGCAGCGATCGAGGGAACCGGACCGAAGGCTCGACCCGGCCGTATCGTGCCGCTTGGACGGCATCTTCGCCAGCAACGGCGCCCTTCTGGACCGCGCGCCCTCCCCTCATCCCTGCAACCCAGTCGGGTCAACCGCCTTCGGGTGAGCCCCCTAAGGTAATTCGCTCGACGCGTGGCGGGCGGACCGGTATTTCCCGCTTCGGTGGGAGTGCTATCCTGTTACGTCCGCTGCCGCGAGCGAAAGCCGCTCGACAGGTCCGTCGACCACCCAGGCGTTGCGTCCCGACCCGACGCGAACTCCGCATAACAACCGCCGGTCGAGCAGCCGCTAGCCGGCTTGGTCCGCGTAACGCGTTGGCCGGGGATAGATGCCTTGGCCCTTCGCCCGATTGGCCCCTTTCAGGACTTTACTGCCATGACTTTGTCACAAGCCGACGTCGAACGAGTAGCCCTCCTGGCGCGCCTGGATCTTTCGCCGGCTGAAGTCGAGTCGATGACCAACCAACTGGGGCAGGTGCTCACTTATATCCAGTTGTTAAATGAGTTGGCGACCGAGGAGGTGGCGCCGATGGCGCACGCGATCGAATTGACGAACGTCTTGGTCGCGGACGAAGTGCGTGAGAGCCTGCCGCGCGAGGAGGCGTTGAAGAACGCTCCCAAGAGCGACAGCGAGTGCTACCGGGTGCCCGCGGTGCTGGGCGAGTAACGGCCAGTGGCTCCGGCAGGCCCCTCCCCGTGGATGCAGCGTACCGGGCTCCCACGGATTGGCTGAGGGCATTACACAGCGGGGAACGCGAGCCACCGCGAGAGTTTCCCGAGACGAGGGTGGCGGACAGATCGCCCCAGGGAGAGAACGAGGAAGCCCCATGACTTGGATCCCCAGAAGCGCGACGGAGTGGAAGAGCCTTCTTGAGCGCCGGGAGTGCTCGAGCGAGGAACTCACGCGTGCCTACATCGAGCGTATCGAGCGATTCGACAAGACGATCGGATCCTTCCTCACCATCGATGCGGAACTCGCGATCGGACAGGCTCGGGCCATCGACGAGCGGCGGGCCCGCGGCGATGCGGTCGGCACGCTGGCGGGTCTTCCCGTGGCGGTCAAGGATGTCCTGTGTACCCGTCGCCTGCGGACCACCTGTGCGTCGCGCATGCTCGAGCACTTCCAACCTCCTTACGACGCCACGGTGGTCAGCCGCGTGGAATGTTCCGGCGGCGTGCTCATCGGGAAGACGAACCTCGACGAGTTCGCGATGGGCGGCTTGACTGAGAACTCCGCTTTTCATCCCGCGCGGAATCCCTGGGACACGACGCGCGTGCCGGGCGGATCGAGTGGCGGCGCGGCGGCCTGCGTGGCCGCGGACTTGGCGCCACTATCGATCGGCACCGACACCGGGGGTTCGATTCGCCAGCCAGCTTCCTACTGCGGCGTGGTCGGCTTGAAGCCTACGTACGGACGCGTCAGTCGCTATGGGCTGGTGGCGTTCGCGAGCAGCCTGGACCAGGCGGGGCCGATGGCGTGGAGCGTCCCGGATGTGGCATTGCTTCTGGAAGCGATGGCGGGCCACGACCCCCATGACTCAACCTCCGCTCCTCGCCCCGTCGCGGCCTACAGCCAGACCGTGGACCAGCCGCTCAAGAACCTCAAACTGGGAGTGCCCCGCGAGTACTTGGGAGAGGGCGTGGACGCGGAGGTGCGATCGGCGATCGAGGCGGCGTTGGAAGTTTACCGGAGGCTGGGAGCGGAATTGAGGGAGGTTTCCCTGCCGCACAGTCGCTATGGCATTGCCGCGTACTACCTGATCGCCCCCTGCGAAGCCTCGAGCAACCTGGCCCGATACGATGGAGTGCACTATGGCTATCGTACGGACGAGGGCGCGCTGGTGAAGGCCTGGGAAGCGGAACGCCGCGAACTGGAGCACGCTCGGGACGAGGCGGGCTTGGCGGCGCAGGAGAGCCTGCTGGTGCGCATGTATCGTCGGTCGCGAGCCGAAGGCTTCGGCGCGGAAGTCAAACGCCGCATCATGCTGGGCACCTACGCCTTGAGCGCCGGCTACTACGACGCCTACTACCTGAAGGCCTTGAAGGTGCGGCGGCTGATTCGGGAAGATTATGACCGCGTGTTCGAGCATGTCGACTTCCTGCTGGGTCCGGTGGCGCCTACTCCGGCGTTCCCCCTTGGATCCATGACGGACGATCCCTTGTCGCTCTACCTGCAGGATCTGTTCACGGTCGGCGCCAATCTGGCGGGCATCCCGGGGATTTCCATCCCTTGCGGGTTCACGGCGGGAGGGCTTCCGATCGGCCTGCAGATCCAGGGCCCCGCCTTCGAGGAGGAACGCCTCCTGCGGGCCGCTGCCATGTACCAGCGAGAAACCGAATGGCATCAACGGAGGCCGGCAATCGCATGAGCACTCAACCCTACGACCTCGTCATCGGGCTGGAAGTCCACGTGCAGTTGGCGACGCAGACCAAGCTGTTCTGCCGCTGCAGCACGCGTTTCGGGGCTGCGCCCAATACGCAGACCTGTCCCGTCTGCATTGGACTTCCCGGCGCGCTGCCCGTCATGAACGCCCACGCGTACCAGCTCGCCCTGCGCACCGCCGTCGCCTTGAATTGCGAGATCCCGACCTACACCAAGTGGGATCGCAAGCAGTACTACTATCCGGACCTGCCCAAGGGCTACCAGATCAGCCAGTTCGACCTGCCCATGTCGCGGGATGGCTGGCTGGAGATCAGCGATCCGCAGGAGCGTTTCGCGCCGAAACGGGTCGGCATCATCCGCGCCCATCTGGAGGAAGATGCCGGAAAGAGCATGCACGATGAAGTCGCGGGCAAGGCGGACAGCCGGATCGACCTGAACCGCACGGGCACGCCTCTGCTGGAGATCGTCAGCGAACCAGATCTCCGTTCGCCGCTGGAAGCCAAGACCTATCTCTCGGAGCTCAAGCTGCTGCTGACCTACCTGGGGGTCTCCGACTGCAACATGCAGGAAGGCAGCCTGCGCGTGGACGCGAATGTCAACCTGCACGTGCACACCGACCAGGGGATCGTGCCCACTCCGATCGTGGAAGTGAAGAACATGAACAGCTTCCGCGCGGTGGAGCGGGCGCTGACTTATGAGGCCGAACGGCTCTACGATGTCTGGCTGGAGACGGGCAGGCGACTGGGGGAGCTTCCCAAGCAGACGCGAGGCTGGGACGACCAGGCGCAGGTGACGCGTCCCCAGCGAAGCAAGGAGGAGTCCAGCGACTACCGTTATTTCCCCGACCCGGATCTTGTCCCCGTGGTGGTAACCCACGAAGAGTCCGCGGCCGTGCGTGCCTCGCTTGGCGAGCTTCCAGCCGCCTTGCGGCTGCGCCTGCAGTCCGACTGGGAGTTACCGGCCTACGACGCCGATGTGCTGGTCAACCAGGGCCCTGCCGCCGTGGAGTACTTCCAGGAAGCGGCGCGGGAGTCTGGCGACGCGAAGAAGGCCAGCAACTGGATCCAGCGTGATGTCCTGCGGGTACTGAACGAGGAAGGCGGCGACATCCGCGACTTCCCGGTGACCGCCGCGCGACTGGGCGGCCTGATTCGCGCGGTGGACGAGGGACTGCTGCCGGGCAGCCGCGCCGCAGAGGTATTCGCGCGGATGCGGGAAACCGGCCAGGCCGTGCAGGAGGTGCTGCCGGGACTCGGAATTGTCGCCGTCGACGAAAGCGAGCTCCAGTCGCTCTGCGAACAACTGCTGCAGGCGAATCCGAAAGTGATCGCCGATGTGAAAGCGGGACGCCGACAGGCTCTGGGCGCTGTCGTCGGCCAGGCGAAGAAGAAGAATCCAAACGTCAACCCGGCCACGGTCCAGCAGATCTGCCTCGATCTGATCGACCGCATGCCCTGAGCCGGCAGACTGCGCGTGAACTCGATCGCCAACGCCGCACTGACACTGACCACCGACTTCGGCGTCGGCAGCACCTACGTCGCTCAGTTGAAGGCCGTGCTGCTGCGGCAGTTGCCCGCCGCGCGGCTCATTGACCTTTCGCACTCGATCGCGCCGCAGGCGATCGACGAAGCCGCTTGGTTCGTGGAACAGTCATGCCCGTGGTTCCCCGCCGACACGTTGCATCTGGTGGTGGTGGACCCGGGGGTTGGGACGGCGAGGAGGATCGTGCTGTTGCGTTCCGCGGGACAATGGTTCCTCGGTCCCGACAACGGAATCTTCGGTCCCTTGGTGCGACGCCACGGCATTGACGCGGCCTGGGAGTTAACCGAGTCCTCACTCTGGGCCCGCGCCCCCAGTTCCACTTTCCACGGGCGAGATATCATGGCTCCCGTCGCGTGCCAGGTGCTGGGCGGCCTGCCCCCCGATCGCGTCGGCCCCCGCATTGATCCCCACACCCTTCAGCCGGGAGCCTCCTGGGATTACACGCGGGGAGAACGCTTCGTCCACGGGCGGGTCCTCTTCCTTGACTCCTTCGGCAACGCGGTGACCAGCATCCCGGCTGCCGCCCTGCCGAGTCCGCTCGTGGGGCTCGTCGTCCGTGCCATGCCGGCCCTCCGCGAGAGCGATCACGAGCCCAACGAAGTCCGCTTCCAGTGGGTTACCACCTATGGGGAACGCCCGCCCGGCAGTCGCGTTGCCCTGGTGGGTTCCGGCGGGCAAGTGGAGATCGCCGTGGTGCAGGGTAGCGCGGCCCGCGATGAAAACCTCCGAACAGGCGACCAGGTCGCGATCGACTGGTAGCCGCTCTGAAACGCCGAGGGCCAATCGACGCCCGGTCTGGCGGTCGGTCGATCCGCGAAAAAAGCGGTCCCTGAATCGTGCCCGCGCGAGGCCGCCATGCTTGGCTCGACCGACGCGACCCTTTAAAATGCCGCCGAGCCCCATGCCGTTGGCGAGCGTGCCGTGGGATCCGCGTCCGCGGGCGTTCGTCCCGCGGGCCCTACCTTGGAGGCGTATACCGCGGAGGATCGTAACTTGGCAGCGAAGATCCAGGGCAAAGTAACCTCCCTCAACCCCCGGGGGCACGCCGTCACGGACATCCCGGTGGAAAGCCTCAGCGCCGCACCGACGGACGAACGTGTGTCCATCCACTGCGACGGCCATGTTACGGCCTGTATCTTTCCAGCCGATCACCAGCAGCCCGAGATGACGTTTCTCGCGCTCAAGGGCGAGTCAGGTTTCCTGGAGCTGACGCTTGTCGGAGATGACATCGCGGCCTTCCTGGGAATTCGTCCGGGGTGCGATGTGACCGTGCGCTGGTAGCAACCAAGCCGCGAATCCGCGGGAGAAAAGAGAAAGCGGATCGGCAGCCCTATCCGCAGGAGCCGGAAGCTCGCGGCGCACCTTGGAAGTAACTGGCGTAGCACCGCCGAGTCTCCCAGAGATCGACCTGTACCACCGGGAAACCGTTGCCGGTCGCGAATTCGTAGATCAGCTTCGCGATGTTTTCGGCCGTCGGGTTGTCATCAATCAGGAAAAGAGGTTCCCCCAGCTTCTGCAGCGGCTCAACGGCCGGATCATGCCGATTCAAGATCATGCGGTGATCGAGGTTCTCATCGATCCAGTGGCTCACCACCCGCTTGATATCCGAAAAGTCCAGCACCATGCCTCGCGAGTCAAGCACCTCGGACTCGATCGAGATCACCGCGCGGCCATTGTGACCGTGCAGATACTTGCACTTGCCGTCGTATTGCAGCAAGCGATGCCCGTAACAAAAGTCGATCTGACGACTCACGCGAAACATGGTGGGCGTTCCAGAACCTGCAAGGTAGGGCGGTGAGGCCAAGCGGCCTGCGGCGGGCATGACGCCTGTCGGCTGCTGGCACCGTGGGTTCCTCAAGCGTCCCGCAACGGGTACAGGTCAGCCCCCACGGTCCTCCAGTGTCATGAAATCCTCGCTGCATGCAAAGGGGACTGGCCCGTCGGAAGCTCCAGGGCTCGGTCTTGTCCCGACTTCCGCGTCTCTGTAGACTCTGCCGCCCTCCCGGGTTCCCGCCCAAGGGCGTCTGTGGCGACTCGGAGAGACAAGGATTCTTGGCCGCCATGGTCGGGTCGAACCGCCGTTCGCTCGACGCCGATTGCTGGGAGCGGGTAGGGCAACGCCCGTGGAGGATCCCGCTGTAGAACGACGTGATACCAGTTGCCTTGTTCACGAAGGGCAACATGGAGGCAACTCGAACACCCGAGCGTCAACCCAGGGCAACAGGGGGCTTTCGGGAGTCTAGGACTTGAAGGAACGAGTCGGGCTTTTACAATGGGACTTGCCGGTTCCGCGCCCGATTCGCTTGACGTAAATATTTGCGGGCAGGTGAATTATGCGAGCGATACAGGCAGGTTTTCTGGTCGGAGCATTGGTCGCGTGTCTAGCGGCGGTCTTGTCGATTTCATCCGCTACAGTTCAGGCGCAGCGTCCTGCGTCGAACCAGGTTGGAGCGGCTGAGACCGAGGCGTTGATGGTGATCCCGGGACCGGACAGCGATGGACACCAGTCGCTGCTGGTGCTGGACCGTGGCCTGCAAACGATGGCCAGCTACCAGATCGACAAGCAGTCCGGCCAGATCACTCTGCGATGCGTACGAAGCATCCGTGGAGACCTGCAGATGGACGACTTCAATGGGACGGAGCCTTCGCCCGAGAAAATCCAGGCATTGCTGCAAGCCCGATAGCACTCGGCCCCACGATGGTTGTCCGGAACAATCCGGCGATCGTCCTCAGGCCAGGGTGGAGACCTTTGGAGTTCCGCATGGCCAAATACATCGATCTGAACGAAGCGGCGAAGATGCTGAAAATGGATCCCGCCGACCTGACCGCGCTCATCGGAAAGGAAGTGTTTCCGATGAAGGACGGTGCCAGTTGGAAGTTCAGACCGGATGATGTCGAACGCTTGATGCGTGACCGCGGTGTCAGCGAGGAGGCCGAGGCCGGAGACGACCTGCTGGACCTCGACATTTCATCCGCCGACGGTGACGACTTCCTGTCAGGCGACCTGCAGTTGGAACTGGATGGCGACGATGGCGATGCCATCGAGCTCAGTGCCGAAGGTTCCGACTCCGACTCGATTCTCGTCAGCGAGGAGGAACTGGGGCGTTCCGACGAAAACACCGCAAGCACGATCATCGGCGAAGAGGACGACCTGGTCCTGCCCGCCTCCCAGTCGGGCCTTCAGGAAGAGTCGGCAACGGTTTCCGGTGTCAGCGACCTCGACCTGGGCTCTGCCAAGGCCGACTCGTTCTCGCTCTCGGACGTCCTCGCGGGCGACAGTGGACCGGCCATCAAGCCAGCGCCGACGGCCCCTCCGAAACTCCCCGTGAAAGACTCGGCGGCCGGACCGGCCAAGTCGGCGGCGAGCCTGAGCGATGACGATCTCAAACTGGCGACCGACAGCGGAACGCTCAACGTGTCGCTGGATAAGGGCCCGCCCGCCGCGTCGAAGACCAAGTCGGGCGGTGCGTCCCTCGACCTGGACCTTGATGATGACGATCTGGTGCTGGGTGGAAGCGGCGTGGGGAGTGACGTGACGTCGGGAGCCGGCGACAGTGGCATCAGCCTCAACAATCCCTCCGACAGCGGCCTGTCGTTGGAGGAACCCTTGCAGGCCGTCGGTTCCGGAATCGAGTCGCTAGAGTTGGGCGAGGACGAGTCGCTCAGTTTGGAAGACAACCTCTCGACCGGCGGTGACTCCCTGGACGACGACTTCCAGCTCACGCCCACAAGTCCCCAGTTTGAGGACGACGGCGACAGCGGCTCTCAAATCATCGGAGTCGAAGACGAGGAGTTTGGCTCGGCACCGCAGGGAGCATTTGGGGGAATCGCCGCCGAAGGTTTCGAAATGGAAGGCTCGGATGAGGGCTTCCAGTCGGAGGACGAGGGTTTCGCGGCGGTGCCCGTGGGCGTTGGAAAGTCGGGTGCCTCAGGGTCGGAGCCGTCCGACAGTTCCTACTCGATCTGGAACGTCCTGGGCCTGTTCGGCGTGGTGTTCATGCTGGCCTTCTCGGGAATCCTCCTGACGGACCTCATCAATAACATGTGGAGCTGGCAGGGACCGTATAACGTCAACAGTTCCATCATGGACGCCATCCTGGGAATGATGCCCTAGCGTCGAGTCCTGGGTCTAGCGGGCGGGCTGCCGCCTGCCCGCCGATACGGGACCGCTGGGGACCGCAGCCTCAACGGTCGCTGCGGCCCGCTGTCTACTTGAATCGGAACAGTCACCGCAGCAAGTACTCTCCAGCCAATCGGACCGGGAAGTCGGCTTCGGCAAATCTGATCGGCATCTTTCCGCCGCCGGACGGCTTGTCGGCGTTGGGTTCAAGAACGCACTTCTCGCGTTCGATGGCCATCGAGAGCGACTCGTGCGACATCCGTGCACGGTCCGCTGCGGTTCTCGTCTGCCCCCCTCACTACTATACTGCTGGGGAGGGTCATCAGCGACTGTCCCGATGGTGACGGCGGGGCAGTGTGGGAGGTCGACCGCGAAAAGGCCAGCGCTCGAATGCGGTTCGGTCGTCTCGCTCACGGGCTTTCGTTCGACGCGGGGCGGGTACGGTGCGAAAGTCGGCCTGATCGCCTCCGGTTTGCCTGGGCTCGCAGGGCGGCCTTTCGGCCGTCGCTTTTTCAATTGGCTCGCGAAGGGCCGTTCATCGCTGCAGGACTTAGCGACTTATGAATCCAGCCCGGCGCATCCTTGGAGGCCTTGCCATTTCGACGACTTCCCCCGGAAGGCCGCGCGGCCTTCCTGCCAGGCCCCACCTGACCATGGCCCCGCCAAAAACTCGGGCTGACTTCCACGGGATCTTCGCAACAATCTTGCCGGTACTGTTCCTGCTGGTCGTCGGTTGCGGCGAGGAGGCGACGCCGAGGCGATATCAGGTGCCGCATGAACCGGTGGTGGCCGAATCCACCAGCGGTCCCGCCGCATCCGGTCAGACCGGGACCAGTTCCGAGCAGGGGAACACGGCCGCGGCAGTCCCCCAGCGCATGTTGGCCGCCATCATTCCGACCGGAGGACGTGCTTGGTTCGTCAAGGCGACTGGAACTCCGGAGGCGATTGAGGCGCAGAAGCCAGCCTTCGAGGCATTCCTGAAATCCTGGCAACTGGAAAGCTCCACCACCGCCTCGCCTCGCTGGACAGATCCCACCGACTGGAAAGCCCGTGCAACTCCCGGCACCATGCGTTTCGCGACTTTGGATGCGCCGGGAGTCGAGATCTCGGTGAGTGTCCTGCCGCTTCCTGAGGGTCAGCCCTGGGAGGACTACCTGCTCGCCAACATCAATCGCTGGCGCGGCCAATTGCAGTTGGAGCCCGCCACGGCCGAGGTGGTCCAGCAACAGATCCAAACCATTCCCATCGGAGACATGAAGGCGACGAGCATCGATTTGGTCGGCAAGTCCGTACCGGGAGTCGCACCGGGCATGGGAGGCGGCGCACCACCGTTCGCAGGCGCCGGGACCCCACAACCGCCGACTGCGCCACCGACTGCGTCACCGGGAACATCGAACGTGCCCGCACCGAACGCCGCCGCTGGCTCGGGCCTGCGTTACACGCTTCCAGAAGGTTGGACGCCAGGCCGTTCGGGGCCTTTCCGACTGGCCGCCTTTGAGGTGCAAAGGGAGAACGAGAAGGCAGAGGTGACCTTGAGCGCGCTGGGCGCGGCGGCGGGGAGCCTGCTGGACAACGTCAATCGCTGGCGTGGCCAGATCGCGCTTCCGCCGATCACGGAAGCCGAACTCGCCAAGATCAGCTCCGAAATCAAGATTCAGGACCAGGCGGCCCAGTGGGTCGACCTGACGGGCGAAGGCGATCCGGCGCCGGCCCAGGCCATTTACGCGGTCGTGATCCCCCAAGGCGAGCGAACTCTCTTCGTCAAGATGATGGGCAACGGCCAATTGGTGCGTTCCCAGAAAACGGCCTTCGAACAGTTCGTGCGCTCCTTGCAGTTCACGTCGAACTAGGAACTACCCATGTCGACTATTCCCGCCTCGCAAACGACCTCGGTGGTGTCCCCGACCCGCAGTCAGGCATCGTCGCAGACGACCGCGCAGCAGATCCAACGAGCGATCCTGGGTCCGCTGGGCTCGCTGAAGCTGGCCGTGACGCTCTTCGCGTTGTCGATCCTGCTGATCTTCGTGGGGACGCTGGCCCAGGTCGAACGCGACATCTGGGAAGTGCTGGAGATCTACTTCAAGAGCTGGACGACGTGGATCGACGTGATGGTCCTGTTTCCGCGGTCATGGTTTCCGCACCTGACGCCCGAGACAGCCCGACGCTGGTTCTTACTCGGAACGCTGGGAGGTGGGACTGCCGCCTCGCTGCTTCTCTGGTCGAACAGTCGCGAGTTCCCGAAGGCAAAATGGCTTGCCGCGATCACCTTCGCGCTCAGTGCCCTGCTCGCGACGGCCGCATTCTTGCGAGGCGGGTTTGCGTTTCCGGGGGGAGCGACGATTGGGGCCCTGATGGGCGTCAACCTGCTGGCCGCGCACCTTACCCGATACTCGATTCAGTCCAGTGGATCCCGGCGCACGCTGGGGTTCGCGGTCTCGGCCCTGGGCCTCTTCCTCACTTGGCTTGTCATTCGCAGCGGTCACAACGCGGATGGCTTTCAAGGAGCGCCGCCCTTCAGTTGGTCCACGCTCTGGACCTGGACGAAACTTCTGCTGGCGATCACCTCCGTGGGCCTGCTTGTCTACGCGTTCCTTGGCACCGGTCAGAAGAAACTCCTCCGCATCATCTGGGGAGCGACCGGGGTCTGCCTGTCGCTGTTGACGCTTTGGCTTGTGGCCAGCGGCGATCGCACCTACCTCGGCGACTCGGGCATGCGCGTCCTCTGGCAGCTCATGCTGGCAACACTTGCGGGCGTCGTCTTGCTGCTGGGCTGCATTCCACTCTTCGGGCGTCGCGCGGGAGTGGTCGTACTGCATGCGGGCATTGGCCTGATGATGTTCGGACAGTGGTTCGTCGGCACTTACGACTCGGAAGGCCAGATTAGCCTCACGGAGGGCCAGACGACCAACTTCTCGCAGGACATCCGCAGCGTTGAACTGGCAGTGACGCGACCCCAGAGTCCGGACTTCGCCGGCCAGGACGACGTGGTCGTCTTCCCGGTGACACGCAACGGTCACGAGACGAATCTTCTCAACGCCAAGCGATTCTCCCATGCGGCCTTGCCGTTCGAGATCGAGATCGTCGACTACTTGAAGAGCTCCTCGGTGTCCATGCAGGGAGCAAGCGGAGCCGAGTCCCAGCCGGCGGTCGCCAATGCGGGAACCAACAAGGAGTTCCGGATCGTCCCGGCGAAGCCGGCCACCGGAACCTCGGGGGAAGGCATCGACTTGGCTTCAGGCTACTTTCGCCTGCTGGACAAGAAGACGGGCGAGGCCAAGGAGACCTATCTGCTGTCGCAGGAGGTTCTTGGCATGCGGAACGGCCAGCGTCGCCTGTTTGACCTGGAGGAAGTCACCTGGGACGGTGTGCCTTATCGGCTCCAGTTGCGTTTTGAGAGAAGCTACAAGGACTACCGCATCACGCTGAAGAACGTCGAGAAGCGGGACTACCTGGGCACGTCGATTCCTCGCGACTACTCTTCCGAGATCCACCTGGTGGACTCCAAGCGAAACGTGGACCAGGACCTGAAGATCTGGATGAACAATCCCCAGCGTTATGCGGGGGAGACGTTCTACCAGAGCGGCTACCAGGTGGATGCTTTCCAGCGGGAGTACTCGACCCTGCAGGTGGTGCGCAACTACGGCTGGATGATCCCCTACGCATCGTGCATGATCTGTTTGGTGGGCATGGGCTACCATTTCTTCTTCAGCCTCGTCCGCTTTTTGGATCGCCAGACGCGTGACGCGACCGAACCCAAACGCCGCACGCGGAATGCCGAGGCCGCGACGGTTCCGTGGACGCGTCGATTGATCGTGCCCGCCCTGGTGCTCACCGCCTTCACGTTGATCGTTGCTCGCTCCGCCCGCCTGCCGGTTGCCGGCAAGGACGCGATGGACCTGGCCTCGTTCGGGCAACTGCCCGTGATCTACCAGGGGCGCGTCCAGCCTTTCGACTCCCTCGCCCGAAACGCGTTGCGCAAGCTCTCCGATTCGGAAACCATGAACAGCGTCAAGCCGTCGAAGCAGCTCAAGGAGGAGTGGAAGGACATCGAAACGCGGCTCAAGGCGCGATTCCCGAAGATCGCTGGCGAAGACCTCAGCCGTTTCCAGACGGGAGACACGGCGGGACTGATTCGCCTGATCGAGGAGAAGTCCGGCGAAGACCTGTATCCGATCGCCACGGCCGTGCAGAAGCAGATGTACACGCGTCAGCCGGCCGTGCAGTGGTTGCTCGACACGATCACCGGCTCGGACGCTTCGCGTCGACACCCGGTCATCCGCATCTATCATCCCCAGATCCTGGCCTTGCTGAATCTCAAACCGCGCAAGTACTACCGCTACTCCCTGGAGGAGATCGCTCCACGGATGGACGCCTTCCAGGAGCAGATCGTGCAGGCGGAGCAGATCCAGCGGGAGGATGCGGGGAAGCTGAGTCTTTACCAGCGCAAGTTGCTTGAGGTGGACGGGAAGCTCCGCGTCATCCTGGCGCTGCACCGGGCATTTAGTCCGCCCGAGTTCCCGTCGTTGCCGACGGCGGAGGAGTTCCAGACGAACCGCGACGCGGCTCGCCAGAAGATTGAAGCCTTCCGCTCGGCGATGGAAGAGCAGGAGAACGCCTTCCGGGCGATCCAGCCGCCTCTTTCCATTCCGCCGTCGAATGCGCCGTCCGAGGCAGCTGACTTCGATACCAGCAAGCGATGGGTGGCCTACGCATCAGCTTGGCCCGTGCAGGTGTTGAAGACGCGTCTGATGGGCATGCCGATGGACGCCAACTTCAAGTCGCTCAACGACATCATGCTGGCGTACTTGGATTCCGATGCCACGAAGTTCAATTCTGGAGTCGCGGCCTACGCAGGACAGTTGAAGCGAAACCCGCCGGCAGATCTGGTGGCGCGTCCGTCGGTCGCCAACGATTTCGTGGCAGGCAGTTACGGCTCGTTTTATGAGTTCGAGAGTGTCTACAACCAGGCAGCGCCGTTCCGGTGGTGCGGCGGATTCTACCTGCTGGCCTTCGCAGTGCTGGCGGTCGGCTGGCTGCGTTGGCCGACGCTCCTGAACCGATCGGCTTTTTGGCTGGTTGTCGCCACGTTCGCCTACCACTCGCTGGCCATCGTCGCCCGAATCTACCTCTCAGGGCGTCCGCCCGTCACCAACCTGTATTCTTCGGCGATCTTCATCGGTTGGGGCATCGTCGGCCTCGCC
>CAZUJM010000015.1:6892-12145 GCA_964620405.1 uncultured Pirellulaceae bacterium | reverse complement strand
CTGCTGATCGAATACTTCTATCGCAACGGGCTGGCCACCGTGGTGGGCAGCCTGTCCGGCTTCATCACCCTCACCATTGCCGATCGACTAGCAGCGGACGGAGACACCATGCAGGTGCTGCAGGCGGTGCTCGATACGCAGTTCTGGCTGGCGACGCATGTGGTGTGTGTGACCTTTGGTTACGCCACGACCTTCCTGGCGGGCTTCTTCGGTCTGCTGTATGTGGTGCGTGGCGTGTTCACTCCAACTCTTTCCCGTGAGGCCTCGGCGGACTTGGCACGCATGATCTACGGGTCGCTGTGCTTCGCCATCTTCTTCAGCTTCATCGGCACGGTGCTGGGAGGCTTGTGGGCAGACGAATCCTGGGGCCGATTCTGGGGCTGGGATCCCAAGGAGAACGGGGCGCTGATCATCGTCCTCTGGAACGCCCTGGTGCTGCATGCCCGCTGGGATGGGATGATCCGTGAACGTGGCATGGCCGTGCTTTCCCTGGTCGGGAACATCGTTACCGCCTGGTCGTGGTTCGGCGTCAATGAACTGGGAGTTGGCCTGCATTCCTACGGATTCACCGAGGGCGTGCTGTTCGCACTGGCCTGTGCGATTGGAGCGCACCTGGTCGTCATCGGGCTGGGATGCCTGCCCCTAGAGGCGTGGTGGAGTCACCGACTGCGAAAGGCCGGGTAGGGTAAGCATGGGGGCACCGCGCGACGAGCGGAGCGTGACGAAGGTCGCGCGGGGGTCACCACCAGAGGTCGGCGAAAGCGAGGACGATCATGATCGAGCCCACGATCATCTTGCCGGCAGTGCCGAGGAAGCGTCCGAGCAAAGCCGCGCGGCCGATGGCGAGACCTTCTTCCAACGATCGCCCCTTCCATCGCTCGCCCAGGTAGGCACCAAGGAACGCTCCCGCGCCACCGCCCACGATGGCACTGACTGCCGACCCAAGCAGGGGGACGGGGATGGGGATGCCGGCGATTCCTCCCAGGATGCTTCCGGCCATCGCTCCGACGATGGAAAGGATCGTGCCCCGCCGGCTGCCGCCCAAGCGAGCCGCGTTTCCGGCAGACGCCACGGCCTCCAGCAGCTCCCCGGCCAAAGCAAGTCCGGCGAGCAAGCCCACCGTCGTCCAGGAAACCCGGGCCGAGGCATCCTCGGGAAGGATCCAGGCTGCCAGCGCGGCCACGCCGACCATTGCCCAATTGCCCGGCAGTGACAACAGATTGGCACCCCAGGCGGCCACCAAGAGCAAGCTGCAGGTCGTCGCGGCCGTGTAACCGATCCAAGTGGCCATGGAGCCGTCCATCGTTGTCGATCCCGCCTGAATCCCAAGGCCGCCCCATGGCGAGCCCGAGGCCGATTATAGGACATGTCGCCTGGGCCCGGGGCAGGGGAAGGCTCCGGGGGACATCGGGAGCCTTCTGCGGCAGGCCTCAGGCCCGCGGATGGAACTGCTTGTGGATCCTCTTCAGTCGTTCGGCATCCACATGGGTGTAACGCTGCGTCGTGGTGATGCTCGCATGGCCGAGCATCTCCTGTACCTGCCGGAGGTCCGCTCCGCCCGAGAGCAGGTGCGTCGCGAAACTGTGCCTCATGGTGTGTGGAGTGACGGAGGACGGAATCCCGGCGCGGGGCGAATACTTCTTGACGAGTTCCCAGATGGCTTCGCGACGCAGTCGCCGCCCGCCTCGCGACAGAATCACCCATTCAGGAGTCGGCTGGCGTTTCCCGACCAACGGCGGGCGTTCCTCCCGCAGGTATTCCCGCACGACATCCACGGCCTGCATTCCCAGGGGCACCATCCGCTGCTTGTCGCCTTTGCCGTGGCAGAGGCAGTAACGTTCGTCCAGATGCAGGTCGCGCAACTTGAGATTTGACAGCTCGGAGGCCCGGCAACCGGTGGCGTAGAGCAGTTCCAGGATGGCTCGATCACGTCGCCAGAAGGAGTCGGCCGCTCGAGGCGCCTTCAGGAATCGGTCCACCTGTCCGGCGGTCAGCACCTGCGGGACCCGTTGCCAAAGTTTCTGGGACCCGAGAAGTTCCGCAACGTTTCCCTGAACCAACCCCTCCAGCTGGAGATACCGGTAAAATACCTTCAGAGTGACCAAGTTCCTGGACACGCTCGCAGGGGCCAGTTGCTGGTCGTGCAGCCATCCTGCGTAATCGGAGAGATCCTGGATGGTCATCAGTACGGGCGAGCGTCCGTTGAGCCACCGCTGGAATGCCCGCAGGTCGCGTCCGTAGGAGGACACGGTGTTGTCGGCCAGGTGGCATTCGTTGCGCAGATAGTCCACGAAGGCCTCGAACCAGCGTCCCGCGAACTGCTGGGAGGGGGCCGCATGAAGTCGCTTGACGATTTTCTTCGGAGCCATCGCTGCAAAACCCGACAAGTACCCTCGTTAGACCGGCGGTCGAACCGGCCCCGGGGTGATTCTCCCGGCCATGACCGTAGTCATCGCCCAACGGAAAGTACCCGCTTCACCATGAAGCTAACCTAGCTTGGTACACGATTGCGGGATCGCGGATCGCGCCCGTCATGCCGGATATAGGGGGCCTTGCCAGTCGCCAAGGTGCCGAATGCGAGGCCAGGAAAGGAAGATGCATGAGAATTCTGGTTACCGGGGGAGCGGGCTACGTCGGGTCCCACACCACGCGACAACTGCTAGAGAACGGCCACGAGGTCTGGGTTTTCGACAACCTCACGACCGGTCATCGCCGGGCGGCGACCCTGGCCCGTTTTGTTCAGGGTGAACTGACGAACCGGGATCTGCTGCAGGACCTGCTGCGCGAGGAGAAGATCGACGCCGTCTTCCACTTCGCCGCGTCGGCGCTCGTCGGCGAATCGGTGGCCCATCCCGACCGATACTACCAGAACAATGTCGTGGCCACCCTGAGCCTACTGGAGGCGATGCGGGCGAGTGACGTGCGGAAGATCATCTTCTCCAGCACGACGGCGACTTACGGCGTTCCGTCACGTGTGCCGATCTGCGAATCGGAACGACAGGCGCCGATCAACCCGTACGGCTTCACCAAGCTCGTGATCGAACACGCCCTCGCCGACTACGCTCACGCCTACGACTTCGGCTACGCGGCCCTGCGGTACTTCAATGCGGCCGGTGCGTCGCCCGCAGGGGACATTGGAGAAGACCACAAACCCGAAAGCCACCTGATTCCCATCGTGCTGCAGGTGGCCCTGGGGCAACGGGACAACATCACGGTCTTCGGTGATGACTACCCGACTCCCGATGGAACGTGCATCCGCGACTACGTTCACGTGGACGACCTGGGCCAGGCGCACATCCTGGCTCTCGATAAACTGCAACCGGGCGAAGGAATCTGCGTGAACCTGGGCACGGGACGCGGGTACAGTGTGCGGGAACTGATCTCCGCCTGCCGCCGCGTGACGGGACATACGATCCCGGAAGTCATCGGTCCGCGTCGCCCCGGCGACCCGCCGGAACTGGTAGCGGATGCCACCCGCGCCCGCTCCGTGCTCGGTTGGCAACCGCGTTATACCGACATAGAAGACATCGTGGCGACCGCCTGGCAATGGCACAAGACACATCCCCACGGCTACGGCGACTGACCCTCGCCACCCACCGGCACTTTCTTGGCGTACCCGAGGATCCACCGGGCGTTGAGCGATGCAGAAGATCATCATTCAAAAGCCGTACGAGTTCATCGCGCCCCATCGAGGAACCTGGTGGCCGACCATCATCCAGCGCCTGCGGCTCTATGACATCTACCTGAAGCGAACGCAGGGAATTGCCACCTGCGAAATCCGGCACGGGGAGCGTTTCGCCGCGTCGCTGCGCGCAGGACACGGGATCATGTTGACCCCCAACCATGCACGTCCCGCGGACCCCGTCGTCCTCGGCTGGCTCGCCCGCCCCTATCGCACCCACCTGTACGCGATGGCGAGCTGGCATCTCTTCAACCAGGATCGGTTCACCGGTTGGGCGATCCACAAGATGGGTGCCTTCAGCGTGAATCGCGAAGCTGTGGACCGTCGTGCGATTGATACGGCCATCCAGATCCTCGCCTCCGCCGAAAGACCGTTGATCCTGTTTCCCGAAGGCGCCGTCTCACGGACCAACGATCGGCTCAATGGACTGCTGGATGGAGTCTCCTTCATCGCCCGTAACGCCGCTCGCCAGCGACAGAAGCGAGGCGACGGAGGCCAGGTGGTTGTCCACCCTGTGGCCATCAAGTATCGCTTCCGCGGCAACCTGCCCCAGGTAATCGAACCGTCGCTGCGCGCGATCGAAGAACGTTTCGCTTGGCGTCCCCAGAGCGATCGGCCCCTGCTGGAACGAATCCGCCGCATCGGCTTCAGCCTGCTGACGCTGAAGGAACTAGAGTACCTCGGGCGTCCCCAGACGGGAACTCTGCAGGAACGACTCCAAGGCCTCATCAACCACCTGCTGCACCCGATCGAAGAAGAATGGTGCGGCGGCCCCCAGGAAGGGCCCGTCGTTCCGCGCATCAAGGCGATCCGCATGAAACTGCTGCCCGACCTGATCCAGGGCGGACTTTCCGATCACGAGAAAACGCGGCGTTGGCATCAACTGGCCGATCTTTACCTGACGCAGCAGGTGGCCAGCTACCCGCCCGACTACCTCTCCGACCCGCCCTCGATCGACCGACTCCTCGAAACCGTGGAACGCTACGAGGAAGACCTCACCGACCGCACGCGCGTCCGCGGAAAACTGCACGCGATCATCGAAGTCGGGGAAGCCATTCCCGTGGCGGCCGAACGCCTCCGCAACTCGCCCACCGATCCGCTCATGCGACAGATCGAGGAAACACTGGGGGGAATGCTGGACACACTGGCGAGGGAATCACCAGCGTGGACAGAAGAAGGGGCGACTTGCGCCATGCATTCCTGAGGATGTATCGCATCGAATGTCAAGGAGTGACCTCGACCGCCTCGGTCGTCACGAAGGACTCTTCGTGGACAATGCGCTGCATGAACAGATCGCGGTCCTCGGGATCACGGCTCATCTGCTGCATGAAGTAGAGCTCAACTTTTTGCACCGCGTGTTCTGGCTCGTGATCCTGTTCCCAGCGATCGACCGCGAAGCGACAGAGGCTCGGCAGGAACGCGTTCGCCCGTTCGACCGCCACGTTACGGTAGAACTTCCGCCACCGATGATTCGGATAGCGCTGATAGATCAGCGACGGCTTGCTGAAACTGTCCCAGTCAGCCGGTGCGCCACCACGCGACGCAGCGGCCATGCGCTGCGTGATCCGACC
>CAZUJM010000015.1:0-6882 GCA_964620405.1 uncultured Pirellulaceae bacterium | reverse complement strand
GTGCGCCACCACGCAGCAGGTCGACCACCGCCCCATCCTGCAGTCGCGCGACCATCACGAACCAGCCATCGCGTCCGGCCGGCAGCGAGAACATGTTCCACCGCTGGCGAACCAGGAGCAGGTCGTTTACCCACATCGGCGTTGACTCGCGGAACGCGCGATTCCAGTCGTTTCGAGCCGTCGACAGGTTCCACGAAAATACGTAGCAGAAGAGCATTACCGCGAGGATGGCGGCCATGCGACTTCTTTCCCAACGATGCCCCCAACCGCACGCCACGGCATTTGCAGGCTCCGGGAGATCGGTCGCCAGTTCCGAGGGAGGCGTCTCGCGGGCCCACCTGTCCCAGAAGAGGTCCGGCAGGAACAGCAGCCAGGCGCACCAACTGACGTAAGTGAACATCCCGACCGTGAGTGACAGTTCAATCCCGAGATGTAGCAACAGGAAGGCCGCACCGATACACAATCGGATCATTTTCGTTCCGCAGGGGATGAACAGCAACAACGGCCCCACGGCTTCAAGCACCAGCACACCGTGGCCAAGCCATCGCACCAGATCCGGATACTGCAGGAGGCGGTGTACAAACGGCTTCGAATAGCTTTGGAACTCAATGACCTGATAAAACACATTCGGCGACTCCGACCATCCCTCATACTTGAAGTAGCTGGTCATCCAGTACATCAGGCAGACATGCAGCAGGATGGCTGCGGACGCAGGCGAGAGAAAAGAACCGAACGAACGGCTCCGTCGGCGACAAGCATCCAGCGACCAGCAAGCTCCCAGCGGCAGGAAGTTCGACCACATTAGCAGTGTTCGAAGCAGCACGTCGCCTCCGTTGAGGATCAGCGGATTGCGAGCCTGCAGCGACACCAGTAGCAGCCAACTGACGAACACCGAACCGCGGGTGCGGTATCCGAATGCCAGGGCAACCGCGACGATCCCCGCGACCGTGAACAGGATCGCCTGCCAGACCCAACTGCCGCTCCACAGATGCAAGGAAAGCCAAACCGCGTTAGGCGATTGGGCGATGAGCAGATCGCGGGGAAAGGCGCCTGCATCCGTGTAGAAGGCTGTCAGATCCTGTGAACGAACCAGCAGATCCGTAAGCAACAGCAGCCCCAGCCCGATCCGAAAGACGGCCAGGGAACGCAGGTCGATGCCAAACAGATTCAACAGCCATTCACGCATACAGGGAGAATACCTCATACGAACCGCCACCCCAGCAGCCTCCCGGTCGCCTCCTCCACGCCTCGGCCATTGGCCGGTCATGGCACGACTCCCCGGCGACCACCCTTCGACTTCTTCCTCGCGTATGCAGGGTCGCCCCGGATCCTAGGACGCTGGCTTGCGGACAGGGGCGCCGGGCACTACAACCGCACCATGGCACTCATCGAACTTCGGGATATCCAGAAGATTTACCGTCGCGGCAACGACGAGGTACACGCGTTGGCGGGCGTGTCGTTGGACATTGAGCAGAGTGAGTTCGTGTCGTTGGTGGGCACTTCCGGCTCGGGCAAGTCGACGCTCATGAATACCCTGGGCTGCCTCGACCGGCCGACGTCAGGCAGTTATCGCCTGGACGGAGTCGAAGTCACGACCATGAACCTCAACGACCGAGCGAGGCTGCGTAATTCAAGGATTGGGTTCGTTTTCCAGAACTTCAACCTCCTGCAGCGAACCTCGGCCATCGAGAATGTCGAGTTGCCGTTGCTCTACGCGCGGCAAATCACGCGATTCGAACGCCGCGACCGCGCGCGGCGGATGCTGGAGATGGTGGGACTGGCGGAACGCATGGATCACCATCCAGCCCAACTGTCCGGTGGCCAGCAGCAGCGCGTCGCCATCGCTCGCGCGCTGGTCAACCAACCCTCCATCGTGATGGCGGACGAGCCGACAGGCAACCTCGACTCGCGCACCAGCAGCGAGATCATGCAGTTGTTCGAGCGACTTAACACGGAGCAGGGCATCACGATCATCCTCGTGACCCACGACCGCGAACTCGCGGCTAGTGCGCGACGGACGATCGCCCTGCGGGATGGGCTGGTCTTGCAGGACCAGAGAAACCGCTAGGGCGTGGTGGCGTATTGCAAGTTCCTAGTCGGCTGCAACATCGACGTGATCGCGGAGGACAGGCAAGGTGTAACGATCGCGTGGGATCACCAGTCTGCGAACTCTCCGCGATAGAATCCGGGCTGCAACGATTGTCTCCTGCGGAACGGTCGTATCGACCGAACGCAGGAACTATATGGCGCGTTGCACCCCGACCATCCTGCTGGCACTCACCACGACAGCACTGTCCGTGTGCGGTGGTCCCGCGCGCGGACAGGGGGTCGTGTTCCCGTGGCCACCCGAGTCACGAACGATCAAGGTGCGTGCGCCGGCGGAATTCCCACGTGCGAGAATTCCGGCTACGGCGGAACCAGCCCCCACGAGCGTGGACGATCTGGAAGCCCGGCCGACCTCGGCCATCGGCCTGGATGATGGGATCCAGGGAGCTCTGGGCAACCCCGATGTCGTCCCCGTGCGCAGCGGGATCCGCCAGCAGTGGCCAGACCATCTACGACGCGGCCATTGCGAACACCCGCATCGACCAGGAGAACGCAACGTTCGATCCAACCGTCTCGGTCCGGCAGGACTTCCTGCGGAATGAGTCACCGTTCGCCATCGCCAATCCGCTTCGTCCGGGCGAGGCATTGCTGATCGGCACCCGTCTCGACCGATCCCCGACCTCGGTTCAGGTGAACCAGAAGAACCGGTTGGGCGGTACCGCGTCGGTGCAAGTCGACGCCGACCGTTTGCGGCGAACGCCTTCAGGCCAACTCCTGAACCCTGAGTCACCTTCCTCTGTCGGTGTGGGTGGTTCCCAGCCTCTACTGCAGGGCGCGGGACTGGCGGTGAACCAAGTTCCCATCGTGCTGGCTCGGCTTGACGCGGAGTCGTCCTATTTTCGCCTGAAGGACAGCGTGCAGGAAACGGTCCGCGGGGTCATTCAAGCTTACTGGAGACTGGTGGCCACACGGACCAGCGTATGGGCCGTCGAGCAGCAGGTAGACCAGGCGGAGCTGTTCCTGAAACTGGAGGACGCGCGGCTTCGCATCGGCTCGGGAGACCAGGCGCAACTGGCCCAGGCGCGCCTGGCACTCGCCAACTTTCGCGCCAACCTCATCAACGCTCAGGCAGATCAGTTGGACGCGGAGGCCTCCCTTCGCGGGATTCTTGGCCTGCCGCCCACGGCGTCCGACCAGTTGGTACCCATGACTCCCCCGATCACCGGCGAGGTTCCGCTGGACTGGGACGCGCTGCTCTCCCTCGCGGAGGAACAGCGGCCCGACATCATCGAGTTGAAGCTGGTCTTGGAGGCCGACTACCAGCTGATCCTCCAGTCACGCAACCAGGCCCTGCCTCAACTCGATGCCCTGATGCTCTACCGATGGAACGGGCTGGAGGGCGAAATGCCGGTGGGCGGCACGGTGCGAACCGATGCGGGCGAGTACACCGACTGGCAATTTGGGGTCAACTTCTCCGTACCCGTCGGATTGCGGCAGTCCCGGGCAAGACTCCGGGAACGCGAATTGATCCTGGCTCGCGACCGAGCGAACCTGGAGCAGGGACTGCTGGAGATGGTCCACGAGATCGCCGCGACCGTCCGGCGGCTCCGGCAACTCCATGCCGCTTACAAGGCGTTGGAGGAGACACGCCTGGCGGCGGCGGACAACCTGACCGCCCAGGCCACCAGCGCTCGCCAGGGGACCGTGGCCTTCATCAACGTCCAGCAGGCGATCGTCGACTGGGGCAACGCTGTCAGCGCCGAAGCCCGGGCACTGACCGACTACAACGCCGAACTGGCCAACCTGGAACGCGTCACCGGCACGATCCTCGAAACCCACGGCGTTCGATTCTACGAGGAACGCTACGCATCGCTGGCTCCACTCGGGCTGCTCGGCAACGAACGCCTGTACCCCAAGGCAGTGGCCCCCACGCGCGACTCGGCCCGATACCCCGTCAGCGAATCCGCCGTCGACCAGGAGTTCCAGAAGGGCAAGCCGCAGTTGCTGCGATCTTCCGAGGAACGAGAGCCACCCGTCCCGACGGATCCAAACGCCAAGCCCGAGGATCTGCCTGAACCATCGCCAACAGGTCCAAGCTTTCCTCGGCAACGACGTCTACCCCCGCCCGAATGACCTGCCGATCCTAGGCGAGCACGACAACGACCGCCCTCATTCGTAGCGCAGTGCTTCGATCGGATCGAGGCGACTGGCCTGTCGCGCAGGGTAGTATCCAAAGAAGACCCCCACGAGGCTGGCGAAACCAATCGCCAACGCGGCGGCAGGCAGGGAGACCACCACGGGCCAGCGTGCGTCTTCCATCCAGGTATTCAGCGCCCAGGTGACGCCCGCCGAGGCAGCCATTCCCAACAGCAGACCGACCAGCCCACCGACGCACGATAGCAGGATGGCCTCCATCAGGAACTGTCGCAGGATATCCGACGGACGCGCTCCCACGGCCATTCGGATACCAATCTCCCGCGTTCTTTCGGTAACCGACACCAGCATGATGTTCATGATGCCAACGCCGCCTACGAGCAGCGAGATGCCGGCAATCGACGCGATCAAGGCCGTCAGGATTCCGGTGACGGTGCGAAGCACATTCGCGATCTCCACGGTGTTCTTGACCACGAAATCCTTCTCCTCACGCCCCGTAATCTTATGGCGATCCATCAGCAGCTGGTCGATCTCCGCGGTCGCGGCATCCATCAATTGAGGAGAAGAGGCGGAAGCCATCAGGATGTGCACATCGTCGAAGCGTGACCCATCCATGCGTTTTCGGACGGTGGTGTAGGGCAGCAAAAGGACGTTGTCCTGATCCTCGCCGACGATGTTCGCGCCTTTCCGCTCAAGCACGCCAATGATCTGGAAGGGAATGTTCCGAATCCGGATCGTTTTGCCGATCGGGTTGACGGTCTGGAAGAGCCTAGCCACGATCGTGTGCCCGACCACGCACACCTTGGCCGACGAAGCGACATCACGCTGCGTGAAGAAACCGCCGTATTGGAGTGGCCAGTTGCGAACGCGGAGGTAATCGGGGCCTACGCCCATCAGTTCCCGCGGAGCCCAGTTCGCGTTTCCGTACACGATCTGCCCACTGCTGCCTACAATTGGCGACACAGCCATCACGCTAGGGCACTCCCGGGCGATCGCGTCCGCATCGTCCGCCGAAAGGGCCACGATCCGCTCGCTGCGCACGCCCCCGCGGCGCTGCGAGGCCGGAAAGACGATGATGACATTCGTCCCCAGCGTTTCGAACTGCCCCTGCACCAGGCTGCCGGCGCTCATGCCCACGGACACCATCGTGGTCACCGCCGCGATTCCGATCACGACTCCCAGCACCGTGAGTCCGGCCCGTAGTTTGTTGCGAGACAGGGCGCGGATCGCAACGAGAAATGTCAGCCAGAACCCCATGCGAGCCATCCCCTCCGCTACACGTCCCCACGGCGGTCTACTTCTTCTTCAAGCCGGTCACCAGCTTCATCCCCGCTTTCACGTCGCCAGCCGCGCATTCCGCAAACTGGTAGTCGCTCGCGCCCAACCGAACCTCGATCGCCCGAAGCAACTCGCCATCCTGCACCCAGACATGCCGGCGTTCGTTCTGTCGAGCCTCGTGAATCTCTCCGACGGTGGGCTGCGCCGCCACCTGCGCTTCCTCCGAAGACTCCTCCGACTCGTCCTCCTCCGCTCCCTCCAAGAGCTTCCGATCCTCGGGACGCACCTGCTCCGGCTTCGGAAAAAACCGCAGCGCCGCCCAGGGAATGCGCAGCACACTGGACTTTGCTTCCACTTGAAACGTCAGCGTGGCCGTCATGCCCGGCAGCAGTTTCAAGTCCGGATTCGGCGCCGCCACGACGACCGGGTAGGTAACGACATTTTGCGTCTCCGTCGAACTCATGCGAATCTCGTGAATCCGACCTTCAAAGAGTTCGTCCGGATAAGCGGACACTCGAAAGTGCACCGGTTGCTCCGACGCCTGTGCCTGCCGGATCATGCCGATCTCCGCCTCGTCGACGGAAGCGTAGATGAACATCTCCTTGTCCATGTCCACGCCCAGCACGAACAGTTCCGGAGTCTGGAAGGTCGCGGCCAGCGTCTGGCCGGGATCGATCTTTCGGTCGATCACCTTCCCGGCCCGGGGAGCAGTGATGCTGGTGTAGTTCAGGTTGGCCCGCGAGTTCTGCAGACTCGCCTCGGCCTGTTCCACGGAGGCCTGCGCCAACTGCAGTTCCGCCTCCAAGGCCATCCGTCCGAACTTCAGCCGATCCAGCTCCGCCTGGGCGATGAAGTCGGGGTTTTCCTCGTGCAGGGCGACACCCCGGAATTCGTTCTTCCGAGCCAACTCCAGATTCGACTCAATCCGCTGGACGTCCGATTTCCGCGTGGCCAGGGCGGCTTCGTCTCGCCGCACATTGGCTTGGTAGATCGCGGGATCGATCTTGGCGAGCACATCGCCGGCCTGCACTTCATCATTGAAATCGGCGTGCAACTCGATGATCGGCCCCGACACGAACGCGCCGATCTGCACTTTCAGCTTCGGCTCGATCTTGCCGGTAGCACTGACCGTCACCTCCACGTCGCCGCTGTCCGCCTCCACGGTCGCGAATGCCACCCGTCGCCGCTCGCGCAGGAAGTTGGACACGAACGGGTAGGCTCCAACCGCTACGGCGGAAAGCAGCAGAAGCAGGACGAAGAATCGACGAAGAAGTCGCATGACACCAAGGGGCCCCGCCGCCGGCCCCGCCGCCCGCTTGCGGGCGTTTGGGCGTGGAGTGATGCCACACCCTCTCGGGTCGTCAGTACCGTCAGGGAGTCCCCTCCTGGGCTGGTTGCTTGGGA
>CAZUJM010000014.1:34377-48515 GCA_964620405.1 uncultured Pirellulaceae bacterium | reverse complement strand
TTCTGTTTCAACCCAGTCGCCCCGCGGCGACGGGCAACGCCTGCCGCTACCTCTAGCGACGACGACGAGCCAGCGCCAGCGAGCCCACGGCCAGCAGGCTCAGCACGGCCGAAGAAGGCTCCGGCACCGCCGCGACAGCCGTCCGCGGACCGGCCTCGAAACCGCCGTCCTGGAAGGCCGACACGAGGTCACCGGAGTTGAACCGCAGGTCGCCGTTCCAGTCGCCTTGCGACCAGTCCGCCGCCTCGTTCACGTCGTACTTGCCCGCTTGGAAGATCTTGACGAAGTCCGTGCTGTTGAACAGGCCGTTCAGGTCGGCGTCACCAATCCACGTCTTCTTCAGGTCGCGAACCCAGACGCCGATATCTCCCGTGTCCACCTTCGTGTCCTTGTTCAGGTCGTAGGCCGCCGGGTTCGATCCACCCGCCACCTGCACCTCCAGCATGTTGATGTCCGCGACATCCAGCAGGCCATTGCTGTTGAAGTCGCCGACCATCGCCACGCTGATCATCGGAAAGGCGATCTCGCCGATGCCGACGCGGTCACCGCCCGGCGTCGTACCGCCCGGCTCCTCGGTGTTCGTGCCATCGCCTGGGGCGACGAAGTGGTTGTCCGTCACGGTCAGTTCGACGTAGCGTGCCGTCAGCGTCTTGCTGAAGGGGAACATCTGGCGGCTCGTGTCATCGTTCGGCAGGTCCGAGAACGTCGGATTGTACTTCTCCGAAGTGCCGAAACCGTTCGGGCCGTCGGCCGCCGTCGCGAACCGCAGCTTGAACTCCTTGATGCCGTTGGCGTTCGAACTGGTGTAGCCCCAGATATCGATCTCATTGAGGGAACGATCCTGGCCCAGGTCCAGCGTCAGCACGGGCGCGTCGAAGGACTCCAAGTAGTCACAGGGGTAGCCGCAGGCTTCCGTCACCCAGTTGCCCGTCGGACCCGCGTCCGTCTTCTGGTGCGGCTGCGCATCGCTGAAGCCCACTCCCGGTCCCTGGATCAGGTTGTCCACCGGCCAGTAGTCCGTATCCACGGTGCTCGATTCGATGCTGGCGATCGGATAGAACTGCACCGGCGGCGGCGGTGGCGGATCCTCGCCTGGCATCGCGAACGCGATCTCACCAAAGCCCACGCGATCGCCGCCCGGCTTCGAACCCGGCTCCGAACCATCGCCCGGCGCGACAAAGAAGTTCTCCAGCGCCAGCAACTCGACGTACCGCGCCGACACCTTCTCGCTGAAATTGAAGCTCTGTCGGATCGACGGCTCAATGTCCAAGTCGTTGAAGGTCGGGTTGTACTTGATCGTCTTGCCGAAACCGGTCGGCCCATCCGCGTCCGACGCGAAACGCAGGCTGAAGTCCTTCAAGCCATTCGCGTTGCCGGAGGAGTATCCCCAGATGCTGACTTCCGACAGCGGCTGGTTCTGCCCCAGGTCGAACGTCAGCACCGGCTTTCCCCACTCCTCAATGTAGTTACACGGGTAGCTGCACGCATCGGTCACCCAGGTCGGGCCGCTGGCTGTGTACGGAGGCGTGGCCAGGAAGCCCTTGCCGGGACCCTGGATCAGGTTCTCGACGGGAAAGTAGTTGCCGCCCTGCGGCAAGGTCGCTTCCACCGACTTGATCGGATAGAAGTCGACACCGTTCGCCGCGTTGTGCATCAGCACCGCGAGGCAAGCCGGGCCAAAGTAAGACCAGAATCGTTTCATCGCTGCATGTCTCCGGAATAAAGAGGTCGCCCAATCCACGACAACGGCCCTATGATGACGCCCTGGCCGGGAAGCCGTCAATCAGCGACTATCCACGAAACGCCTCCTTTTTTGTAATCCGTTCGCGCCGAGGGCCCTGGGGTCCCTGCATCGGACCGCAGCCATGCCTCGGTGCCGTCGGGCACACAAAGCCCGTTGCGCGACGAGCCTGCGGGACTCCTTATACCCTCGATGACGCTCGCCAGCGTTTTGAACAGGCGTACGCCCCAAGATCCTGGCCGGATAAGACACGGATCCTGCTTGGACATGGCATGGTCGTTCCGCGACCGTGCATGCGTCACGAAACTGAAACACGGCAGGCCGCTTGACGGGCGAACGGCGTCAGGGGCGGTTTCCCTCCGCGGACGAATCGCCAGCCACGGTTTCCTGCTGCTGCCGCAACGCCCGCGCCGCCTCCACGTAGTGCTCCGCCGCGCGCCGGATCCACGCGCGCTGCTCCTCCGTCGTCTCGCGAGCGACGCGGCCGGGCACGCCGAAGACCAGCGAGTTCGGCGGAATGACCGTGCCTTCGGACACCACCGCTCCCGCGCCGATGATGCTTCCCGATCCCACCTGCACGCCGTTGAGCAGGACCGCTCGCATGCCAATCATGACGTCATCCGCGACGCACGCGCCATGCACCACCGCCGCATGTCCCACCGTCACGCGATCCCCCAGCACGCAGGGAAAACCGGGATCCGCGTGCAGCACGCACGCATCCTGGATGTTCGTGTCCGCTCCGATCCGGATCGCTTCCGTGTCCCCGCGCACCACAGCCTGGAACCAAAGACTGCTGCGAGCGCCCACGGTCACGTCGCCCAGGACCGTCGCGTTGGCCGCCAGGAAAGCACTCGCGTCGATTTGCTCGGCGCGAAAAGCGAATTGAAAAGAACGCCCCATGCGTGAGTCACCTTCCAAGCGGCCGGCACATGAAGCAGCAAGCCGCGCTTGATGCCGAGAGACGCAGTCCGTCCACCGTGAGTTGTGATCCGAGTACATCGATCGCGGCGTTGTCGCAGTCGCGGTCCGCCGCCGCAAGCCACGATCTTACGCTCCCCCGTCGCCTTTCGCGTCCCCCTCGGTCATCGTTTCCGTCCGGCGACGGAACAGTTCATCGCGGGCCGCACGCGTAATCGCCAACACCGCCGGGTGCTTCAGACGACGCTCCACCGACAATGCGTAGTACCGTTCACGCAATTCCGGAATCCGCCCCACGACGCGCACTCCGTAGCGACGGCAGATCTCGCTTTCGATGGCCGACGATCCCATGAAGATCCCCTCGCCCTCCTGGCCGAACACCTTCAGCAGCGCGCTGTCCTGGAACTCGTGTCGCACTTGGGGACGGATCTGGTGCTCATCAAACCACTGCTCCATCGACCGACGCGCCAGGGTATTCTGCGTGGGCAGCAGCATGGGCGCTCCATGCAGCGACTGTGGGAAGTCGCTGCGATATTTCCGCGCCAGGTCGCCCACGGCGAAACAGGTGAGCGAGCACTCGCCGAGGAGATGATTGAAGGCGCGGATGCTGGAAGTGGGCGACAGCGGCGTCTCGGAGAACACCACGTCCAGCCGATGAGCGGCCAAGTCCGCCAGCAGATCCTCCAGCTTGCCTTCGTAGGTTTCCAGATGCACCGGTTCGGGCATCGCCAGGGCCGGCTGGATCAGCCGGTGGACGACCATCTTGGGCAGGACGTCGGGGACCCCCAGCACCAGACGCCCCTCCGCGGCCGTCGGCCGACCCCGCACGGCATCCGTCATCTCCCGCCCCAACTGGAAGATCTCGTTGGCGTACCGAAACACGATCTGGCCGGTTTCGGTCAGTTCCACGCCCCGGCCCCGCCGCACCAGCAGCTTGGCCCCCAGGTTTTTCTCCAGCTGGCGGATCTGGTTGCTGAGCGTCGGCTGCGCCAGATGCAGCTTGACCGCCGCTGCGGATACCCCGCCCTCCCGAGCCACGACCCAGAAGTACAGCAGATGGTGGTAGTTAAGCCATTCCATGGGACGGGCGTCTCATTCGTTTTTTGAATCAAATACCACCAATAATTCTACTTTTCAGATTATCCGATTGAGCCGTATACAGTAAGAGAAGGGATCACTCTCTAGAATGAGGTAGGCTCGCCTCGGTCCGTTCTTCCAGCCCAGGCACATCGACGCCATGCAAGACCGATCTCCTCATAGCGTTTCGGAACTGGACCACGCAATCCACGTGCTGAGCCTGTTTGCGCAGGCGTCCCACGTGAGTTTTGATCGTATCCTGGCCACCCGCATCCTCGGCGAATCGCTCCGAGCACTCCCGGGGACCGGCCCCCAGGCCTGGGCCTACCGGCTGGTGGAGGTCGGGGAAAGCCTGGGATTGAGGGTCCGGCATCTGGAATGCACCCTGGAAGAGGCCCTGCAGCTCACCGGCGAAAACATGCCGGTCTGCACCTGCCGGCTCGACCAGAACGGCAAACTGCGGTGGTATGCGGTGGCGGAAACCAGCGGCCGCAAGCTGCGGCTGACGGGCATCGAGGGCCAACGCGACCGTTGGGTTTCGCACCAGCAGTTCTGCCGCACCCTGCAGATCCCCGATTCGAAAACGCCCACTACCTGGCTGGTCGGCCAAGCTGCCCTGCCCTGCGCCAGCGACTCCGCCTCCGTCACCCCACGTGTCCAGACGCCCTCCGGCCACCATGGCCCCGAAACGCCCACGGCGGCGTCCCACCGCCATGGTGCGGGTCACCACGGAGCCGACGAGCACTCGACCAGCCCGCTGCGGCGGCTGATGCAGCTCCTGCGTCCCGAACGCAGCGACATCCTCAATGTGATGGTTTTCTCTGCCGTCGTCGGCATGCTGGCGCTGGCAACGCCGATTGCCGTCGAGGCGTTGGTCAACACCGTGGCGTTCGGCCGGTTCACGCAACCGGTGATCGTGCTCTCCCTGATCCTGTTCATCTTCCTGGGATTCGCCGCGGCGTTCGAAGCATTGAACGTGACGATCGTCGAAATCCTGCAGCGGCGTCTGTTCACGCGGGTCGTCGAGGACCTGGCCTATCGGCTGCCGCGCGTCGACCAGCGGGCTCTCGACGGGTGCCACGGGCCCGAACTGGCGAATCGGTTCTTTGATGTCGTGACCATCCAGAAGATTACGGCCAGCATGGTGCTCGACGGCCTGGGCGTCGTCCTGCAGATGATCATCGGCATGATCGTCCTCGCCTTCTACCACCCCTTCCTGCTTGGCTTCGACCTGGTGCTGCTGGCCAGCGTCCTGTTCGTATTCTTGGTCCTGGGCCAGGGCGCCGTGAAGGCCTCGATCGGTGAATCGAGGGCCAAATACGCCGCAGCCGCCTGGCTGCAATCGCTGGCCCTGCACACCACCGCCTTCAAAATGCACGGCGGCAGCCAGTTCGCGCTCAACCAGGCCGACCAGCTGACCATCAACTACCTCGAAGCCCGCAAGAAACACTTCTCGATCTTCCTCCGCCAACTGCTGTTCATGCTCGGGCTGCAGGCGATCGCCGCCACGGCCCTGCTGGGTTTGGGCGGCTGGCTGGTGCTGCAAGGCGAACTGACGCTCGGCCAGCTGGTCGCCGCCGAGCTGATCGTGACCATCATCGTGGGATCGCTCGCCAAGATGGGCAAATACGTCGAGAGCTTCTACGACCTGCTCGCCAGCGTCGAGAAGCTGGGAATGCTCTTCGACCTGCCCATTGAACCGCACGACCACATGTTCCACTTGAGCGAGGCACGCCCGGCGAGCCTGCGGCTTCATCACGTGGAATACGGGTACGGGGGACCTTCGGTGCTGGAGCGTTTTTCGGCCAGCATCTCGCCGGGGGAACGCGTCGCGCTGGTGGGCCCGTCGGGCTGTGGTAAGTCCACGCTGATCGACATCCTGTGCGCGATCCGCACGCCGCAGCATGGCCCTGTCGAGATGGATGGCATTGACCTCCGCGAACTGCGCCCCGATTCGCTCCGCGAACACGTGGCGATGTCGCGCGGCATCGAGATCTTCCCGGGAACGATTGCCGAGAACGTCCACCTGCACCGGCCGCAGATCAGCGCTGCCGACGTGCGCGACGCGCTCGCCGCCGTCGGCTTGCTGGACGTACTCTCGGATCTCCCCGACAACCTGAACACGGTCCTGCAGACAGGAGGCGCTCCGCTCAGCACCACGCAGGCCCAGCTGCTGATGCTGGCCCGTGCCATCGTGGGCCGTCCTCGCCTGCTGCTCATCGACGGAACGCTTGATGCGCTCGGCGAACGCCTGCTGGAACGCCCGCTCGCCGCCATCCTCGCTCCGGGTGCCCCTTGGACGGTCCTCATTGCCACGCACCAACAGGAGATCGCGGAGCGCTGCCAGCGTACCGTGACCCTGCGGCCCTTTGACCATCATGGGGACTATGCGTTGGGGGATCCGCTGTCAACCGAGGAGATCTCCGGCCACTGATGGCCCTGATCGCTGCTTCCCGTCCGCGTCTCGTTCCCCAGGGATCTGCCCCGAATTTCCTCGCCTCGCACGAACGGCCCTGACATGAACGCTCGCCTCAACATCGGCTACCATCTCCCGGACACGTCGGTTCGCAAGTCGCTGCCCGCGCTGAAGCTGGTCCAGTCCTCGCGTGCCGTGCGTCGGCTGGCCAAGGCCACCCTCGCATTCCTCCTCCTCAGCGCGCTCGCCATGCTGCTGCTTCCCTGGCAGCAGTCGTCGAAAGGCATGGGCCGAGTCACCGCCTTCGTGCCGCAGGAACGCCAGCAGACCGTCACCTCGCAAGTCAAAGGCATCGTCTCGCGGGTCGCCGAAGGTCTCGTGGAAGGCACGACCGTCAAGCAGGGCGACTTCATCCTGGAACTCCAGCCCGCCGCCGCCAACCTGCTGGAACAGCTGCAATCCCAGTTGCAGGACCTGCGCACCAAGATGGAAACATCGCGGACCAAAGTGGAAGTCTACGAGCAGAACATTCGCGATTTTGGCGACGCCCGCGACTTCGCCGTCAAGGCCGCGCAGGATCTGGTCGAGGCGTCGCGAGCCAAGCTGCAGGGAAAGCAACGCTTGGTCATCGGCTATGAATCCAAGGAGACCCAGGCTCGGCTGAACTACGAGCGGCAGAAGGGCCTCTTCGAGAAGGGCCTCAAGCCCGAGAAGGAGATCGAGAGGCTGAAGAAGGATTGGGAGGTGGCGGTCTCAGAGCTGGAATCGGCTCGCCAAGAGGTCACGGCCGCCGAACGGGAACTGGATTCAAAGGCCAGCGAACTGGAGCAGAAGCGACGCGAGGCCCAGACCAAGGTGGACTATGCCCGCGCCATGCGTGAGGACGCCATCGGACAGCAGGCCACCGCGCAAAAGGAGATGCGTGAAATCGAAGTCAAGATCTCCGAACTCGATCGCCTCACGATCACCGCGCCCCGCGATGGCACGATCTTCCGCATGCCCATCTTCGAGCGGGGCCAGATGATCAAGGAAGGCGCGGAACTGTTCACGATCGTTCCCGAATCCAAGGAGCTCGCCGTCGAACTGTGGATCGCCGGCTACGATGCGCCCCTGGTCCGGCCCAACGACCATGTCCGCCTGCAGTTCGAGGGCTGGCCTGCCATCCAGTTCGCCGGATGGCCTTCCGTGGCGGTCGGCACCTTTGGTGGTCGCGTCGCGGCGATCGGCGAAACCGACAACGGCAAGGGCAAGTTCCGCATCCAAGTCCTGCCCGACGGTTCCGAATGGCCGTCCCACCGCTACCTCCGACAAGGCGTCCGTGCCAACGGCTGGGTGCTCCTGCAGCAGGTCTCGCTCGGCTACGAAATCTGGCGACAGCTCAACGGCTTCCCGCCCGTCGTTGCCGACTCCGAACCCGCCGCCGGCAAGGACGGCGAGGAGGACGACGACAAGAAAAAGTCCAAGGTGAAGCTGCCGAAGTAGCCTGTGGATTCATGGGCCCGCTGCCACGGTTGGCCGCGCGCGGACTCATCAGCAGATGCGAGGCAGGGGCATCCCCTGTGGTTCATCCAGCGGCAGCCAGGCAGCCAGCGCCCGACGAACCAGTACCGGTTCGCCGCCGCGTGCGGTGACTTCTCCGATGATGGTCGCCTGCTCACTTCCGGCCACTTCGCGAAGGACGGCCATTGCCTGGGCGGCGGCATCGCGGGGGACGGCCACGACCATTGCGCCTTCGCAAGCCATGTGGAGCGGGTCGAGTCCGAGGAGTTCGCAGGCGCCGCGTACTTCCGCGGTCGTCGGCACCTCTCCGGCTTGGACGCGAAGCGTGACCTGCGAAGCGGCCGCCCATTCGTGCAGCACGGCCGCCACGCCGCCGCGCGTTGCATCGCGCATTGCCCTTACCGGCACGCCCGCCCGCCACAGACGCTCCACCGCCGGCCACAGCGACCGGACATCGGATCGCGGCGAGGGATCCAGTTGCAACTGCTCCCGCGCAGCCAGCACGGCGAGGCCATGACAGCCCACCGGTCCGCTGACCAGCAGCGCATCCCCCGCCTCCAGTCGATCGCAACCGGGCAACGACCACACGACTTCGCCCACGCCCGCCGTAGAAACGTACATGCCGTCGGCAGCGCCCCGCGGCACGACCTTCGTGTCGCCCGTAACGACACGCACTCCCGACACTCGAGCCGCCTCGGCCGCCGAACCCAACAGCGCCTCGACCTCCGACAGCGCGATCCCTTCCTCCAGGATCATGGACAGGCTGATCCAGCGCGGCCGCGCGCCGCCCACCGCCAGGTCGTTCACCGTCCCATGAATCGACAGAGCCCCGAGATCTCCTCCGGGAAACCAGCGCGGCGACACGACATACGCATCGGTCGTCATGCGCAGCGCGGTGCCTTCCGTTTGCACCAAGGCCGAGTCGTCTAGCACGGTGCCGGGAAGCACGGTACCGGGCAGCACCGGGGCCACCGACGATCGCTCGTCCAAGCTCCCTGCGTCCACCGCGCGAAACAGGGGCGCGACGCGACGCTCGATCCACTGCCGCATGCAACGGCCGCCTTCGCCGTGGGCCAGAGTCACGCGATCTCCGTTGAACCGATCGGGCACGGGACACTCGAACATCAGGCGTCCTCCCGCGGCAAGCCATCGCGACGCCGATAGTACGCCATGCACGCTCCCTCGGAGGAAACCATGGGAGCCCCCAGCGGATGCTCGGGCGTGCACTCTCTTCCATAGGATGGACACTCCGGCGGCTTGATCCGCCCCACCAACACCTCGCCGCTGCGGCAACGTGAACACGGCGCCCGCTGGCCGTCGTCATGGGCCTCGATCCAGCCGAGGCGCGCCCGCGCGTCGAAATCTCGCCACGCGGCGCGCAGCTGCAAACCGCCGCCGCGCACCTCCCCGATTCCGCGCCAGCCACGGTCGGCCACCTCGTAGACCGAATCCACCAACTGCCGCGCGTGGTCGTTCCCCGCTTCCCGCACATTCCGCTGGTAGACATTGACCACTTCGGCCCGCGAGGCCTCCAGCTGCTCGACGCACTCGAGGATGCCGAGCAGCAGGTCCACCGGCTCGAACCCGGTCACCACGACGGGCACGCGATGATCGCGCGCGAATCGGTGATAGTCGCGATAGCCATCCACGGCGCAGACATGCCCGGCCGCGAGAAACGCGGCGACGCGGTTCCCCGGGTCGCGCGCGATCATCTCCATCGCCGGCAGGACACGAACGTGGGAGACCAGTAGCGAAAAGTTATCCAGCTGCATTTCCCGCGCCTGGCGCACCGCCAGCGCGGTGGCCGGCGCTGTTGTCTCAAAGCCCACGGCCAGGAACACGACCTGCAGCTCCGGTCGTTCCCGCGCGATCGCCACCGCGTCGAGCGGCGAATAGACCATCCGCACCTGCCCACCCGCGGCGCGTGCTTCCCGCAACGAGCCACCACGGCCGGGAACACGCAGCATGTCGCCGAAGGTCGCCACCAAGACTCCCGGCGCGCGACTGGCCGCGATGGCCCAGTCGATGTCCTGCTCCGAAGTCACGCAGACCGGACAGCCTGGACCGTGAATCAACTCCACCACCTCGGCCAGTTCGCGGTCAATCCCGTGAGCCAACAGGCCGTGCGTCTGGCCGCCGCAGACTTCCATCAACGTGTGACGACGACTGGCCTGCGCGCGAATCCGCTTGACCAGCGCGTGGCAGGCTGCCGGATCGCGATACTCGTCCAAGTGCGGCATCGCGCCTCGGAATCCAGGCCCACCCTCGGTATGGCTGCTCATAACTCCTCCGCAGGCCCTGCCTCGTCAAGGTCCGACGCCGGATCCTCTTCCCACGACGGCTCCTCCAGGCACTCGACCAGCAACGCCCGCATCCGATCCGCCTCCTCCGCGTCCACGCGTGTGATCGCCACGCCCGCGTGCACCAGTACATAGTCCCCCAGCACCGCCTCCGGCGCGCACGCCATGCTCACCCGACGCCGTACGCCGCCAAACTCCACCCACGCCGCCGCGAACAGCGGATCGCGATCGAGCCACTCCACGACCTTTCCTGGTACCGCTAGGCACATGCGTCTCTCCCGGCAACCCACCCTGTCCCACTCGAGAACCCCCTCGCAGCACCCGCGCTGCGATTCGCGTCGAAACGTCGCGGGGCACCCTGCCCTGTCGCGCACCCAGTCCCGCGTCCATTCGCGATGACACTCACTTGGCAACACCGGTCCACTGCCAAGTCGCGACCAAGTCCGCTGCGATCCCTTACGCGCCGCGCAGGGACACGCATGCCAGTTGCCCCGCAGCAATCCCTCCATCGTTGGTTGGCACCCAACCGGGCAGGCGAAAACGGTGCGGCGTCGCAGTCATTTCCAACAGAGTTTCCCCCAGCAGGCGATTCTGGAACACACCGCCTGACAGCACCACCGGCATCTCTGCATGCCGCGCACTGACGTCGATTATGGCCTGGGACAACGCCCGGTGGAACCGCATGCTCATCCGCCCCGCTGCCTCGCCGCGCCGCAGGTCGCGCCACAGGGCGCGAAAAAGCGGTCGCCAGTCGAGCTCCACGCGTTCCGCCTGCGCGTCATCCAGGCCCACCGGATATCCTTGCTCGTCGTGATTCTCCGCGATCGACTCCAACCACATCGCCGCCTCGCCCTCATGGCTGACTTCGCTCACGCCAAACACCCAGGCGGCCGCGGCGTCGAACAGGCGACCGACGCTGGTCGTACGCACGACGGACATCGACGAGCGATTCGCAACTTCCCCGGTTCGCTCGCTCGCAGTCGGCGTGATGCGCGCGGCCTGGTCGAGCCATCGCAGCAGCGCATCGAGCGGTCGGCCCGTGAACAGGCGGCGTGCGACGGGCAGCCATTCGTCCACCGGCACGGCCTCGCGCAGTACCGCCACCGCGACACGCCAGGGCTCCCGCACCGCCACGTCGCCACCCGGCAGTTCCAACGGTCGCCACCGCCCCACATGCGTCCACTGACCAAACTCGTCCACCCTCAGGAATTCGCCGCCCCATACCAACCCGTCCTCACCATGACCGGATCCATCCCAGGCAACCCCCAGCACAGGCGTGTTCCACAACTGATGCTGCAGAATCCCCGCCGCCACATGCGCCCTGTGATGCTGGACGGCTCGCAGGCCCACGGCCGATCCGTGACGGGCGACCCCATTCGATGCCCGCCGCTGCGCCTCGCGCGTCGTCGCGTAGTCCGGATGCTCGTCATGCAGGATCTCGGTCGGCTGGCAGTCGTAGAGTGCCAGATGCGCGTCACAGCGTTCGCGAAATCGGTCCCGCGCCGCGAGCGTCTCCAGGTCCCCGACATGCGGCCCCAGCGCGGCTTGGTGCCCATTGCTCCACGCCACCGCCGACTTCAGGTGCGCGCCCACCGCCAGGCGTGGAACCCGCGACGGCAGTTCCAGCGGCAGCGGCGCCAGCCCCCGGCCAAGGCGCAACGCCATGGGACGACCAGCCACGCAGCGTACCACGCTATCGTCGATCGGATGCGCGATCTCGCGATCGTGGTGCAACCAGCCATCTGCGATGCCCGCCAAGCCGCTCTCCGCGTCGTCCACTCGGTACAGCAACGGTTCACCCGCGCCATTCGCGCTCGTACACACCAGCGGCCTGCCCGTGGCCTCCAGCAGCAGCGCATGCATGCCCGTCGTCGGCAGCATCAGCCCGACCTCCTGAAGCCTCGGGTGCACGGACTCCGCCAGCGGCGAATCGACGCGAGCCGATGCGATCACGATCGGATTGGCCGTGGACAGCAGCTGCTCCTCCTCGCACGAACTCAATCGGGCGATCCGCCGCGCCGCCTCCAGGCCGTCCACGAGCACAGCGAGCGGCTTGGTGGGTCGAGCCTTCCGCTCCCGCAATCGCCGAACTGCTCGCTCATCCGTCGCATCGCACAGCAGTTGGTAGCCACCGACGCCGCGCAGCGCGAGTATCCGTCCCTCCGTCAGCAGCCGAACCGCCAGCGAAAGCGCATCGTCCAGCAGATCCACGACGGGCTTTCCTCCCCGTGACTCGCCGCCCCAAGACTCGCCGCCCCAAGACTCGTCGCCCCACGACTCGCCGCGCGGCCGCTCCCTCGTCACGCCTTCCAAGCGGACGCCGCGCGCGTCCACGGCCCACCAGCGCGGACCGCAGCCCTGGCAACCGATGGTCTGGGCGTGGAAACGCCGGTCATCGAACGACCCATATTCCTGCGCACACGCGTGGCACATCCGAAACGGCCGCATGGCCGTGTCAGGGCGTTCAAAGGGCATCCGAGTCACCAGGCTGTAGCGGGGACCGCAGGTCGCGCAGCTGATCCAAGCGTATCCGCGACGCCGATTGCCCGCGTCCTTCATCTCATGAAGGCAAGCATCGCACACCCGGCGATCCAGCGGCACGGGCGTTGCCAACGGCGACACACGTGTCCTGCGATTTGCCAAGCCTCCCTCGGCCGACATCGCTTCGCTGGAACGCGCAGCCGATCCCGAGGCGTCGTATCCTGCCACGGTCAGGCCCGCATACCCTTGCCAATCGACCGCGCGCTCCTCGACCGCCTGCATCTCACAGCCCACAGGCAGACAGCCTGCCAGTGCCGCGCGAAACTGCTGCTGTTGGCGCGCCGCGCCTTCGAGCCTCGCTTCGACTCCCTCGCCTGTATTGCGTACGATTCCACGCAGCCCGCACGTCGCCGCCCAACGCAGCACGGCCGGCCGCACGCCGCTTCCCTGCACCGTGCCTCGCAGCAGCCAGATGCGTGCGATCATCGCATCGAGCGTCTCCGGCCCGTCGACCCCCTGGCTCATGGCGAATCATCCACGGGACTGCCCATGGCACCCCGGCGCAGGGCATCGCGCCGTTCGAGCAGGAAGCGCACCCAGGCGTTGACTCCGTCGCCGCGCAGGGCGCTCAGGCGGAAAAACACGAGATCCTCGCGCACGTTCCGCGCATCCTCTTCGGCACGGGCCACGTCGAACGGCACATGAGCCAGCAGGTCCGTCTTCGAGATGACCACCACATCGCTCGTGCGAAACGCCTTCGGATACTTGCCGGGCTTGTCGTCGCCTTCCGTGGTGCTCAACAACAGCACCCGCAGATGCTCGCCCAGGTCGTGCGACGCAGGACAGATCAGGTTGCCGATATCCTCGACGAACAGGAAGTCGACGCGTCCCGCGTCAAGCCGTCGCCAGGAATCCTCCACGAGCGGCAGTTCCAGATGACAGGCTCCCCCGGTCGTGATCTGCCGCGTGGGCGCGTAGGGGGCGAGACGTTCGGCATCGCGCTGCGTCTCTACGTCGCCGACGAGGATCGCCACGCGATGGTTCGTCGCGAGCTGTTGCGCCGTATGCTGCAGCAGGGTCGTCTTTCCGGAGCCCGGCGACGACATCAGGCGCACCACCAGCGTGCCCTGGGCGGCCATCGCATGGCGAAAGGCCTCGGCTGCTTCGCGCCGCGTTCGCCGCAGGTCGATCTGGACTTCCACCGATTTCATGGTCCACTCGCTCCGGGCGGATTGCGTTCAATCGTCATGCGCAGGAAATGGGTCGCGCAACTGATGCAGGGATCGTAGTTGCGCACGAGGTGCTCGCAGCGACGCGTGAGGTCGGCATCGTCCAGGTGTGCAACGCCGGGCACGAAAGTGCGCAGATCGTCTTCGATCTGGCCTTGGTTCTGTGACGTGGGCGGCACGATCTTGGCCTCCGCGATACGACCATCGTCGCCGATGCGATACCGATGGAAGATCAGCCCGCGCGGCGCCTCCGTGGCATGGCAGCCCTCGCCGGCGCGCGGTTCGAACGGAATCCTGCTCAGCGCGGGCGTGGCCTGGTAGGAACGCACGATGCGCGTCGCCTCCTCGAACGCGTCGAGCACTTCGATGCCGCGGGCGACGATGCTGTGGAAATTGTTGCCGGACGGCCAGTCGATGCCGCACGCGTCCGCCTCCCGTCGCGCCAGCGGCGAAAGCTGCTCGCGGCACAAGCCCAG
>CAZUJM010000014.1:22642-34367 GCA_964620405.1 uncultured Pirellulaceae bacterium | reverse complement strand
CGTTCGTACTCTTCGACCGACACATCCAGCCCCCGCGAACTGCGGACGCGTCCCTCGTTCATCGGGTACTCATCCGCGTGCCAGAGCGAAACCAGCTCGTAGTCCCGGCGAAAGTCGGGGAAGTCCAGTCGCGCCATGAAGCGGATCGTTTCGCGCGCGGCCTCGACCGCCCACTCCAGATCCGGCAGCAGCGCCCGGAGCAGCTCCGGTCCGGGGATTCGATGGAATCCGCCCACGGCCACGTTGATCGGATGGATCGCGCGACCTCCCAAGACCGTCAGCAGTTCGTTCCCGATCTTCTTCATCCGCAGCCCGCGCGTCACCACCTCCCGGTGGTCGGCCGCCATGCTCAAACCGCTCTCATATCCAAGGAAATCCGGAGCGTGCAGCAGGTGCATGTGCAGCACATGGCTTTCGATCCATTCCCCGCAGTACAGCAATCGGCGCAGCAGGCGGATCTCGGGCGTGACCTCGATACCCAGCGCCTTTTCCAGCGCGTGGCACGACGTCATCTGATAAGCCACGGGACAGATGCCGCAGATTCGCGCGGTGATGTCAGGAACCTCGCGCACCTCGCGCCCCCGCAGGAAGCCCTCAAAGAAGCGCGGCGGCTCATAGATGGCCAATTCGACCCGCTCCACGACGTCGCCGGCCAGGCGCACATACAGACGCCCCTCGCCTTCGACGCGCGACAGTGCTTTGACTTCGATCTCTCGCTTGTCACCCACGGATAGATCTCCTCGGCCAATCCCACCAGCCTGCACGCGTCACTCGTTCACCGCACTCGTCCTGAGGGTCCGTTCCTCAGGCAACGCATCACAAAGGCCGCGGAACGCCGCCGTTGGCGTCTGTGACCGGCCGAGTCTCCTGGAACGCCTCCACCTGGTACAGGACGCGGCCGTCGGCGGCCTGTACGGTCCCCTGCCTCCAGAACGGTTCACTCGTCTCGCGAAATCCGGCGGCGTTGACGTTAAAGTTGCGGAGCAGGTCGATCAAGTGACCGGGATCGCCGCCCTGTTCGCAGTGGTGCCGCAGCAGGCTGGGCACGTTCGCCTGCTCCTGCGGTCCAAAACAGCCGAAACACTCGCGGCCGTACGACGGACACAAGGCACCGCAACCAGCCTGCGTGACCGGGCCCAGGCAGGGGATGCCCCGCGCGACGGAAACGCACACCGTGCCCCGCTCCTTGCACTCGACACACACGCTGTGCCGCGGCACGCGCGGCACGCGTCCAAGCACCAGGGCGGTGACCAGTTCCAGCAACTGGCCCTTGTCCACGGGACACCCACGCAGTTCGAAATCCACCGGCACATGGTCGGAGATCGGCGTGCTGGTGGCCAGTGTCGAGATGTAGTCGGGCCGCGCGTACACCATGGAGAGGAAGTCCCCGACGTCCGCCCAGTTGCGGAGCGCCTGGATCCCACCGGCCGTCGCGCACGCGCCGATGGTGACCAGGTAGCGACACTGCGCGCGAATCTCACGGATCCGCTCCCGGTCGTGCGCCGTCGTCACCGATCCCTCGACCAATCCCACGTCATAGGGTCCCTCCAGCGTTCGCGTGCGGGCTTCCAGGAAGTAGGCGATCTCCACCGCATCGGCGATCTGCAGCAGCTCATCCTCGGCATCCAGCAGCGTAAGCTGGCAACCGTCACAGGACGCGAACTTGAACACCGCCAGGGTCGGCCGCCGCTTGCTGGCCGCCGCGCCGTCGCTAAAGGTCTTCGACATGCAGGTAAGGCTCCAGGGTATCGTAGGCAAACACGGGGCCATCCTTGCAGATGAAAACAGGCCCATACTGGCAGTGGCCGCAGAGGCCCACCGCGCAACTCATGTTCCGTTCCATCGACAAGTAGATGCGCTGGCGATCCACGCCCATCGACAGGGCCTCCTGCGCGACAAAACGCATCATGATTTCCGGGCCGCAGGCCATCACGCGCAAGGTCTCGCCGGAGGAACGGAAGCGACGCATCAGCGGAGTGACGAAACCGATCGCACCATTCCAATCTGCATCGCCCAAGTCCACGGTCTCCAGCACCTCGATGCCCGCATCCCGCCAATTCGCGTACTCGTCACGATACAGCAGGTCCGACGGCGATCGCGCGCCGTGGATCACCATCACGCGTCCAAACCGTTCCCGCTGCCGCGCGACCTGGTAGACGACCGGCCGCAGTGGCGCCAGCCCAAGGCCACCGGCCACCACCAGCAGGTCGTATCCCGCCGATTCCTCCACCGGCCACGGCGATCCGAACGGCCCGCGCACAAACAGGGTGTCTCCCACGCGGCAGCGGGCGATCGCATTCGTGACGTTGCCCACCGCGCGGATGGTATGCACGAAGCACGAGGCATCGGCGGGATCTCCGCTGAACGAGATCGCCGACTCGCCAATCCCCGGCAGGTACACCATGTGGAACTGCCCGGGCAGGAAACGAAATCGCCCCGCGACCTCCGCATCGCTGAACTCAAGCTCCAGCGTCTGCACGGAAGGAACTTCGGCACGCATCGCGCAAATCCGCGCCGCGTGCGGCATCCAAGGGGAAGCGGGGTCGACCGTCGGCATCGCAGTGCAACCACTCACGACGCACCTCCCCGCATCGCGGCCACTTCCTCGGTCAGGTCGATTCCCACGGGACACCAGGTGATGCAGCGACCGCATCCGACGCAACCGGACGTGCCAAACTGATCGATCCAACTGGCCAGTTTGTGCGTCAGCCACTGTCGGTAACGCGAACTGGTCGACGCGCGCACGACGCCCGAGCTAACGCGGGAGTGATCGGCGGTGAAGCAGGAGTCCCAGGTGCGTTCGCGCGTCACCTGATCCCCCGTCAGGTCGGTCACCTCCTGGACGCTGCTGCAGAAGCAGGTGGGGCAGACCATCGTGCAGTTCGCGCAGGACAGGCATCGCTCGGCGACTTCCGTCCAGCGGGGATGATCCGGCTGCCCCAGCAACAACTCGCGCAGGCCTTCGGTGTTGAGCGACCGGGGGCGAGGTGCAGGAGCAGGCTTGGCACCGACCTCGGACCGATCGAAGTCTACGCGACAGGCGTCCGCGCGACGAGCCTCGAGGTGCGAGCGCAACGTTCGCGACTGCTCGACGGCCCCATCGACTTCCGCGCGTTCGGCAGGCCGCAAGCCCGGCATTCCCTCCGCCACGTCCGCACCCGCCTCGCTGCCCACTTCGACGACGAACGACTCCTCGCCCTCGGTCAGCGCGAGGTCGAAGCCACGCTCGGCCCGCGGGCCGGTATCCATCGAGTGGCAGAAACAGGTGGCTGCGGCGCGCCGACACTGGACGGCGACCAGGAACAGATTTTCGCGTCGCGCGCGGTAGCCCGGATCCTGGTAAGGCCCCTCCAGGAAAACGCGATCCTGGATCGCCAGCGCGTGCAGGTCGCAGCTGCGCACCCCTACCACCGCCACCCGTTCCGCCGCCGCAGCCACCGCCTCGACACGCCAGCCGTCCGCGCGACGTTCCATGCTCAACAGCGTCTCGCGAGGCGGGAACAGGTAAGGCTTCAGTGAATGCGGGCCGACCACATGGTCAAAGTAGCCGGCGGCCCCATCCTGCCGAAGCCGATAGAGGCCGCCGTCTTGCTCGTCCAGCCAGCCCCGCGGCAACTGCTCCGCGCTGTCGACCTCTCCGTACACAATCGCGCCCTCGCCCACGCGAGGTCCGATCACCCGGTAGCCCCGCGCGCGCAGCGCTGACAACAGTTCTCCCAAGGCTACCTTCGGCAGCAGATACGATCGCGATACCCGCGGCGATTCCTGTTCCATTCACGGCTCCCTTCGAGCATGCTTCCAGCCTCAACGCGTTCCGCCGAAGGACAGCTCGCTCCCGCGCGAACGACAATCTCCCCGTGCTGCGACGCTCGTTCGGTCAATGCATCGCCATCCTCGCGTTATCGCCTTGTCGACGATGCCGGATGCCTTGCGGCCGCGGCAGCCGCCATGCCTCCTTCGTCGGGCGTCGACGGCATCGTCGCTCCATAAACGTCCAGCAACTGCAACCGCGTCGCGTTCAGTCGCCGCGACAGGGCCTGGGCAACTCGGAGCATCAACTGGTATCCCAGGACCGGAGCGCGATCGCACATCGCACGCAGGCGGGCGCCGTCGAGACGCACGACGCGCGTCGCGCTGCTCGTGCGAGCCGTCGCCGTCCATTGGATCGGATCAAGCACGGCCGACCAACCGAGCAGTTCGCCGGGACCGATGGTCAGGATCCGCTTGCAGCCAACCCCCGCCGCGCAGACTTCCAGGGAAACCTGGCCCGAAACCACGACGTAGATGGCCGTCGCCGGTTCTCCCTGACGCACCACCACCTCCCGTGCGTCATATTCCCGCACCTCCGCCAGCAGGGCCAGTTCCCGCAGCAGTTCATCCGACAGATCCGCCAGGAAGTGCAGGTCGCGGAGAATCACGAGGATGTCCTGCCCCTCGATCAACCGCCCTCCCCGCGTGCGATTGCTGGCGGGCGGGCCACCCGGGCCACCCGGGCCACCCGGGCCACTCGGGGAAACTCCACCCAGCCCGGCGGTCCCCGGCTTCGGTTCACCACTCATGATGCTTCCTCCCGGTCCTCTTCCAACTCCACGCGGTCCAGTATCAACTGCTCGCCCCGGACAATCTCAAGGGCGCGATGCTGGCAACGGGGACACTCGAAGCGGAACGATTTGATTCTAAAAAGATGGTGGCACGAGCGACATTGGGCTTCCAGCGGCTCCAACTGCACCACCAGCCGCGCGCCCTCCAGGTCGGTCGCTTGCGTCAGTTCCTCGAACGCGGGCTCCAGCAAGGCAGCCTCGACGCCCGCGAACTCGCCAACGCTGACATGGATGCGACACACCCGCGCCCGCGGATACCCCTGCAGGATCTGCTCCACCTGGCGAAGCAAAGTGCGTACCAGCGATCGTTCATGCACGATCAAGGATCCCGGCGGTCTGGACGCCCCTTGGAATTCCGCTTCGCCGCGAGTCAACAGGCGTCCTGTCGAAGCCACTCGCTGGCGAGTTCCCGCACACGACGCACGACCAGCGGCAGCGCATGGCGCGCCGGATCGCTCAGTTCGGCCCCCGGTTCGCACTGCTGGATCTCCACCGCCAGCAATATCAACTCATCGACCGACCGACCGAGCTGCCGGGCCAGCTGCAGGATCTCTCCCAGCCCCGCTCCGTGCGACGAGCCGCGCGAGGACCGCAGCACATGCATCGTCGCCTGGGAAGCCGCGTCCCCCACCCCAAAGGTCGCGCGAATGGCGTGGCCGCCCAGGGTCGTTTCGACGATCGAGCCCGCTGCCCGGCCCAGTTGCGCCGCGTCCACGACAATCATCCGCCGCGGCCAGGGATCGTCGAGCAGCAGGTCCCAGGGAGCGCGAGCCGTGCGCACATACGGGCCGCAGACGTCATCGCCAACCAACGTTTCCATCACGGCCCAGCCGATCCGGTCGTCGCCGTGGTCACTCCCCAGTCCCCAGATCCGCATGGGCTCGCGCATGGAACCTCCCGAGCCATGACTGCGCACCGCCGCACCGCCGCACCGCCGCACGCACCATTCGTCCTCGCACCTGACCACCGAACACTTTAACAGGTCCGCGATCTTCAACCCACCCTCGACATCGGGAAGCGACTGGCCTGCGGCCGCGGTCCGCTTCGTGGGGGTGCTGCGACCACGCGAAGGCGTTCGGGGTCCACGAGAGGCGGCCGCGAAGTCCCCCCGGGAGTATCCGGCCGGACCACTCCGTCTTTCGGGAGGCGCGGCACCGGCAGTATGCCTGCTACAATGACCGTCCCGCGAGTTGAAGCGGCGGCCGGCGACGGATGCCTGGAACCGACCGCGGCTGCCGAATCATGCTCCCTCTCGATCCCGTTTCACTGGCCTCCTCCCCAAGGCACCGACCTTGACCGTGAACAGTACCCCCGACCACCTGTATCGCGAAGTCCGCCAGGCGGCTTACCTGGGGTTGTTGGTCAATCTTGGCTTGGGAGTTGCCAAACTGCTGGGCGGCTTCGTCGGTCACTCGTTTGCATTGATCGCCGACGCGGTGAACTCACTGGGCGATGTCGTGTCCACCCTGGTAGTGCTCTACGGCCTGCATGTCGCGCAGCGTCCCCCCGATGACGAACACCCGTATGGTCACTCACGTGCCGAGGGCATCGCGGCTTCGTATGTAGCGCTGCTCCTGCTGGTATCGGCGGGAGGCGTGGGTTGGGAGGCGATCCATCGCCTGCCGCTGATTCACGAAGTGCCTGCGGCCTGGACACTCTGGATCGCCGGCGTCAACGTGTTGATCAAGGAGGCCCTCTATCGCTACAAGATCCAGGTGGGGCGGCGTACGGGATCGGCGGCATTGATCGCGAACGCCTGGGACCACCGCAGCGACGCACTCTGCGCGGCCGCCGTGCTGCTAGGCCTGCTGGCCATTCGACTCGGTGGCCCGCGTTTCATGTGGGCCGACGAAGCGGCGTCGCTGCTGATCGCGATCATGATCGTGCGTTCGGGCACGGAACTGCTGCGGAAGAGCGGCAGCGAACTGATGGACGCGCAGGCCGACCCGGAGTTCGTCGCGCGGATACGCGAGGACGCGGCGGGGATTCCGGGAGTGCAGCGTGTCGAGAAGCTCCGCGTCCGCAAGTCCGGCCTGGAATACTTCGCCGACATCCACATCCAGGTCGACGCGCGGATGACGGTCGACGAGGGACATCGCGTAGGACATGCCGTCAAGGACTATCTGGTGCACCACCACGCCGCCCTCCGCGACGTGCTGGTCCACCTGGAACCGTTTCCGCATCACGATCCCTCGCCTCGGAAAGAGTCCGGGCCCCGAACGTCCTGGCCGTGAAACGCCGCGCGTCGGGCCCTCAGGAATGGCCGAGGGTTAAGGATTCGCTGGGTCGCGAGTCACCAGCCCCATGCCATCCAGCCACAGGGTGAGTGGCGGTGCGCCCCAGGAGTCGAAGCCGCATTCGATGACAGCCAGCGTCTCGGGCACCGATCCTTCGCGCTGCCAGACCGCATCGCCGGCCAAAGGCACCTCCAATCGCATCCATCCTTCGCGCGCCTCCGTGAACGCGGGCGACGACAGCAACTCCTGCGTGGGCGTGAAGCGACACACGCTTCCATCCGCTCCCCCCAACCCCACGATGGGATTCGGCCCCTGCCAGCCGGGCACGTTTTCATTGCGGGCCTTGACCCAGAAGACCAGATGAGTCTTGCCCGCGGTGGAGGCCCCGACGCCCGGCGACTGCCATCGCAGCGTCACACGTCCACCGCCATACGGATCGATCCTCGCCTCCAGCGCGCGCCGGCCCTGCAAGCGGACCTGCTCGACCCCGGCGAACCGTGCGCTTGAATCGGCTTCTACGCACGTCCACGCCGACACGTCCCCGTCAACCGGCTCCGTACCCAGTTCCGGCAACGACTCCACCGCGTACACATCACGCCAGGCCAATCCGAGGCGGCCTTCTTCCTCCACGGTCAGCGCCAGGCGATAAAAGCCCGGTCGCGGGAAGGTCGCGGTGAACTCCGAATCCATTCCCTCCGTAGTCACGCCGGCCAACGACTGGACGCGCCAGTTCCATGAACGCGGCCGACTCCGAATACCCTCGCACTCCGCGCGCCACGTCACGGACTCCCCGACAACCGCGGTAGTGGGGCCCGCGAGGCGTATCCGTGGCGATTCGCCCGACACGGCAGGTTCATCGCGACGATCCAGCTCCCGCACATCCCCCGCCTCCCAGACATCCGCTCGCTCGTTGCGCTCGTACGTATTCCCTCGCAGAGCCAGCATCTCGGCGTGCTGCAGGTAGATCCCCCAGCGATTGCCCACCAGTTGATTCCGCTCCACGACCCAGTGGAACGCATTCCACTTCTGCCCATGGGACTCCAAGTCGCCGATGGCGGCGATTCCCGCTCCGTGATTCCCCTCGCAGCGATTGCCGCGCAGCACCGTATGGCTCGACGGGCCAAACATGAAGACGATCCCCGCATGCGTGCCCTCGGGGAGATGCGGAGAGTTATGGAAGCCGTTGGGGAGTCCATTGAACGAGGCCTCGTTCTCCACCAGCACGTTTTGATCGGACGCTCCAAGCCAGAAGCCGTAACTGCCGTGGTTCGCCTTGTTGCGAATCCAGGTATTGCGAGGCGACCAGGCCTCGATGCAATTGTTATTCGCGTAAGAGCAGTCGTTGTCGACAAAGGTATTGTCGGTGCTGACCCACTGGTTCAGCACGCGAATGAAGATCCCATCGCCCCCATGCGTGCAGTCGTTGCCTTCGAAGCGATTGCCATTCGAACCGCTCTCCATCAGCACGCACGTCGAGTCGCGGGCATGCACTTCGCCCGGGGAGATCCGCAAGCCATACGAAAGCCGATTGCGGCGGACCACGTTTTCACTCGCGTGCCACAGCTTCAGGCATGTGTTGGAGGTGTGCGAGAAGTCGTTGTCCTCGATCGTATTCCGGTCGCAATCTACCAGCACGCAGCCGTCCCACACGCGATTCGCCCGCACGCGGCGCACCACCGATTCGTGGACACCCTCCAGCAGGATTCCGCCGCGCCGGCCGTTCTCACCCCAGCCGAAGTCCGGGTCGTGGAAGTTGTCCGAGAAGTCGCAATCCTCGATCGTCCACTGGCGTCCATTCCGCACGTGCAGTCCGCGTTCCCAGCCGCGGGCCTTGAGGTTGCGCAGCGTCACCTGCGACACGCCCTCGGCGAGGATGGCCGTGCCCTGAAAGTCACGCGGTTGGCCATCGGCCGATCCCACCAGCGTCGCGCCGGCGCCGTCCAGGACGACCTGCGACGCGACGATGCGGATGCGGCCGTAGGTCTTGGTCGGATCGAGCCGCGTATCCGCGGTCACCACCAGTTCCGCGACGTCGGACGCCTTGCCGGAGGCCGGCTGCGCCGCCTCCAAGGCTCCCGCAGGCGACTCCTGTGCGGACATGGTCGAAGCCATCGACACGAGGAGCACCAGGGCTCCCACCAGCCACCACCCGTTTCGCATGCGTCGCAACTCCGTCGTGTCTTCCCGGCTAGGCCGATGCCCAAGCGGTCCCGGCACCGCCTTGAGCCTGAGGATACCGCACGCAGAAGGACAACTCCACCGTCGACGCAGCCGGAACACGCGCCGCGGGCGGACGATTCGCGGAAACCGGGGATGACCGCCAATTCCCGCGAAGCGACAGGAGGTTTATAGTGTTCGTCCATGTCATACCCCCACGCGCCCCACGATGAACACGACCGCCGGTTGGAGTCGCATGTGCGGCCACCCGATTGGCGCGATCCGCCGGCGCGCGAGGTCTATCACCTGGTGGTTGTCGGCGGAGGTCCGGCGGGTCTGGTCGCGGCCGCCGGTGCCGCGTCGCTCGGCGCGCGGGTCGCCCTGGTCGAGCGTCAACGGCTCGGCGGCGACTGCCTGAACGTTGGGTGCGTTCCCTCCAAGTCGCTCATTCACGCCGCGCGCGTCGCGGCCACGGTCCGAGACGCGCGGCAGGGCTCCAGCACCACAGGCACAACGGATTCCCCGCATCACGCCGATCCGGTCGACTTCTCCGCGATCATGGAACGGATGCGAAGACTGCGCGCCGACCTGGCCGTGCACGACTCGGCGGCCCGCTTCCGCGACCTGGGCGTCGACGTCTTCCTGGGACAGGGCACGTTCGTGGACCGCGAGTCGCTGGAGGTGAATGGACAGCGATTGCGGTTTCACCGAGCCGTCATCGCCACCGGGGCCCGCGCGGCGGACGGAGGTTTGGCGGGATTCACCGCGGCCGGTTGCCTCACCAACGAAACGGTCTTCTCGCTCAATGAACTGCCTCGCCGACTGGTCGTCCTTGGCGGAGGACCGATCGGCTGCGAACTGGCGCAATGCTTCGCACGATTCGGGTCCCAAGTCACGCAGCTCGAACGCGGCCCTCGCATCCTGCCGCGTGACGACGAACAGGCGGCTGCCCTTGTCCAGCAAGCGATGCGACAGGATGGCGTCGAGTTCCTGTCGCGGGCCACGGTGAAGGAGGTGCGTCGGCGCAACGAGGTGCGGGAGGTCGTTTACTCGCAGGGGAACGAGCGAAGGTCGGTGGAAGCGGATGCGGTGCTGGTCGCGTTGGGACGCGCGCCCAACATCGAGGGGCTGAATCTTGAGGCGGCCGGCGTGCGCAGCGACGCGCGGCGCGGAGTGCACGCCGACGACTTCCTGCGAACCACCAACCCTCGCATCTATGCCGCGGGCGATGTCTGTTCGCGCCTTCAGTTCACGCACGCGGCCGATGCCCAGGCCCGCCTGGTGCTCCGCAACGCGCTCTTCGGAGGACGCGGTCGCGCGAGCCGACTGTGGATTCCGTGGTGCACCTACACTTCGCCGGAAGTCGCCCACCTGGGGCCCACGCCCGAGGAGCTCGCGCGCGACCACCAGGTCGATACCTACACCGTCGACTTCCGACAGGTCGACCGCGCCGTGCTGTCGGGCGGTGCGCCGGGCTTTGTACGTGTCCATGTGCGCAAGGGGACCGACCGCCTCGTGGCCGCGACCATCGTCGCCGACAACGCCGGCGACCTGATGGGCCAACTGTCGCTCGCCGCCACGCACGGCCTGGGGCTCCGGCAGTTCGCGTCGACCGTCTTTCCCTATCCGACGCACGCCGAAGCGTTCCGCAAACTGGGCGACCAGTTCAACCGTGGGCGACTCACGCCCTGGATCCGACGACTGCTCGCCGGCTGGATGCGACTGCGCGTCGGCCGTGCGTGAACGGCCCCGCCCGCACTCCCGGCTCGGCGAACACCTCGCCTCGTGCCAACTAGGTGGCAGTTGCCGGCCCGAGCGGCCACCAAGGCATTTGTTCCCCGAAACCCACCGCCGCCGGACTTCCTTGTTTCGCGTTTTGAACACTCGCGACCGGTCGCGCCAAGGAAACTTGAACCGACGAGCCACAGCCGACCGACGAAGGCGGCCGAGCGTCCGTTCATGGTCGAGACGCAACCAAGATTCCTCTAGGATGTCTCGGCAACTCTGGTAAATTCATGGACCCGGCGGACGGTGTCGATCCTCTGTCACTGGCCGAACGAAACGAGCCGACTCTGGCTTCGACAGACCTGGATACTGACCAACGATACTCACCAACTTCGATTGAAGGGAAACCCGATGCGACGCTCCATGGGAAGTGCGGCCCTGCTGGTCCTGGCCGCTTGGCAGATGGCTTCTTCCAATGCTCGTGCCGACTACGCCTCCGCTGTTCTCGCCGAAAAGCCGATCGGTTACTGGCGATTCAACGAGGCAGGGAATGTGGCCAAGAACCTGGGAACGGGCGGAGCGGCGCTGGACGGTGAGTTTACGGGCGGGGAGCGGGTCGTGGCCGACAGCTTCGCGCTGGTCGACGGCCGCCAGGTGACAGGCCTGGGCGTTGGCAACTCGGCCGTGAACTTCGGCACCACGGGCGACGACTACGTGACCATTCCCGAGTCGATCCTCAGCGACCTCGGCCAGTTCACGATGTCGGCTTGGATCAACCCGGCCACGCGCACCGGCAATCGCATCGGCCTCTTCGGACAGAACGACGCGGTGGAATTCGGATTCATCGCGCCCAACGTCATCCAGATGTGGACGCCCAACGGCGGCCAGCTCGACTACACGGTCAACCTGACGACGCAACTGCCCTACGGCACCTGGGCCCACCTTGCCGCGGTGGCCGACGGCAGCATGATCAAGCTCTACCTGAACGGCGAGCGAGTGAGCCCT
>CAZUJM010000014.1:12573-22603 GCA_964620405.1 uncultured Pirellulaceae bacterium | reverse complement strand
GTGTTGTCCGACGCTCCAATCGGATACTGGAACCTGAACGACACGGACGGCACGGTGGCGACCAACCTGGGCACGGGCGGCGCGAAGCTGAACGGCACGTTCTCTGGCGGCAATCGTGCCGCCAGCGGTCCGAATGAAACCTTGCCGGGCTTCGGCGCGAACAACAAGGCGTTTGGCGTGGAGGCTCCGGCGCGGGGCGTCGTTTCGGTGACGGGAGCGCCGATGAGCGGCCTGGGTGCGTTCACGATGTCGGGCTGGGTCAAGACCGGCACGCTCGTCAACAACCGCATCGGCCTCTTCGGCCAGAACGATGCCGTGGAGTTCGGATTCATCAATCCCACCACGCTGCAGATGTGGACGCCCAACGGCGGCTATGTCGACTTCCCGCTCTCCGGCGAAGTGCCCGAGAACGAGTGGGTGCATATCGCGGCCGTGGGAACGGGCGAGGAGTTGATGATCTATGTGAACGGCGAACTGGGCGCGACGGGTGGCAACCCGATCTCGCGGACGGTGGAATCGTATGGAGCTTCCGGCGATCTGTTCAAGATCGGTGGTGGCGGCATCTACGACACCTCCGGCAACCAGTTTCCGGGCCTCATCGACGAAGTGGCCGTGTGGGACAAGGCGTTGACCGACGAACAGATCCGCGCCCAGTTCAAGTCCGCTCTCGCCAGCGGTCCCGTGGGTGACTACAACGGCAACGGCAGCCTCGACGCGGGCGACCTGGACCTGCAGGCCGTGGCGATTGGCGGCACGAATCTCGCCTTCGACCTGAACGGGGACCGCAAGGTCGATGTTGCCGACCGCCGCGTCTGGGTCAACGACCTGAAGAAGACGTACATGGGCGACTCCAACCTCGACGGCGTCTTCAACAGCGGCGACCTCGTCGGCGTGTTCGCGGCGGGCAAGTTCGAGTCGAATACGGCGGCACTCTGGACCGAGGGCGATTGGGACGGCGACAAGAAGTTCAGCAGCAGCGACTTCGTCGAGGCGTTCCAGAACGGCGGCTACGAAGCGGGTCCGCGCGCGGCCGTCTCCTCGGTACCCGAACCGACGTCGGCCGTCCTGTTCGCCCTCGGACTGCTCGGCCTCGCGCGACGCCGGCGTTAGACGTGGCAGGCCAGGGATCGTGCGGCAAAACATGTCTCTTCCGAACGCCGGGGCGGTTTCACCTCGGTGGACTCGGAAGAGGCACGGAAGCATCTCCCCAAGCCGTGCGGAAACCTCCGTGCCCTCTGTGCCCTCCGTGGTAAAACCAAGTGCCCCGGCGCAAAACCGCGCGTCCTCAGAACGCCGGGGAGAGCCACCACGGAGGACTCGAAGGAGTCACAGAGAGCCACGGCGACCGTGCCGGCTTATGGCGTGACGCGACGGACGATCTCTTCTTGGATGACTTCCAGGCTACCCGGAGCGACGACGGCGATCTGTTCCTGGTAGATGCCATAGCCGTAGGTCCGGGCGGTGGGAATGTATCCCGGCTGCCAGCCTCCGGTCAGTGTGGTCACGATCACCGGCCGATCGGGGTAGCGTTCCCGCAGCGTGCGTTGCAACTGCTGGTAGTGCTCGCCAGCGACGAACACCCACAACGCCTGCCCCAGTTCGGCGATCGTCACGGGCAGGTGGAACGCCTTGCCGGGATGCAGGGCCTGCAATCGCCAGAGTTGCCGCGTCATCTGTTCGACCATCGCGCGGCAATCGCGCGCGCGACCCGCGTCGCCAGCGGCTTGCGATTCGCTTTCCTGTCGCTGCCAATCCCGCAGCGCCGCCTCGGTCTCTTCTTGCGTCGGCAGGTCCACGCGATACGGCAGGTCGATCGGCCGCGTGTCCACCTGCCATCGGCGCGCGGCCTCCGCCTCGGCCGCGGATAACGGCTCATAGCTCCAGGCGCCGATCAGCGTGCCCGAGACGACGGGGCCTTGGTAGGCGAGCGTCTGGCCGGGCGAAGGCAGCGATTCGAGCGAGGCGAGGGCCGCATATCCAAGTTGCCGTCCGTGGCGATCGGCAACCGCCGGATCGCCCACAAACCCGTCGCGCGGTCCCAGGTCCCCGGCCGCTCCCAGCAGGAACAGGCAGGGCGCGCCGGTCATCTCCTCTACCAGTTCCCGCAGCGCGCCGGGATAGTCGGGGCTGATCAGCGTGTTGTCCCAGGCTAGCGTCGTCGGATGGCAGGCGTAGTTCACGACCGTGCCCAGGCAATGGCCCCCCTCGCCCACGACGCGAGCCACCATCAGCGTATCGTCCGCGGGACCGTCCGGATGCAGGCCGCAGACGTACTGGCGCCTCGCTTCGTCCCAGTAGTCGCGATGCCGGGCCAGGGAAGCCGAGCCGCGCGCGTACTGCACCGTGGCCGGTTGCAGCCGTTGACTCGCCTCCCGCGCGAGCTGCGCGACACGTTCCGTCATCTGGTCGAGATAGGGACCGATCAGGTCGCCACCAGGGTCGCCGCTGCGTGAGCGCGACATGAGTCCCGCGGCATGGGTGTGGGAGAGAGTGACCAGCACTTGGCGAGGTTCGATGCACGCCGCGGCGGCCGCTGCCCGCTGCATGCGTTCGATGTCGGGATTGTCGAGGATGCAATGATCAAGCGTGACCGTGACGAGCGCCTCGTCGGCGCCGCCAGCGACCGGCTGCAGCCACAGGAGCGTCGCGAGCAACGGACGATGCACGCCGGTCGCCCGGTCGTGCCGCGCCGCGCCCCACATGCGATGAAAGATGCCAACTGGCGGCGTGATGTCCGCTCGCGTCACCGCCGCTTGGCATTGCGTCTGCGGGAATTCGAGTCGTTCCATGTTCGGTTCCTCCACGCTCGCATTCGGTTTACTGGAAACCTCGCACCAACGGACGCCTTCCTTGTCAGGCGAGCCGGCCCGAGGCGTTCTTGTTCTAGCAGGTCACCCACCAGCCGGAAACCGCCAGCAGCAGGCAGGCCACGAACGACGGGACATAGCGCAAGTCCCTGGTGCGAAGCAGCGCCCATCCATTCGCCGAGATCCCGATCATCAGCGGCACCCAGACCGTGCCCGGCTGCTCTGGATCCCACCAATACACCACCTGCCAACCGAGGCTAAGCAGCGGCCAGAACCAGAACCAGCAGACAAGATTCCTCCGCCATCGCCGTCGCTGCCAGCGTTCGTACCAGCCCGGACGCCTCAATCGACCGCCTGCCAGCACTCGAACTCCACACCATTTGCAGACGCGTGTCGCGTAAAGTCGCTCGGCGCTGGTTGACAGATCCTTGTCACACCCTGGACAGCGAACGGCATGCGGTGCCGCTTGGCGGTCAGCCCACGCCATGGGCCCGATGAGACAGGCGAGCATGATCACTGCAAATAAGGCCACCCAGCCAAGCGGCATCGTATTGATCTGGCCCGGCGACAGCAGCAGGAGGACGGCAACTGCCTGGAGCAAGTACAACACGGCCGCCCAGACCACGCCGCGCAGCAGCACGCGGGTTCGTCGCCCCAACCGTTCGCGCACTTCCGCTTCGTCCAGCAGCGGTCCCGACCACATCCGCGTCATGCGAAAGGCCTCTTGATGCGCGCATGTGCCGATTCGAGCCGGTGGTTCGGCTCCGTTGTGTCCGGGGTCAACCTTTGTGGTGCCTCCGTGTTCTCCATGACCTCCGTGGTTAAACTTCGCATTCGAGGTTCACGGAAGCCTTTACGTTTCGCGTCGAGCGGCGTTTTTCGCTCTGCTGCCACGGCACACCGCGCGTGCCGACTACTTCATGCCATCGCCTGCTGCAGTCGCTCGAAGAGCCGGTCAACTTCGGCCGTCGTTTCGGCGTCCATCTCCCAGGAGTAAGGTCCGCGGCGACGGGCGTCGCGGAACACTCCGCGTTTCACCAACAGATGCTTCTCGACCGCCAGGAACCCATCGAGGCCCGCCTGCATCTGCAGGGCCACGAGCGCGGCGAGCGGAAAGTAGATGCGATAAGCCCGGTCCTCGTCGTTCGCCTGCAGCGCCTGCCAGATCGCGACGACCGCATCGACCACCTCCATGCCGGGCATGGTACCCTGGATGCCACGCCGAAAGCTGTCCATCAGCAGGATGCCGCCCGATCCTTCGAAGATTCGCGACTCACCCCGCGTCGCGTCCCGCAGCGCGGACAGGTGCGGTCCGTTCGGTGTCGCTTCCGGCTTGAAGAGAATCTTCTCCGGCCCATACTGATCCATCAGCGCGACGCACAGACGGATCGGAATCCCCTGCCCCAGGTAGCCCGAGGCGTCCTGCACCACGACCGGCACGTCGATCGCCTCGGCAATCGCCCGGAAGTATTCGAACAGTTGCGTCTCCGAACAGCGACTGCCGACGGGCGGCGCCGCCATGACCGCGTCACAGCCCGCGCGTTCGGCCGCGCGAGCCAGCGCCACGGCCTGCCGCGTGGTCTCGCTGGTCACTCCCAGGAACACCGCGCCGCGGCCCGCCACCGACTGCACCAGAAGTTCCGCCAGTGTCTCACGTCCCGCCTGCGACAGGCGCAGCGACTCGGCCACCATCCCAGTACCCAGGCCATCAATCCCCTGGGCCAGCCCCCACTGCACCTCGCGGTCCAGCACTTCGCGATCGATCTCGTCCGCCGCATCGAACGGAACCTGTACGATCGGTAGAACGCCCTGCAACCGCTTTCGAGCCATGGCAACAACTCTCACCTCAAGTGCGACACGAACGGAGCGGCATGAAAACCGTTCCCAGCCACGGAGACGCGTGATCCCCGACCCGCGCCAGCTTAACGGTTTCGACTCACGGCGGGAACAAGCCCGGGCCGGCGCCGGATCGCCCATCCATCCGGTTGTCGCTGCTGGCGGCATGCCCTAGACTCTGCGATCCCCGCCCCGAACACTCACCCCCGCACTCGCCCAAGACAATCCGTCGCGTCCGCAGGAGGATCCCCATGCTGATCGACACCATGTTCGTGCCCCTGCCCCGCGGTATCTACTTCGACTTGCTGCGTTTTCGCCGCAAACACCGGATACTCGCGTGCGCCGCGCGAATGCGATCCACGATCGCGCTGCTGACGCTGGTCCTGGGCCTGGTGTGCATGGCCGGGCCGACCGACCGATCCTTGGCCGCCGCGGAACCGTCGGTCGCGTCTGCCAGCGCGACGGATGCGAACCGCCTCGGCGCGGCCGGACGACGATTGCTCTTCACCTCGCAGGGCAAGACCGGTTTCGTGCAGTCGAATGGCGAAGGCCTGCGTTACCTGGACCTGCAGCAACCGCTGCAGGTCACCTGGCAACCGGGGCCGCTGATGCCTGACGGGCAACGGGCGATCTTCCTGAGCATGGAAGCGCGACGCGACGGACCGGGACGTCCTTTCGAGCAGTATTACACCCAGACGCCCTGCCACCTGTGGCTCTATGATTTCGATCGCGGTACGCTGGAGGAGATCTGCCAGCGCGATCGCATGGCGCCGTTCATGACACCCGCGCTCCTGCTGGGCGATGATCGCATCCTTGTTCAGGTCGTCCGCGGTCAGGTGGGCCAGATCTACAGCATGCGACTGGACGGCAGCGACGCGAAGGAGTTCACGCGCGCGGGCGAGGGACTGCCGTACGGGTTGAGCCTCAGCCCCAACGGCCAGCGCGTCGCGTTCCACCTGGCGAGTCCCGAAGGGTACCAAGTCTGGACCAGCGACCTGGAGGGCGGCCAGCGAGTGCGCGTCGCGGCGGATCCATCGCATCTCTATTTCGGCACGCAATGGTCGCCCGATGGACAGTGGATCCTTTACGTCGACTGCCACTACCAGCAGGATCCAGGCCATGACTGGGCCGATGTGTGCGTGGGGCGCGCGGACGGCAGCGAACATCGAGTGCTGACCAGCGGGCAGTCGATGTGGTTTGCGGCCACCTACGGCAACCAGCAGACGCGCGGCGGCGGTTCGAACGTGCCGACTTGGACGCCGGACGGCAAGATCCTCTTCCCGCGCCGCCTGCCCGACTCCAAAGTCGCCTGGGAGTACGCGCCGAACCGGCCGGACGTCGACCACTTCAATCGCGACTTCAAGCCCGAGCTGGCGCGAGGCGGTTGTGAGATCGTGGAACTGGACCCTCGCGACGGCGCGATGAAACCGCTGACAAACAGCGATCCGCCCGTCTGGGACTTTCGCGCGGCCGTTTCCTCCGATGGCCGCGAAATCGCCTTCTGCCGCGCAGCCACGGGGGAAGCCCCCTCGCTCTGGGTCATGCAGCGCGATGGCAGCCAACCTCGGCGGATCACGCAGGGAATCGACGATCGCGGCGCCGACCACCCGCGTTGGCTGCCCGTGCGCTGAGCATGCCCGCGCCGCCCGCCGCGTGTGCATCTACCAGTCGCCGACGCTGCCATCCTTGTAGAACACGCGCTGCGGCAGTTCCTGCTGGAACGGATGCTTGCGGACCTCGGCCTCGTCGATCGTGATCCCCAGGCCGGGCCGCGCATTCGGTCGCACGAGGCGTCCCTGCTTCTCCACGACAAACCCCTCCTGCACCACATCCTGCCGCCACGGGACATCCTCGTGCACCGTCTCGCAGATGATGTAGCTGGGCTGCGAGAAGCCGAATTCCAGCGATGCGGCCGTGCTCACGGGGCCCTGGGGATTGTGCGGCGCCAGCGCGATTCGGTACGCCTCGGCCAACGCGGCGACGCGCCGCGCTTCGGTCAGTCCTCCGCAGTGGGTGATGTCCAGTTGGCAGATCTCGCAAGCTCGTGCGGCGAACAGGTCGCGAAACGCGGCCAGGTTGGTCACGCGTTCGCCGGTAGCGATCGGCGTCGACACGGCCGCGTTAATAGCCGCCAACCCCTCGACACTCTCCGGCCAGCACGGTTCCTCGAAGAAGTACAGGCCATACGGCTCCAGCGCCTTGGCGAACATCAGCCCCATCGCGGGTGACGGACGCGCGTGGCAGTCGACCATGATGTCGATCGACTCACCCACCGCGTCGCGCATGGCTGCCACCGCTTTTTCGGCCGTGCGGATCGCCTGCAGTCCCTCGATCGGCATCGTCGGTGGCACGGCCATCGACTTGAACGCCGTGAAGCCTTCCTCCACCGCCTGCCGCGCGAGATCGGCGAACCGCTGCGCGTCTTCGACGGCCGTCTCGTAGAAATCCTCGAGCTTGCCGCCGCCTAGATGGCAGTAGGTGCGCACATAGTCGCGGACCGGCCCGCCCCACAGTCGCGAACAGGGCAGGCCCGTGATCTTGCCGAGGATATCCCACAGCGCCAGGTCGATGCCGGCAATCGCCGTCGCGCGCACAATCCCGTTGCCGTGCCAGAAGTGCTGGCGATGCATCATCTGCCAGAGGTGCTCGATGCGCGTGGGATCCTGCCCCACCAGCAGGTCGGCCATGTCCTCGATCGCGCCCACGACGCTGCGCGTGTGCCATTCCAGCGTCGCCTCGCCCCAGCCGTGCAGCCCATCCTGGTCCGTGCGCACTTTCACGAACACCCAGTTGCGCATTCGCGCGTGGCACACCAGCGTTTCAATGGCGGTGATCTTCATCAAGTGGTTCCTGCGGAGAACGAAATGATCGGGCAGGGGTTTTTCTGCTGCCGCCGTTTTAGCTCGCAGACCGCTCACTTGGCCAGTAGTGGTCGATGCGATCGTCGACGAAGCGGCCGGTGCACCGAGGTCGTGGGCGGCGCGGTGTTCATGCGGAACGGCGGGGGTGATGCGGCCGGGACGGCCGCGCTCCGTGCGCGGTGGTGGTGTTGGGATGGTACTGGTGCGGATTGGGAGAGCCGATGCGGCCGGGACGGCCGCGCTCCATTAGGGACTTCTCGTGTTGATCCGCGACCAGCAGAACGAGCCGATCGCGAGCGGCAGTGCGCAGAAGGCGAACGCCTGGTGCCAGTGTTCGCGGGGGACGTAGCCGAAACCTGTCTGGGCGAGCGCCGCGCCGAAGACTCCGATGCAGTTGATCGAGGCGAAGAACGCGCCGATGTGTCGTCCTCCGACGTCAGCCGCAACGCTCCACCAAGCCCCGGCGGGCAGGTGGATGCCGAAGCAAGCGACGGCGAAGCAGAGGCTGGTAACGAGAGGCGAACCGTGCCAGAGCGCGCCGCACAGCATACCCAGGGCGGCCAGGCCGTAGCCGCCGCTGCCGACAACGTTGCGCCCCAGGTGCTTTCCGAGGCGCGTGTGCACGATCCAGTCGAGCAGCCAGCCTCCACACAGGCAACCGAGCGCGCCGCCCGCCATCACCAGCCCGCTCTGCCAGCCCGATTCAATATTGGAAAGCCCGATGCGATTTTCCAGATACGACGGATACCAGGCGAAGAGTGTGTACACGGCCATCGCGCCGCTGACCAGCACGCAGCCCATCAGCCAGACGTTCGCATTGCCGACAATTTCGCGCCACGGCACCGACTCCTGGTGCGAGGGTGCGTCCAACGGTCCTATCACGCGCCGCTCGGCATCGTTCACGCCCGGATGCTCGTCCGGCGTATCGCGGTACCAGCACCAGAACGCGATCGCCCAGACGACGCCCAGCCATCCGTAGGTGTGGAACACGGCGCGCCACCCGAAAGCCTCCATCAGGTACGCCGTGGCGGGAGGGGCGACCACGCCCCCCAGCAGGGCCGGCATGTTCACCAACCCGCGAACGCGGCCACGAGATGCGGCGGGAAACCAGGTCTGCGTGACGCGCGCCGTGTTGGGCAGCGCGCCCGCTTCGCCAGCTCCGAACAGGAATCGCACCACCAGCAATTGCCCGAAACCGTTCGCCACGCCCGTCAAGGCGGTGAAGAACGACCACCAGAGCACGATCCGGGTCAACACGCGGCGAGTTCCGTAACGATCGCCCCAGTGACCCGTGACGATCTCAAACAGCCCATAGGCCACGGTAAAGGCCGACTGCACGTACGCGACCTGCACGTCCGTGAGTCCCAGCTCGCGCTGCATCGCCGGCATGGTCTTCCCGATGCAGGTACGATCCAGGTACAGAATGAACGTCAGGCCGCAGAGAAATCCCAGCACGCCATATCGAACTCGTGTCGGCTGACCATCGTGTGTCATCGCGAATCCCCGAACGCGGGAGGTGACTGGTTCCCCCAGGGCATGGGAATTGACGGCGGCTTGCGATGATGGTCGCGACGCACGTCGCGCGGACGCGTTTGGAACCAGGCGACGAGTCGCGCGAGCTGCCGCGTGGCTTCCTCGCAGGCCACGCGGCCTTTTTCCGCCGTCGCCAGCTCCGCCTGCCCCATCACTCCCGTGTCGCAGTACGCGCTGGTCCACGGAACCCAGGTCGCCGGACCCGCTCCGAAGAGATCCAGCCACGCGAAATCGCTCGCCTCGTCGTTGAATGTGATGTTTCCGTCACGCACCTCGTCGTGCCGCACCTCGTCGCCATCCAGGTACATGTAGACGGAGGTCTCCAGCTCGCAGGCATGCGAACAGCCCCCGGGAAACTTCGACTCACGCCACTTCGGCAGGAACTCCCGGTCCACCTGCAGCAGGTTCCACCACGACAGCGCGCAGCACTCAGCGTCGGTCTCCAAGTTTGTGCGCCGCGCGGCGAGGTCGAGGCAGGGCATGTTGGAGCCGTGGCCGTTGAGCAGCAGGATCTTCTTGAAGCCGTGGTAGGCGAGCGACCGCGTGACGTCCAGCACTTGCGCGATGAAGTGGTCGTAGTTGGTGTTGATCGTGCCGGGAAAGTCCATCACGTGCGCGGTATAGCCATAGGCCAGGACGGGCAGCACCAGCACGCGTTCGGGAATCAGCCGGCCACAGCCGTGGGCCACGCCGACGGGACAGACCAGGTCCACATCCAGCGGCAGGTGCGGCCCGTGCTGCTCGACCGCGCCGCAAGGCACGATGCAGACCTTGCCCAAGTCCACGGCGTCCCGCACTTCGGGCCATGTCAGTTTCTCGTACCGATACTCGCGAAGCGCCCGGGAAGGCTCTGCCATGCTTGCACCCCTGGAGGAACTCACGAAGTGGAATAGCCCCTCGTCGCCGCTCCACCGCAGCGAGGCACCGCCATGAAGCATTCATGAAGGGGCGGCGAAACTACCATGAAAGACCCGCGGAGCAGCGATAGGGTAT
>CAZUJM010000014.1:0-12563 GCA_964620405.1 uncultured Pirellulaceae bacterium | reverse complement strand
TGCGGTTCGCCTACTCGCGCCGCAGGCATTAGAACTTGTTCAGAACCCTGGACGCCAGCCCCCGCAACCCTTCTTCGGACGGCCCGGTGACCGGCGGTTTCGCGCGACGAGTAGTTCAACGAATTGCGTGCGAGAACCCACCTTCCGTATACTCCTGCGTTCCGGCGGGTTCGCGTCGGTCGTTTGTCCGCCGGCGTCCGTCCGCGCGAACAAGAACTCTTTAGCCCTGAGGTAGCTTCCATGATTCATCGCAAGAAGTGGCTTTCCCGTGCTGCGATCCGCACCCTTTCGATCTCGGCGCTTTCGCTGTCCGCGCTTTCGCTCGGCTCGATGCCTTGCCAGGTGCGAGCCGACGACACGACATGGACCGGCGCGGCCAGCAACAACTTTTTCGCTGCGGGCAACTGGACGGCAGGCGCGCCGAATACCGTGGATTTCCTGGCGCTCATCGAGGGGGGAGCCAACCTGCCCGCGGTGATTGGCGCCAACACGCCGGCGACAAGCCTGGGAGCGATCCAGATTGGCCTGTCGTCCGCTGGCGGCAGCGTCCTCCACGAAGGGGGCGACTTGACGATCGACGGCTCGGGGCTGAACGCCGAGACGGTCATCGGCGGCTCGGCGGCCGCGAACTCGGCCCTCATCATGAAAGGCAACGCCCGCATCCTTTACGATACGCCGATCGTCTCGGGCGGACAGGGCTTTGACACCGACGGTTCGGGCAAGGACTTTGACATCGGCAAGAAGACGCCCGAAGGTTTCCTGGGCTCGCTGGAGATGCGTGACAATTCCGCTCTCCACATCTCCGACGACCTGAAAATCTCCGACGGCGGTGGCGGACATGGCCTCGTCACTCTGTCGGGTCGAGCCCAACTGCTGGCCGGCAGCGGCGCCAGCGTCGCCGGGGTTTCAAAGCTGCTGGTGTCGGACGACGCGTTGTTCGCCACCGGCAACAGCGCGGCCGTCGGCGATTCGGTCCAGGGACGCACCAACGAAGGTTACCTGACGCTCAGCACGAACCCTGGCGAGGATGCGACGGTCGAAGTGACCGGCAATGGACGCATCTACACGCGCACGTTGCAGCAGCGTGGCAGCACCACGAACGTGACGCTCCGTGACCGCGGCCAGTTCCATGTATTCGACGTCTTTGCCTTCGCGGCACCGTCGGAAGGCAAGAGCACCGTCACGGGATCGGCCCAGGGACCGCAGCGCACCAGCCATCTTTCGCAGGACGCTTCGGCTGACACTACCTTCCGGTTGTTCAACCAGTCGGCCTTCACCGTCGACAGCGACCTGGAGGACTCCAGCTGGTCGGGGCTCGCCATTTCGGGCGGAAATAATCGCGGAGCGAACTCGGCGGGCGGAAAGACGGTGATCGAAGTGCACGACCAGTCGCGTCTCGCCGTCTACCAGGACCTGAACATGACGGTGGGCACGGGGGAGACGGCGGAGTCGACGCTGGTCGTCCGTGGTCCGCAGGCAACCGTGCACATCGGCGGTGAGCTCCGCATGGCGATCACGCCCGAAGGCGACGCCAACCCGGGCCACGCGACGCTCCATGCGGTCCTCACCGGCCCCACGCACTCCACGATCTCCGTCGTGGAGGCCGCGCACATCGCCAACGGCGACCTCGTCGTGACGCTCGACGGCTACGCGCCCCGCGGTGGCGAAGTGTACCAGTTGTTGACAGCGGGTTCCGTGGTCGGCTCCAGCTTCCGTTCCGCGGAACTTCCATCACTGGCCAACGGGCTGAGCTGGAACCTGCAAGTCGGCGCGAAGGCCGTGACGCTTCGCGTTTCACTGCCCGGTGACTTCAATAGCAACGGCATCCTCGATGCCGCCGACATCGACCAGCTCTCGGCGCAGGTCCGCGGCGGAACCAACCCCCTCGCCTACGACTTGAACAGCGATCGGCTGGTCAATGACGCGGATCGCGACGTCTGGGTGAACAGTCTTCGCAAGACCTACTTTGGCGATGCCAACCTGGATGGCGTGTTCGACAGCGGCGACTTCGTGGTCGTGTTCCAAGCGGGCCAGTATGAGGATACGACACCGGGCAACAGCGGTTGGGCCACGGGCGACTGGAATGGTGACGCCGACTTCGACAGCGGCGACTTTGTCACGGCATTCCAGGCGGGCGGCTACGAGAAGGGCCCGCGAGCGGCCGTGCAGGCGGTGCCCGAGCCGACCGCAGGCCTGCTCGCCTTGCCGGGATTCCTGCTGCTGGCCGGCCTCCGTCGCCGTCGCTAAAAGTGGCGGCACGCGAATCGTGAACGGAACGCGACCGGAAAGGCACGCGGCCCCGACACCCGGGCAGGGGCGGGGCCGCGACGCTCTTCCCTGCTCCGGCAGGAAACCTCAAGCCGTATCGTCACTCTTGACGCTGGCTTAGCGCGGTTGAAGCTGCAACTCACGTCCCGCCCGCGTCACCAGCTTCGCAAACTCCCGGATGTCAATCGACTCGGCGATGAACCGCACGGAACCATCGCCGAAGACGAAGTTCGCACCGCCGGGATGGAACGCATACGCTTCGGCCGTGCCCTCCGATCCGTAGTACGGATGGGGGAAGCCGCTGGTGGCAACGTCTTCGCCGTTCGTGCAGTTCACGGCGCACGGACCAACGCTGGTTGTGCCGTCGTACGAAGAGCCATCCACGCTGAAGTCGCTGGCGGGTCGAGCCCAGCCGCCGGCGTTGACGCGAGCCGCCGCAAGATCGCTGTTGATCTTGCGTCCCCGACGGTACAAGAAAGGTCGCCCCGCCGACTCGGCGTACAGGATCGTCTGCGACAGGCCATCCAGCACATCCGACATGCTCGGCCGCCCGTTCTTCGTGAGGATTCCCGGCCCCGCTTCATCCACCAGGTTCGCCGCCTTCAATCGCTGGTCGACGCCGATCGTGGGGGAATAGTCGGTGATGGCCACCAGGTTGCCCGTCCAGGGACTCACCTCCGGCAGGCCATCCAGACGCGTCGGTTCCGGAGAACTCGGGCAGAGGAACGTCGGTACCGACTGGCTCGTCACCGGAACGTTCGCCGGATCACTCCAGTTCTTCTTCTGGTCGTACCGGTCATACTTCACCTGCTCCTCGATGTACGGAAGCAGGAAGGTCAGGCCGGCAATGCGAGGGAGGTTGGTCAGCCCCGCGGGACGCACGCTGGAGGGAAGAATCCCGAAGGTCGCCTGAAAGGAGCTCGCCGCGATCCCCAGCTGCCGAATGTTGTTTGTGCATTGGGTGCGTCGAGCCGCTTCACGGGCCGAGTTCACGGCGGGCAGCAGCAGGCCGACGAGCACACCAATGATGGCGATCACGACCAAAAGTTCCACCAGGGTGAATGCCTGGCGGCGGTGAGGGAATCGGGTTGCAGTTGAAGTAGTCATCATGTTCCTCTTTCGCGGGAAGTCGCTTCCTTGATCGGATGGGACGATGGGTAGATGGGAACGAAAGGGCCTGCGCGCGGGCGGATCGCGTTGCGTGGCGGAGTTGCGTTGGGACTAGCCCTTGATCTTGAGGACTCCTACATCCACGGGCCCATCCGCAACGGTGACCACCGGCAGGTTACTGGTCTCGGGCTTCGCCAGTTTGGGCGGCAGGGCATTCGGCCCCGGCTCAAAGCTCTCACCCTTCTTCACCAGCGGAAAATGCTGCACGGTGATGACATATTCGCCAGCGATCGCGCCATCCTTGGCGTCGTACGTCGCGACCTGAAAGTTTCCTTCGCGGTCGGTCGTCGCTCGGGCTGGCAGGACTCCAGGAGCCCCGGGGGTCTTGGGATGGAGCACCACCAACGCGTTCTCCAGCGGCTTGTCCTTGAACAAGAGTTGCCCCTTGACCGGAAACACGGGCAGGCGCGACGTCGACGCCTCCTGGCACCCACAGGCCCAGAGCAGCGTCCAAGCCAAGACGACGCGTAACGGCACCGCCCAACCGGCGTCGGCCGCAGTGACGTGGACTTGGGGCGCAGCCACCCGGGACCGTGACGAATCGGACGCAGCTTCCTGACGGGTGTCCGTGGTGGAATCATTCCCACAGCTCGCGATGTTGCCCGACGCGACCACCTGGATGCGGTCGCGCAGCTCGCGGACTCCCTCCACTCGCCGACACGCGGTGACGGCCACCTGCCGGTCGTAGAACGTGGGAACCGTACCGCTCAATTCGACTGCGTCGCCTTCGACGTGGACGCGCAGGTTCCGCAGCGTCGATCGACGCTGAAGCAGCAGGACGGTCTGAACGCAGAGTTGCAGTGAGGAATCAAAAGACTTGGGGGACGTGAACTGTTGTGACGGCATGACACCGGATCCTGACGAGTGGAAATGAAACTGGAAAACGGGACTGGGTTCTAGAAGTGGATGCGACAACAACAGCTGGCCATGGGGACTCCTCTGGAAGTTCAGCACGTGACTTGCGACCCGCGAGACTCCGGTCGGATGCCATTGCATCACCCTCGCGGCCTCATCTCGCTCATCGAGACGCAATCTGCATTCGCAACGAATGTGCCAATCGACGAGAAACGAAAATACGCGTCGCAACTCGAGGCGATCGGGCAGTTCCTGGGGGACAGCCCGCTGCGATCCGTGAGATGACACGGGCAGAATCCGTGACCGATGATGGTCCGCTGGCAAGGGTCATGGGTGCGCCGCGTCGCCCCGGAGGCGACCAGCGCGTCCCGGACACGATCTCCCATCCTGGTAGAGGCTTCACCGCATCACACGAACGCGGTCCGACGAGACGCCGCCCCGTCCGCCCCGAGGGCAGCCTCCCGCAAGCGGTCGTCTCGCTTCTTCTCCTCCCTGCCCTGCCTCCGTCCCCGTCCGGCGACCCGCGCATCCGTCCAAGGGCCTTAACTTCCCTGGCTCCCGCGGACGTGATTCCTCGACCGGGCGACGGTCTCGCAGCCGTCGCCTCCAATTCCCCTGCTGTCCTTTAGACTTCGCCGACCCAGGTCGTTACCATACGTCAGGGCAGGTCCGGGCGGCGGGGGCGCGTCGGGACAACGCCGTGGAGTCCCTTCTGTCGCTCGCCCCCAGCCTAGCAAAGGTCCATGTTCATGCGGTCGGCAGGTCCGGTGCCTCTGGTAAGTCGTCTTGACGGTTTCGAGGAAAAGTCGTTGGTCCGCTTCATGCGATGCGTTGACGCTCCGTGGATCGAACGCAAGCACGGCGTAGCCCAGGGCCACGTCCTGCGCCGCCTGGTTCCACTCGCCGTCGTACTGGCCCTGGGACTGCTGACAGGCCCGGCGCGCGGGGAACTGACCGAACAGCAGGAACGGATGGCAGGCAACTTCACGACCGCCATCAACAACGCTTCGTCGCTGTTCAAGGAACAGAAGTTCACCGAAGCGGCCGCAGAGTTGACGCGGGCCCAACGGATCCTGGACAACCTCAGCAAGAAGCCCAACCCGGAAGTCCTCCAGAAGATCGGCAAGGACTATCGCCGGCTGCAGAAAGCGCACGAGTTGCTCACCAGCAAGGGCGTGCAGCTCGAGCCCTTGAAGGAGATCACCATTCCCAAGGTCGATCCAGCGGCCAAAAAGTCGACGGAAGAAGGGGAAGGAGACGCGACCGCCGAGTCGTCCGACGCGGGCGAGGAAGAGCCCAAGGAGGAACGGCGTTCGTCCCGCAATCGGCGCGCGAAACGTGACAAGGACGCTGCCGACGCGGATTCATCCGACGCCGATTCGTCCGACACGAAGTCTTCCGGCGGGGAGACGCGAAAGCGAAGCGGTCGGCGGCAGAACGCGAAGGAGAAGGACAAAAAGACCGAGAAGGCTGAGAAGGCCGATGAGGGCGAAGAGCGTGCGGCTGGTGAACGATCCGAGTCGAGCCCGGTCAGCTTCAACCAGCAGGTCGCTCCGCTGCTTGTCCAGCACTGCGGCAAGTGTCACATGGATGCTCAAAAAGGCAAGTACAGCCTGGCCAGTTTCCAGACCATGATGGATACCGGCTCGGTGATTGAAAGCGACGCCGACGGCAGCGAACTGCTGCAGAAGATCGAAGCGGGCGAAATGCCGCCCAGCAAGGACGGCGCGGTGTCGGTGCCCGCCGCGGACATCCGCTTGATCCGCTCATGGATCGAACAGGGGGCTCGCTTCGACGGCGACGACCCCGACGCCGACATCCGTAAGGTCGTGGCGGCGCAAGGCGGTTCAAGCAAGTAGCCGCCGCGACGCATGCCGTCTCGCGCGCCACGACTTCGAGTCCCAGCGCGAAGCCACCGGCGTTCCCCCCCGAGCGCAGCACCTCGCGTACCGCCGGGGACGCAGCATCCTTTCTTGACGCGTCATCGCCGGTCGCCGCCGCTGACGCCGCTGACGACGACGACAACGACGACTCTTCCACGTCCCGCCGGACCAATCATTATTCCCCCTCACGCGAACAGGACTCGCCGCCATGCACTCGACCAGCCCTCGTGATGGTTGCCGCAAGCAGCATCTCTTGCCTGCCCTTGCGAGACGCGTTCTTCCGACGCTGCTGCTGTTCCAGTCCCTCGCGTGGGCTGGACAAGCGGAGGAACCATCGGTGCGACTGTGGCCGGGCCTCGCGCCCGGGGAAACGCAATCGCTGGGCGAGCCCGTCGACCGGACGAAGCCCACGGACGATCTGGTCGCGGATCGTCGAGTGATCCGCCTGGGCAATGTGTCCGATCCTGAAATGACTTTCTATCCCGCCCCCGCCGATCGCAACACGGGCACGACGGTCGTCATCTTTCCCGGTGGCGGCTACCACATCCTGGCGATGGACCTCGAAGGCACGGAAGTCGCCGAGTGGCTGAACTCGATCGGCGTGAACGCCTGCGTCGTGCAGTACCGAGTGCCTCGACGCGCGGGACGCGCGAAGCATGCAGCGCCGCTGGAGGATGCGCAGCGCGCGATCGGGCTGGTCCGCGCGAAGGCGACCGCATGGAAGATCGCAGCCGATCGCGTGGGTGTGCTGGGCTTCTCGGCCGGCGGCCATCTGGCGGCGGCGGCCAGCACGAATCATGCGGCCCGCAGCTACGAACCGCAAGACACGGCCGACCAACTCTCGTGCCGGCCCGACTTCGCGATACTCATCTATCCGGGCTACCTGCTGGACGAGAAGGATTCGCAACGTGTTGCCGCGGAACTGCCCGTCGCTGCTGATACACCCCCCACGTTCCTCGTCATGACCCAGGACGATCCCGTCGATGGACGCAATGTGCTGGTCTACGCAGCCGCGCTTCACCAGCACCGGGTGCCCTACGAACTGCACCAGTTTCCTGTGGGCGGACACGGCTACGGCCTGCGACGCAGCCCACATCCCGTCACCGCCTGGCCTGCCCTGGCCGCCGATTGGTTGAAGCAACGCGGCTTGCTGGAAACCCCGCAGTAAGCCCCGCCTACGTCGCGCGACCCGGTGCAAGCATGCGTCCAGTCCGGAGGGCCGCGAATCTTTTTTTCAAGGCGACCGATCCGTTTTCGCGTTTCGTTGGTTCAATGTCTGGTCCCGATGTCGGCAAAGTATCTCGGCGAGTCCCCGCAAGGATGCCGGATAACGCCGACCGGTGCACCCACGGAGAATGCAACACATGGAGACGGCCTGGGAACCCTTTCTGGCACAGCTCAAGGAATCTTTCACGGCGACCGAAGCCAGTTCGCCCGCCCGCTTGGCCCTGTCGCTGCTCGCCTCCGGCCTGATGGCGACCTACCTGCGTTGGCTCTACCGAATCTGCAGCGGAACCCTGTCGAATCCCGAGGATGTATCGAAGGTCTTTCCGCTGCTGACCCTCGTGACCACGGCCGTGATTGTCGTCGTGCGATCCTCGCTGGCCCTTTCGCTCGGCATGGTCGGCGCGCTGTCGATCGTCCGCTTCCGATCGGCCATCAAGGAGCCTGAGGAACTGGTGTACCTGTTCCTGTGCATCGCGGTGGGACTGGCTTTCGGCGCCGACCAACCGGCGCTGGCGTTCACGCTGGTGGCCGTGGCGTCGCTGTTCGCGTTGGGATCTCATTTCCTGCGGTCGCGCAAGGCGCGTCCGAACGTCCTGCTAACCATCTCCGGGGACGCGGACACTTATTTCGCTGGCCCCTCGCAGCAGGCCCTGAAGGTCCTGCAGCAGGTCGCCGGCTCTTACTCGCTGCAGCGTCTGGACCTGGAACACGGCCGGGGCCAACTGCGGTGCATCCTGCCTCGCGTCGCGGGATCTGAGTCGGTGAAGATCGTATCGGTACTGCGATCCGAACTGCCCGGTTGCGAGGTCTCTTATGTGTGTCTCCAGGAGTCGCGTTAAGCGCAATTCGACGGACCCCTCCCCCATGTCCACCGCGACCACCCCCGAAAGCCCGGCCGATCCCCGCGCTGGATGGCAATTGACGGCGTGCAGGGAGCGCGTAGCCGACGACGGCTTACAGGCGCGAAATGAAGTCAAATTCGTGCTGCCCGGGGCCGACGTGGGATCGCTGCGGAAGATCCTTGAGGCGTGCGGACAGCGACTCGCCTTCGGCAACAACGCCCGCGCAGATCGTTCCCGCGTGGTGGTCTCCACGGTACGCAGCGTCTACTTCGACGATTGGACATTGTCGGCGTGCCGGGCCAACCTTGACGGCCTGGGGGTCCGTCGCAAACTGCGATTACGCTGGTATGACCGGCTGCTGCCCGCACGGGACTTGGTGCTGGAGATCAAGTGGCGTCGCCACCGCGCAACAGGGAAGCATCGCCTGCATTTGCATAGCGAGCAGGTATTGGATGAGTTCTCGTTCGGCGAAATGCGTGCCGAACTCCTCCGCCTCGCCCCCGTCGAGTTCCTCGAATCGCTGTGGCAGGCAGCGGAACCGGTGGTGCTGGTCGAATACCAGCGTGAGCATTTCGCATCGCCCAGCGGTGACATACGAATGACACTCGACCATGGCTTGGTGTTTTACGACCAGTTCTCAAAAAATGAATTATCGGTGCGATTTCCGCGGCGCCTCGCCGAACTGGCAATTGTTGAAGTGAAAGGCCCGATCGGCGCGGAGCTTGAATTGCGTGCCGCGCTTGGCCCCTTTGCAGCCCGCGTCGGCGGGTTTTCGAAGTATGTCGCCGGCTGCCAGTTGTTCGGCCTCGTGCCCTCCCCAGATCGCCAATCGTGATCTATCCACCCCGACCATGAGGTTGTCATCATCATGAAACCCGCACACTTGCGTGCAAGGAACTGTCTTTCCAGCCTGCTGGCTGTAGGCTTGCTGGCCAGTCTGTCGCTCGCCCAGCCCGACGCGCCGCCACCCAATGGTCCGCCACCCGGCGGGCCCGGGTTCGGCGGGCCCGGTGGCCCGGGCGGCTTTGGCCCGCCTCCGCTGCCCGTGGTCGAAGCGATCGACAAGAACAAGGATGGCACAATCGACGCGCAGGAACTTGCCGAAGCGGCCAGCGCACTGCGAACACTCGACAAGAACCAGGACGGGAAACTGGACGAAGCCGAGACGCGACCGGCGTTCGATTTTCGTCGAGGAGGTCCGGGGCGCGGGCCGGGGATGCGACGTGAGCCGCGCAAGGTGCTGGAGCGGTTCGACGCCGACAAGGACGGCGTGCTGAATCTGGAGGAACGTCAGCAAGCTCGCGCCTACCTGCAGGAGAATCCGCAGCAGCGTGGCGGTCCGGGCGGACGGGGCTTTGGTGGGCCCGGCTTTGGTGGGCCCGGCTTTGGAGGCCCGGGCTTCGGTGGCCCGGGCGGACGGGGGCCTGGTGGACGCGGGCCCGGTGGCCCAGGGGGTGGCGAAGCCGAAGGGCGCCCCGGTCCGCGAGTCTCGCCGTCCGATGTCACCCAACATCCCGACGCCGATCTCTACGACCTGCAGGTGCTGCGAACCTTCTTCCTCGAGTTCGAGGAGTCCGATTGGGAAAAGGCGCTCGAAGAGTTTCGCGATACCGACGTCGACATCCCGGCCCGACTGACGGTGGACGGCAAGACGTACGAACACGTCGGCGTCCGCTTCCGCGGCAACTCGTCTTATGGCGGCGTGCGTTCCGGTTCCAAGCGGTCGCTGAACCTGACGGTCGACCTGAAGGACAAGAAGCAGTCTGTCGGCGGCTATCGCACCCTGAATCTTCTCAACGCGCATGTCGATCCCTCGTTCCTGCGCACGGTGCTGTTCGACGAAATCGCCAGCCACTACACGGCCAACTTGCGCGCCAACCATGTGCGCGTAGTGATCAACGGCGAGAGCTGGGGGGTCTATGTGAACGAAGAACAGTTCAACCGCGACTTCGCCAAGAGCCGCTTCGATGATGCGGACGGCGCACGGTGGAACGTGCCAGTCAACTTCAGCGGCGACGCGGCGCTGGTCGATCAGGGAGACGACCTACAGCGTTACAAGACGCTGTACGAGATCAAGTCCAAGGACAACGATCGTGCCTGGGCGGACCTGCGCGAACTGTGCCGCCTGCTGGGCGAGGAACCGTCCGAGGCCAACTTCGCGGCGCTCGAACGTCGCTTGAACATTGACCGGGCACTCTGGTTCCTGGCCCTCGACAGCGTCCTCTCGGATGAAGACGGCTATTTTAGTCGTGGCAGCGACTACCTGCTCTACCAAGACAGTCGATTCGGTCGCTTCTATCCGGTACTGCGCGACAGCAACGAGACGTTCCGGCATGGCGGTGGCGGTCCCGGCGGCCCCGGCGGCCCCGGCGGCATGCGTCGCGGTGGCGATCCGGAGGATCCGCTCGGCGCCCAGGACGACGAACGCCGACCGCTGGCACGCAAACTGTTCGCCAACCCTATCTGGAAGGCGCGTTACCTGGCCCATGTCCGCACACTAGCCAACGACTGGCTCGACTGGAAACAACTCGGCCCGGTCGCCAAGGACCATCACGCGTTGATCGCCGAGCAGGTGGCGGCCGACACGCGCAAACTGTACTCGACCGAAGCCTTCGAAAGCTCGCTGGAACGCGACCCGGAGGATGCCGAGGACGAGGACGAGGCTCCCCGCGGACCTTTCGGACGTCCGCCGGTCCTTCGTGACTTCGTCGACGAACGCCTCGACTACTTGCGGGAACACCCGGCGTTCCAAGCCCCTGCGCCGCGCGTCACCAGCCGGGTCGTCAAGTCCGACCTGGCGCGCGACGCGTCCTCGGGTGTGTTCGTCGTGGCCACCGTGACTGGCGAGGTCCAGCCGGACCAGGTACTCGCCTACTACAGCCCCGACGCGCTGACGCCCTTCGTCACACTGCCGCTGGTCGATGACGGACAGCACGAGGACGGCACGGCCGGCGATGGCGTATTTGGCGGAGAACTGCCGCGGCCGCAGGGCGCGAAGTCGTTGCGATTCTATGTCGAAGCCCGCGCGGTGGATGAAGCGGGGACCACGGCATTCCATCCTTCCAACACCGAAGCCGGCGCACTGCTGGTGACGTTCGACAGCCCGCTTCCCAAGACCCTCGCGGCGGGCAACCGCGCAGCGGGAAATGAACAGGCCAGCGATGACGCGGCCGCTCGCAAGTCGCCGTCGGTCGTCATCAGCGAGGTCATGGCAACCAACGCCACGACGATCGCCGATCCGCAGGGACACTACGACGACTGGATCGAACTGCGCAACACGGGCAGCGAACCGGCCGACCTTTCAGGTGCTTACCTGACCGACAATCCAACCGTGCCCCGCAAGTGGACCTTTCCGCAGGGCACCGTGATCGCTCCCGGCGGTTACCTGCTCGTGTGGGCCGACGAGGACGGCAAGGATTCGCCGGGACTCCATGCCAGCTTCAAGCTGTCCAAGAAAGGAGAAACCCTCCTGTTGTTGGACGCCGACGAACGGCAGAACCGCGTGCTGGATTCGCTGGAGTACGCGGCGCAGCAGGACGGGGTCGCATTTGGCCGCCTCGACGGCCAGGAGACACCACAGCCCCTGGCTCCCACGCCGGGCGAAGCGAATCGCGCGGGCGAATGACCTGCATGGCGTCGGATGCTGGGTCACCTGGACTCTTGTCGCCCGGAATCCTGTCGCCCGGAATCCTGTCGCCTCGAAACATGCGACGCGGCGTGACCACCGGTTGTCACCGCGCACGCACCCCATTCACTTCAATTGCCCCCATTTCGGAATGACTCTCTTGCGTTCGCCCCATGCTTGACCGTGGGGCGAACCAGCCTTCTTGGAGTTGCTTCATGCCCCTGCAGTCCTCCTCGGCTCGCGTGGCTGGCGTCACGCCCTGCATCCACGCATGGCGTGTTCGTCCGCCTCGCATCCTCTGCATGGTTCGGGCCGTCACCGCCACCCTGGTCCTGCTGGGGACCAGCGGCCCGCTGCACGCCGGGCGCCCCCATGTGTTTCACCACGAAGAGATCATCGGCACCTCGCTCGAGCTGCAGGTGGCGACAACCGGCGAGTCACAGGCTCGGCAGGTCGAACGACTTGTGCTCGATGAACTCCAGCGACTGGAGGCGATTTTAAGCACCTATCGAGCGGACAGCCAATTCGCGCGGTGGTTCGCCAGCCAGGGAACTCCGCAGCCGGTTGCTCCCGAAATCGTGGCCGTCCTGCGTCGCTTCGACCACTGGCACGACGCCTCGCGAGGCGCGCTCAACCCGGCCGTCGGCATCCTGGAACAGGAACCGGAACTGGACGCGGACAAGACCGTGCTGG
>CAZUJM010000013.1:44466-50773 GCA_964620405.1 uncultured Pirellulaceae bacterium | reverse complement strand
GCGGTCGCGGCCGTACCATAGCCGCCCACCACCAACGCCTTGCGCTTGCCAAGCCGATCCGACCAGGCACCCGAAAACAGTCGCAGCACACTGCCAATCGTATCGGCCAGCCCCTCGACTACGCCGAGCTGCACCTTGTTGCCGCCCAGCTCCGAGATCAAAAATGTCGGCAGCAGCGGGAAGATCATCTCGCTGGCCGTGTCGTTCCAGAAACTGGCCCAACCCAGCACGCGCACGTTGGCAGGCAGCCGCTCCGGGGAATCGTCCGAGGGCTGCTGCCGTGGCTGCTGCGGCGAAGCGTCACCGTCCGTCATCATCCCGTCCGTCATGCCGTTGCCAACGCGTGCGGGGTCCACTACGCCCGGCGGCACCGTCGGCCGTTTTCAGGCCGACGATGTTCTCCGTGGATCGCGAGTCCCCATGTCCCGATGCACGCATCGAAACATGGATCGCATCAAGCAACCGGTCAACCAACGGACGGGTTACCCGACTACAGCGTAAACGATCGCTTCTGCTTGCCAAAGCGTTTCGGACCCTGGCCGGGCCGTTTCGCTCCGAACGCGGGACGACGCGGCGCTCGCTGCGCTTCATCGCCGCGCGCCTGACCGTCCCCCGAAGCCGGACGTTCCGACCCACGCTCGCCTTGCGGAGCGCCCCCGTTTTGTGGAGGTCGCCCCCCTTGGCGTGGCCGCGAGCCCTGGCGGGCCGCGTTACCCCGACGGGCCGCGTTACCCTGGCGGGCAGCGTTCCCCTGGCGGGCAGCGTTCCCCTGGCGGGCAGCGTTCCCCTGGCGGGGCTGGCCTTCCTGCGACGAACGATCGCCCGCATCGGCGTAGTCGCCGGACTGCTGGTAATCACCCTGCGGGTAGTCGTTCTGCTCGTAACCACCTTGCTGGTAGTCGCCCTGCGGGCTGCGTGCCGGACGCGCGGTTCCCTGGCGATTGCCGCCGCGACGCGGGGCGCCAGCTTTGCCGCCGCCGTAACCGCCGCCGTAACCGCGACCATAACCACCGGACGAATCCTGCGACGGACGTCCCGAGGACCTGCCCGGTCCTCGCTCCCCGCGATGCGCATCACGGGCCGTTCCGGCCGCCGGACGATCCTCGCTCGCGACTTCCGTCGGGTAGTCCGGATGGTCCTTCATCACTTCAATCGAGACGCGCATCAGCTGCTCAATACGTCGCAGGCGACCGCGTTCGTCGGGACCGCAGAACGAGACGGCGATGCCGTTCGCCCCGGCGCGGCCCGTGCGGCCGATGCGGTGCACGTACGTTTCCGGCACCTCCGGAAGCTCGTAGTTGATCACATGCGAGATGCCGTCGACATCCAGTCCGCGAGCGGCAACATCCGTCGCCACCAGCACGCCCGACTTGCGCGACTTGAACTGCTGCAGCACGCGTTGGCGGGCATTTTGGCTCTTGTTGCCATGAATCGCCTCCGCCACGATGCCGCTGCGAGACAGCTGCTTGACGAGCCGATCGGCGCCGTGCTTCGTGCGGGCGAACACCAGCGTCCGCGTGCAGTCACTGGTCCGCAGGTAGTGCGCCAACAGGTGCGGCTTATGCCGCGATTCCACATGGTACACCGACTGCTTCACCTGCTCGGCCGGCTTCGAGACGCGCGCCACCTGCACGAACTCCGGCTCACGCAGCCACTGCGTCGCCAGGGCCTTGATCTCCGGCGGCATCGTCGCCGAAAACATCAGCGTCTGACGCTCGCGCGGCAGGGCCGCCACGATCCGCTTGAGGTCGTGGATGAAGCCCATGTCGAACATCTGGTCCGCTTCGTCCAGGATCAGGATCTCAACCTTCTTCAGGTCCAGATAACCCTGGTTCATCAGGTCCAGCAGCCGTCCCGGCGTGGCGATCACCACATCGACACCCGACTGCAACGCCCGAACCTGCGGATTCTGGCTCACGCCACCGTAGATCACCGTGTGGGCCAGTCGGCTATTCCGGCCGTAGGCACGGAAGCTGTCGGCAATCTGCACGGCCAGTTCGCGCGTCGGTGAGATCACCAGCGCCCGCACGGGACGAGCACGGTCGCCGTAACGGCCCTTCGGCGTGGCCGCATCGGCCACCGGCTGGCTTGCCACCAGCCGCTGAATCGTCGGCAACGCGAACGCCGCCGTCTTGCCCGTACCCGTCTGGGCACAGCCCATCAGATCGCGACCCTCCAGAATCGCAGGAATGGCCTGCATCTGAATGGGAGTGGCTTGTTCGTAACCCTCCGAGCGAACGGCGCGGAGCAACGAATCGGACAAGCCAAGGTCTTGAAAACTCATCAAATCTCTCTCTTCTGAAAACAAAAACTGCGCGGCCATTACCGACGAGCCCATTCAAGAGCCCGGGCCACACAAAACTCGGGAGCCTCCCCGCACTGCATGCCAGGCATATTCAGCCGGCAGCACACCGCTTCCGCGGCTTCCCATCGCATGTCCCGTCCATCAAGACAACCGATCCACCGTGCGATCCGCCCCAGTCCCGTCGCTGCCGATCTGATCGGAGCCGAACTAAGGCGCAGCGTCTGCTGCGAGGCCTGCACGGCGACATTTCCTTGACCGGACAAGCCGATCAACGAACGCTGCCTGATACGAAGGTTTCGCGATGATGCGTACGGGATCGATCCGTTCCCGGCGCGACAAGGCTCGTTCCACCGGACATCCGGCGGATGCTGAGGAGCAAGAAAATCAGTCGCGGTCGCAAGAAAGAAACCACAAGTCGCCCGAGTCTGCGCCGCCAATCCTCCCCATCCTTATCGGAGGGATTCCCGGGTCGGGCACATGCCGCGAACCGTCTGTGGTTCGCATCGTTTCGGGGCCGAGATGGCCGCTTAAGTCGAAGTCGAATGAACGCAGCAAAGGCATCGCCTACGCCGGTCTCGCACCTAGTTGTGCCTTAAAGGTATCATGGAACCCCCGCCGGTCAAGGCCATTTTGGAATCTCCTTCCTACCATGCCGCCGGCGAATTCGTGACCTCCGACGAGGATTCGGGCCGCCGGAGAGCCCTCCCGACCGGTCGATTCCCGCCACCTGTCGCCCCCCAGGCGACGGACAACAGGCCAAGTCCGCCAGCCCCTTCGCCCCCAACCGCCCCGTTTAGAAGCCACACCCCGATGACGCACGACCCGGACACCCTGTTCGACTGCTACGACGAAGCGGCCGTTTTCCAGCAGTTGGCCCGCGCCGCCAAGATCGATCCTCGACAGGTCGCGGCCGTGGCGCGGCTGCTGGACGAGGGCAACACGCTGCCGTTCATCGCCCGCTATCGCAAGGAGGTCACCGGCAGCCTGGACGAACTGGTCCTGCGGCAACTGGAAGATGGCCTCGCGGTCGCGCGCGAACTGGCCGACCGCAAGAAGACCGTCCTCAAATCGATCGACCAGCAGGGCCTGCTGACGGACACGCTACGACAACAGATTGTCACCTGCCAGGACAAGAAGCTCCTGGAGGACCTCTACCTGCCCTTCAAGCCCAAGCGGAAGACGCGCGCCACCGTGGCGCGGCAGCGCGGCCTGCAGCCGCTGGCCGACCTGCTGCTCGCCCAACAGCCGCTCGGCCGCTCGCGTTCCGCCGTGCTGCGCGACTACATCAGTCCGGCCAATGAAGTCCCGGACGAACAGGCGGCGCTGGACGGCGCCTGCGATATTGTCGCCGAGCAGTGGTCCGAACGAGCCGACGCGCGGCAGTGGCTTCTCCGCGCAGCCCGCGATGGACGCATCCACGCGCAGGTCAAGCGAGGCAAGAAGGAAGAGGCCGAGAAGTTCGCCTCCTACTTTGACCACACCGAACCCGTGCAGCGAGTTCCTTCGCATCGCTTCCTGGCGATGATGCGTGGCGAAGCCGAAGGAATGCTGCGCGTGGAACTCGCGCTCGACGACGATTCGCTCGCCAGCCAGCTGGCAGGACGGATGGTGACAAACCCGCGATTTGAATTCCACGAAGATCTCCGCCGCACGGCACGTGACTGCTACGACCGGCTGCTGCGGCCCGCTATCGAGTCGGCGGTGCTGCAGCAGATGAAGGAGGCCGCCGACGAGGACGCGATCGGCGTCTTCGCGCGCAACCTCCGCGAACTGCTCCTCGCGCCCCCAGCCGGCCCCCAAGTCACCCTCGCCCTCGACCCCGGCTTCCGCACCGGCTGCAAGGTCGCGGTCGTCGACGGCACCGGCAAGTTCCTCGACACGGCCACCATCTACCCGACTCCGCCGCGCAGCGACACGCAGGGTGCCGCCCGCATCCTCCAGCAACTGATCGCTCGCCACGGAGTCGAACTGATCGCCATCGGCAACGGCACTGCCTCGCGCGAAACGGATGCCTTTGTTACCAGCTTCCTTCGCGACGCAGGACTGTCGATTCGCCGCGTCCTTGTTAATGAATCCGGCGCGTCCGTCTACTCGGCCAGCGAACTGGCGGGCAAGGAATACCCGGATCTCGATGTGACGGTCCGCGGCGCGATCAGCATCGCCCATCGTCTCCAAGATCCGCTCGCCGAACTGGTGAAGATTGATCCGAAGTCGATCGGCGTGGGACAGTACCAGCACGACGTGAACCAGACGGCGCTGAAGAAGAGCCTTGATCGCGAAGTCGAGTCGTGTGTCAATTCGGTGGGCGTCGACGTCAACATGGCCAGCCCCGCCTTGCTGTCGTACGTCGCCGGCATCGGACCGAAACTGGCCGAACGCATCGTGGAATATCGCAACGAGAACGGACGCTTCGAGGATCGCAAGCAGCTGAACCGCGTTCCGAAGCTGGGCGCGAAGGCATTCGAACAGGCGGCCGGGTTCCTGCGCATCCGCGACGGACGCGATCCGCTGGACGCGTCCGCCGTCCATCCGGAAAGCTACCCTGTGGTCCAGCGCATGGCCCGCCAGCTGGGCGTTCCCTCCGGCACGCTGGTCGGCAACGCCGCGCTCGTCGCCCAGCTCGACGCTCGCGATTTCGTCAACGACGAGGTCGGCCTGCCTACTGTGCAGGATATCCTCGCGGAACTCGCCAAGCCGGGCCGCGACCCGCGCAAGGAGTTCCGCACGGCGGAGTTCGCGGCGGGCGTGCAGGAGATCGGCGACCTGCGGCCGCAGATGACGCTGGAGGGCGTGGTCACGAACGTTACCAAGTTCGGCGCGTTCGTAGACATCGGCGTGCACCAGGATGGATTGATCCATGTCTCCGAACTGGCGAACACCTACATCAAGGATCCCAGCGAGGTGGTCGCTGTCGGAGATATCGTGCGCGTCAAAGTGCTGGAAGTCGACACGCAGCGACGGCGCATCGCCCTGTCGCGCAAACAAGCATGAGCCACGGGGGACAACCCGCCATGCCATTCCGATCGCAGGTCGCTCGTCTCGCGTCCGCGCTTCGCGCACGTCTCCGCCAAGCCTCGGTCGGCGGCTGCCTGCTGGCGGCTTGCGTCGCCGGAACCCTCGCACTTCCACCAGCTCCCGCCGCCGCGCAGCCTGTCCACGGCGGCGAAGACGTAGCAGCGGAACTCGCCGAATCGCTCGATGAGCCTCTCGAGGAAACCATCGCACCGGAGGAGCGAGGACGCCAGCTGTACCGCGCCCTGCGCTGCGACGCCTGCCACGACGCGATCGCGGGCGTGGCACCACTGCCCGCGCCGGCCCTCGACCAGCTGGCTGGGCAGCTGCATCGCGACTGGCTGGTGGACTGGCTGCTCGCGAAAGCCCCCGACCCCGATACGCCCTCGTCCACGCCGCATCGCCGCATGCCGTACGTCGCCGTGTCCGAAACGGAGGCCCGGCAGCTGGCCGACTACCTGCTCGCTCCGCCCGACCCGCAACTCGCCGAACCCGCCGACCCAGCCACTGCCGACCCGGCCGCGGGCCGCACGCTGTTTGTTTCCCTTGGCTGCCTGGCCTGCCATCCCGAGTCGCCACCCGACGACTCGACGCGTCAACTGTCCCTCGACCAACCGTTCGGCGGAGGCGACCTGTCGCGCGTCGCCGACAAACGGCCCCAAACCTACTTCGCCCGTTGGCTGCAAGACCCGGCCTCGCTCAACCGCGACCATCGTATGCCGGTGTTCGCGCTGTCCGTCGAGGAACGCACGCATCTGGCCGCGTACTTGTCGACTCGACGCAGTCCGCGAGACAGCGACGCGCCAGTCCACGCGCCGCGTATCGACGCTCCGCATGACAACGCTCCGCCTAACGACGCATCTCCAAATACCACCGTTCCTCCTCCCGGCATCCTTGTTCCAATACATGGGTTCGGCGTGACAGTCGCAAACAGGAACGTCGCTCACCCTTCCCTCCTTCGGGGCCGTGTAGATCGCTACATGATCCCCT
>CAZUJM010000013.1:16656-44456 GCA_964620405.1 uncultured Pirellulaceae bacterium | reverse complement strand
GCCTAACGACGCATCTCGCGAAGCCGGTCGCGCGGCGTTCCGGCGGCATCGTTGCCACGCCTGCCATCGCGGACCCGACGACGCGGAGGAGCATCGCGAGGTACCGCGCAATCGCCTGGAGGCGACTGCAGACTGGTCCGCCGGCTGCCCCGCCTCCGCGCCAACTGTAAGTCCAACGGCTGTGCTGTCGACGACTGAGCAGCCGACAACGGTGCAGCCCGGCTATCGCCTCGCGGCTGCCGACGTTCGCGCACTCGCAGCATATCGGCCCGCTGCTGCGCCCCGCGGCGCAATGACGCTGGAGGAGCGGAACTGCCTCGCATGCCATGCGCGCGACGCGGAGCCCCGCTTGGAGCGCGAAGTAGCCCACCTCACGACGCACGATCCGACGATGGCTCCACTCGCCGACGCGCTGCTTCCTCCAACGCTGAAGACCGTCGGAGCCAAACTGCAGACCGCTGCGCTGCACGATGCCCTGAACGCCACGGAGCCGCCGCGCAGGCCATGGCTGCGCGTGCGGATGCCCCGGTATGCGTGGAGGGCAGGGGAGCGGGAGTCGCTGGCGGACCATCTTCGCGAGGTCGACCAGCGCGACGAGTTCGCCGACGGAACGGCCACATTCCTGACCTCCCCGACACGACCCGAGGCGGAACTCCTGCTGGCCGGATCACGGCTGGTGACCGCCGACGGTTTCGGCTGCGTCAGCTGCCACGCCATCGGTAGCGTCGCGCCCGCGCGATCGGAACCCGGCAAGCAGGGCCCTAACCTGCACCTGCTGGGCCAGCGCATCCGCCCCGAATGGTTCGCGGTTTTCGTGCGCAACCCCGCCCGCATCGCGGCGCGCATGGAGATGCCTTCGATCCAGGTCGGCGTCGCCGGTGTGCTGGACGGACACCTCGATGACCAACTCGCAGCACTCTGGCATGGATTGAACCAACCGCTCTTCTCCCCACCGCGTCCCGACCCGGTGCGCGTGCTGCGCCATGTCGATGCCGCCGTCCACGCCCGACCCCTGGTGCTGAACGATATCGTCCACGAAGCTGCGGGAACCAGCACGTCACGCACCTGGATCTATCCTCTGCTCGTGGGATTCCCCAATCGCCATAACGGGCTCTACGACTTCGAAGCCGCGCGACTCGTCCGCTGGTCACTCGGCGACATGGCCTACCAGCGAACGGAAGGCAAGCGCTGGTATTGGGAGCCCGCGGGCCAGAAGGTCTGGCACAGTGACGCGACCACGCCTGAACTGTCGCTCGTCCTCCCCGAGGCGACCTGGGAACCGAGACGCGACGGCCAGTTCTACACCCGCATCGACGACGTATCGCACCTCGAGGACGGCATCCGTTTCCAGCATCGACCCCGCTTCCACCGCCCCGGCGCGCCTGCCAACGATAACGCCGACGCTCACCACCTGCTTCTCGTGCAGCAGACCTGGCGCGTGCTGGATCGTCCAGGAGACCACGACTCAGCGGGCTTCCAGCGCGAACTCCTGGTGCAGCGCGTCCCACGCCGCGCTCAACTGAAACTTACCCTGCAGCCCCACGATGGAAAGGCCGCGTCTGCGTGGCGAGTCGATCAGGCCCAAGGCACGCTGCACGATGGATCGCACACGTTCCTGCGCTGGCACGGCGTCTCGGGAGGTTCGGCGTCGCTGTCGGCCGACGGCGTGCTGACGCTGTTTCCCGACGAGGGAACCGGCCCCCGAACGGACGGCCCACCGGAGCGCGGCGAGTTCGCGACGCTGCGCGTGGTCGTGGACTACCTCACGCAGCTGCGGACCGATCGCTTCCCGATCGTCGCCGGGTCGGATCGCGCGGAGCTGACGCAGCCAGCGGGCCCGACCAGCCCGCGTGAAGCGACGGCGATCGACTGCGTGCCGGGCTTCCGTGGCCAGCGACTGCCGATTCCGATGGAGGAGATGCCCACCGCGATCGACTGGCTGCCATCCGGCGCCGATGGAGCCTCGCACGCGCCCGGCGGTAAGTCGCCTCTGCTGTTCGCCTCGCTCAAGGGTCGCGTGGTCGTCGCCACGGATTCCGATGGCGATGGACTCGAGGAGACGCTGCACGCGTTCAGCGACGAACTGGCGACGCCCTACGGACTGGCCGTACGCGGCGGCGCCGTGGATGTGCTGACGAAGACCGGCCTGCTGCGACTCTTTGATGACGACCACGACCTGCGGGCGGACCGCATGCGAATGATCGCCGACGGCTGGGGTCACACAGACGACTACCATGACTGGGCGGTGGGGCTGCCGATCGACCGCCACGGCCGCTACTACGTGGGGCTTCCCTGCCAGCAGGACGATCGTTCCGCAGAGGCGGCCCGGCTGCGCGGCCGCATCCTGCAGCTGGCACCGCGTGAACCGTCCGAGGAGGAGCCGCGCTGGTACACGCTCAACGAATTCGCCGCTGGCCAGCGATTTCCGATGGGACTGGCTCTCGACTCGCACGATCGCCTCTTCGCCACCGACAACCAAGGCAACTACAACGCCTACAACGAACTGAACCACATCGAGCCGGGGGCTCACTATGGCTTCATCAACCGGCGTGAGCGCGACGGCGCGACGACAGCGGCCCCCGTGCACACGGCGGCGATCGAACTGCCGCATCCGTGGACGCGCAGCGTGAACGGCATCGGTTTCCTCCGCGGGCGCGGTGACCAGCCCGCCACCTTCGGGCCCTGGGAAGGGCATCTGGTCGGCTGTGAATACGACACGCGGCGTCTGGTGCGGATGAGCTTGGAATCGGTGGAGGGCGTGTGGCAGGGAGCAGTCTACCCGATGAGTCGCGAGACGGAGTCGGGGGAGGAGCGTCTCCTTGGTCCGATCTGCGCCGCGATCGGTCCCGACAACGCACTCTATGTCGGCGGACTGCGCGACAGCGGCTGGGGCGGCGCGAACAATGTCGGCGAGATCGTGCGGCTGACCTGCGACGCGCGGACGATGCCCATCGGTATCGCCGAGATCCACGCTCGTCCGACCGGTTTCCTAGTGCGTTTCAGCCACCCCGTGGACGCTGCCCGCGCGGCCGACTCGCTACACTATCGCATCACGTCCGCCTACCGCGTCTCCACACCCGCCTACGGAGGAGACGACCAAGACCACCGCGAGGAACGTATCCGGCGCGTATCCGTCTCCAGCAATCGCCTGGAAGCGCTGGTCGAACTGGGGCCGCTCGAGGCGGGGCGCGTCTATGCGTTCCAGTTGCAGTCGCTGGCCGGAGACGACAGGCCGTTCTTCCCGGCCGAGGGCTACTACACGCTGCGTCGTGTTCCCCAACCGCGCTGACGAAGAAAATGCGCGGCAGCGTGCCGAGCGATGAGCCGTCTGCGCGCGAAACCCCTTCGCCCACGTAACGGGGAAAGAACGATACGCGTCGAGCGTGACGCGTCTAGCGAAACAGCGCGTGCCCCGACAGCAACGGAGAGACGTTGCGATCAATCTGGTCGGCCGCATCCTGGCAGCGCTGGATGCGCTGCTGCAGGTTGCGGGGCAGGGGCATCCCCAGCGCCAGCAGCATGTCGCGCCAGCGATACGCCCAATCATGGCGCCGCAAACTCTGGCTCGCGTTCCGCTCGTGAATGGTCCGCATGCGTTGCGGATCCGCCAGCAGTTCCAGCAACTGGGTAGGATCGTCGCTGTTATAGGCCAGGTGCACCACCGAGTCCGGCCAGTCGAAGTCCTGTTCGAAGGCTGGCAGGTTGGGCCTCTCGCCCACCAAAATGGCTCCCCCCGCCGCTCCCTCGAAGTATCGCGTGCCTACTTCCGTCTGGCCCTGCGTCTCGTGCGGGGACGTCACCTTGGCCGGGGCGACCAGGAAGAGCCGCGTGCGCTGGATCAGGCTGGCCAGCATCCGACGATGCTCGGTTGGCTTGGTGACGGATCCGAGCGGCGCCGAATCGTACATGTAGAAAAGGCCCCGCGTCCGTGCCATCTCCAGCATCATCGCATGTGTGATCGGCGCGCGACGCCCCATCGAGTAGAGGTCGATCGTGCGTTCAGGAGCCTGCGGGAACGGATTGAAGGCGAGGGTGTCCGCGCCCACGGGCAGATGGTAGCAGGGAGCCGCCAGCCGCCGCTGCACGACCGGCAAGGTGGTCGAAAAACCCAGGAACACGGCATCGAAATCGGCCAGCAGTTCCAGTTGCCGCGGGTAACTCTCGACCCGCGACGCCCACAGCTCGTCGATCCAGCAGACGGCCTTCGTGCAGTGCTTGCGCCAGTCGGGAATGCGGCGTAGGAAGCGAAGATCGTCCTCTTTCTGGCAGATGGCGACCAGCAGGTCGTAAGGGCCCTCCAGCGGCTTAGGCTTGAAACGCGTGCCCGGGAAGATGTCGGTGTTGAAGTAACGCTCGGCGTACCGTTCGAGCTTCAGGTTCAACCAGTTGAACCGCGGAGGCAGCCCGACCGCTTCGACCAGGTCGACGTTCTCACTCGATGCGATCACATCCTCGAACTCGTACAGCGAACTGCGGTACACCTGCTTGTTCAGCTGGCGCAGCGAGAACAGGCCGATCCGGGGCTGGTCGGACACCCGATCCACCCTGCGAATTTCCGAGCCTGCTGAATGCCCGCTGTGCATGGAAGAACTCGCTAACAAGGAGGCCACTGCGTCGATTGCCGCGCCGCTTCGCTCTTTGAACGCCTGCGGTTGCCGGTGTGTCTCACGCACCATTCCCTGCGGATCCGCTCTTCAGCCCCCAGGGTCGGGTCCTGATCGCGCTATCCGATGCGTTCACTTCCCTCATTCTACCGCTGATGCCGCCTCCCGCATAACGACCTTGAAAAACTACCCTTACACCAGTAGTTCGTGCCGCACCTTGGCTCCCGTCACTTCCGGATCCGTGAGACTCGTTTCGCGGCCATCGTGCAGGACCGCGAGCCGACGATGGTCGAGGCCGAGTGTGTGCAGCAGCGTCGCGTGCAGATCATGGACACTGACCACATCCTGCACGGACCGATATCCAAAGTCGTCCGTCTGGCCGTGCGCGTAACCGGACTTAAAACCGCCCCCGGCAAGCCAGAGCGAGAAGGCGTGCCGGTTGTGGTCGCGTCCATCGGTCCCCTGGGAGATCGGCAGGCGGCCGAATTCGCCCGTCCACAGCACAATCGTCGACTCCAGCAACCCGCGCTGTTTCAAATCCCGAACCAAGGCCGCGCTCGGCTGGTCGGTGCGGTCACACAGGCCTCGCAGGCTCTCGGCGTTCTTGTTGTGCGTGTCCCACGGCTGGCCGCTGAGGAAGATCTGCACGAACCGGACCCCGCGTTCCACGAGCCGCCGCGCCATCAGGCAACGCCGACCGTACTCGGCCGTTTCGGGGCGATCGAGACCGTACATTTTCTGGGTCGCCGCCGACTCCCGCGACAAGTCCAGCACCTCCGGTACCGTCGACTGCATCCGCGCGGCGATCTCAAAGTTGCTGATGCGGGCCGACAGCTCCGAGTTCTCCGGGTGCTTCGCCTGGTGCCGCCGGTTCAGTGACTGGAGCCACTCCAGTTGCGACGCACGCGCGGGCGGTGGAACCTCCCCGGGAGTCTGCAGGTTCAGCACCGGGTTGTCCCCGGCACGAAACGGGGTCCCCTGGTAGACGGCCGGCAGCCAGCCCGAGGACCAGTTGCGTTCGCCATCGACGGGCAGCCCGCCCGGATCGGAGAGCACCACGTAGGCCGGCAGGTTGTCGTTCGCGGAACCCAGTCCGTACACGGCCCACGACCCCCACGAAGGCATCCCCGCCAGGAACTTGCCGGTGTGGATCAATCGCAACGCCGACTCATGATCCACCGACTCCGTGGTCATCGAGCGAATGAGCGTGATCTCGTCGGCGATGGAGCCCGTGTGTGGCAGCAGTTCGCAGAGTTCCATGCCACAGCGTCCGTGGCGTGCGAATCGGAAGGGGCTGCCGAGCACATTGCCGGCCTGTTTATCGAAATGCACTTCCAAGTCGCCGCCTGGATAAGCCTGGCCGTGGTACTTCTGCAGGGTCGCCTTCTGGTCGAACAGATCCATCTGGCTCGGGCCGCCGTGCTGGAACAGGCAGATGACCGATCGCGCGCGGGGCTCGCGGTCGGGCAGCGCATCGCTCGCACCTTGGGCCTGCGTGTGTCCCAGCAACTGCGCCAGCGCGAACGCTCCAATGCCGCCGGCATGGTTCGCCAAGAACATCCGCCGCGTCCATTCGGGGTACGCGAGCGACTGCGGTCCGCGCACCCACCCGGATCGCCCTTCCGCAGGACCCTGCCCCGTTGGAGTTGGTTTCGTTCGCACTGCCACGCCCCTTTACTCGCCGTACAGGAATTCGTTGCTGGCCAGCAGCGAGTGGCACAGATCCACCCACGCCAGCCGCCTTGCGTTGCTCGCCGCGCCATACACGGCCTGCTGTGTCGCCAGGAATTGTTCCGCCGCCACGCGTTCTTCCTCACTCAATTCCCGCGCGTAGGCCGCGCGAAACGCCTGCTGCAGTCGCCGCGCCTCCACGGGCCAGTCCCTTTCCAGCTTCACCGCCCAGTTGGCCGCGCGGCTGCGTACGAACCCACTGTTCAGCAGCGTAAGTGACTGCAGCGGCATGGTGGTGCGTGCGCGGCGCGTGGAGTTGAACACGATCGACGGGCTGTCGAACACCTGCAGCAGGCTGACGACCTGCGTGCGTCGATGCTGCAGGTAGATAGAGCGCCGGCGATGGCCGGGCGAATCTTCCGGCACCAGCACCTCCCCCGCCCCATCACGCTGCGTCGACACATAGGAGCCACCGAGTCGCGTATCCAGGTCGCCGCTGACCGCCAACATCGCATCGCGGATCGCCTCCGCCTCCAGCCGCACCAGCGGAAAACGCCACAACCGCCGGTTGGCCGGATCGGCCGCCAACCCGGCCGCCTCGTCACTCCCAATGCCCCGCTGGCGGAAAACGGCGGACTGGACCACGCGGCGATGCATGGCCTTAACGCTCCAACCCGAGCGTACCCACTCGACGGCCAGCCAGTCCAGCAGTTCGGGATGCGACGGAACCGCACCGCTCAGCCCCAGGTTTTCCGGCGTTGCGACAATCCCGGCACCGAACATCGACTGCCAGAGCCGGTTCATCTGCACGCGAGCCATCAGCGCGGCGGCGCGGGAATCGACGGCCGTCAGCTGGTTCGCCAGCCACACCCGCCGCGCGGCGCCCGATCGCTGGAGATCGGGCGCCGCAGGTAGGTCACTCCCCGACGAACCCTTCACCTCGCCCTCGTCATCCAGCAGGAACGCGAACAGCGACGGCTCGACGACCTCGGCCGGCTCGGCATAGTTGCCGCGCACCAGCCGATGCACGGCCGGCACGACCTCCGCTGCATCGGCACCCGCCTGACTCGCGCCAGACTGGCTCGCACCGGCGCGGCCCGCGCCGACCGTATCCGCAGCCCAGGCGATCGCGCCCGGTGGCTCCTGCGTCAACTGCCGCGCCCGCTCCTTCGCTTCCTCCGCCGCTTGGCGTCGTTTCTCCAGCTCCTCGCTCCATGCCGCATAGCCTTCGCCCGCCGGCCCACCCGCGCTCGAAAACCGTTCGACGCGCAGATTGTCGACCACGAAACTGCGTCCGCAACAGAACTCGAATCCTAAAGCGCCCTCCGGCAGTTCGTTCGGCGCCAGCTTCAGCGTGGTCCGATCGGGCAGACCATCCACCAACTGTTCGACCAGCACTTCCGCCTCCGCAACACGCGTCAGTCGCAGCCCGTAGCGATGGCCGGGCGTGTATCCTGTGTCCCCCAGCTTCGCGGTGCGCGACGCATCCGCGCCGGGATGGTCGAAATAGACCGTGGAGCTGCCTTGCGGATTGCCATCGACCAGCAGGTTGCCCGTGGATTCCGCGGAGCTGTCGTCGAAATCGCGAAGAGCGATCAGGTAGCCGATGCGCGCTGCGCCCGAATCACCGCTACCCGCATCACCGGCTGGCAAGCCGGGAGTGGGCGCAGCCGAGTCGGGCAGGCGATCGTGCACCAGATCGAACGTGACTTCCAGCGCATCGCCGACATGCGGAGGAGTCCAGGCGAACTTCCGGGCGGTGACGAGCCAGCTGCTGCCTTGCGTTCCCCCCTCGGCGATCTCCAAGCGGCCTTCGCGAATCCGCGCCGCGGGTCGCGTGGTCGGCTCATCCAGCCGCACGGGCACAAGGCCCGCGGGGCCGTCATCGCCGGGTACGGTGGACGACCATTGGTTTGCGAGCGATTCACCCGCGAACTCGTCCGCGAACAGCAACTCACCGGCAGGCCGGCCCGTTCGCGCCCAGTCGACGTACGCCTGCCGCCGTCGCGCGGCTTCATCCTCGGCTGCCGCAACGTCCGCTTCCCACTGAGCCTTCTGCTCGCGCGTATACGCATGCACGACGCGCTGCTGCGGCTTCTGCCACAGTTCTGCGTGCGCCGCCGGAAATACCGGATAGAAGATCGCCTGCACGCGAAAATAGTCCGCCTGCGTGATCGGCTCGAACTTGTGATCGTGGCACTTGGCGCACTGCGAGGTCAGACCCAGCAGCGCGCTCACAATATTCTGCTGGCACGACTCCAGCGCCGTGTAGCGATCGACTCGCAGCTCATCGGGGTTGCCATCGCTTTCGCTGGTACCATCCTGTCCATTTCGCAGGAGGTGCGTGGCCTCCAGCAGCTCGATCTGCTCCGGTGTCGCCACGTCACCCGGCTTCCAGCCGCTGAGCGCATCGCCCGATAGTTGTTCGCGCAGGAAAAGATCGAAGGGGCGATCCTGGTTCAGGGCTCGAATCACCCAATCCCGATAGCGATAGGCGAAGGGCCGGTCGGTATCGGCGTTGAAGTAGCCGTTGGAGTCGGCGTAGCCCACGGCATCGAGCCAGGGTTGCGCCCAGCGTTCGCCATACTGCGGGCTGGCCAGCAGGCGATCGACCAGGCGCGCGTAGGCATCGGGACTGGAGTCCTCCTGGAACTGCCGCACCAGTTCCGGGGAGGGCGGGAGTCCGGTCAGCACCAAGCACACGCGGCGCGCCAGCGTCGCACGATCGGCCTCCTCCGCCAGCCCCAGCCCGACCGCTTCCAGTCGCTGCTGCACGAACGCATCGACGGGCGTCCGCACGCGCGATGCGTCGCGGACCGCGGGCGGCACGACCGAGACCAGCGGTCGGAAGGCCCAGTGCGTGGCGGCGCCGGCGGATGCGTTTCCGGATACGCCTGCGACCTGCGACGCTTCGCCCAGCCCCGGCGCGCCCGCCGAGATCCAAGCCCGCAGCTGCTCCCGCTCCTCGCCCGACAGCGGTTCCTCCGGCGGCATCTCGTCGTCGCGCACCCGCGTCCACAGCGGACTCTGCTCCACGTCATGCGGACTCACCGCCGCCCCCGACTCACCGCCCCGCAGCACTCCGGCTGCCGTACTCAGGTCCAACCCGCCCTTCGCGTCCACCGGGCCATGGCACTTGACGCACCGATGTCGAAGCAGCGGGCCAATCACTTCCGCGAAGTCGCCCCCAGCTGATGCAAGCGCGGGCACTGTCTGCGCTGCAGCCATGTCCAGAAACCCGAACCAGCCCAGCAGCAGCAGCAGGCTGGCGGTCGCGATCGTTCGGACCGAGGGCATGGCGTCAGGTCTCATTTCTACCCAAGGGTGCCGGAAAAGGAGTCCGGTCTCATGAACTTAGAGAAGTTCCTCAATCGGCGATCCGTGATCAATGGCCGGTGAGGGTCGACCGGCTCGGTCGAGGAAGTGCGTATGCGGGTCGACGCCCAGGACGCGATAGATCGTCTGATGGATGTCGCCGGGACGGAGCGGGCGATCCTTGGGCGTCTCCCCAAGGCGATCGGTCGAGCCGACCACCTGGCCGTTGCGGAGGCCCCCGCCAGCCAAGATGCAGAACATCGAATTGCCCCAGTGGTCGCGTCCAGGCGTGCCCATGCTGCCAGGCGCACCCCCGTTGCCTCCGTCGTTCATGCGCGGCGTGCGACTGAATTCGCCGCACACCACCACCAGCACTTTCTCCGTCAATCCACGCTCTTCCAGGTCGGTCAGCAGACCGTACATCAGGCGATCGACGCGCGGCAGGTAGTCTTCCATGCCCTTCTTGAGGTCCCAGTGGTGGTCCCAGCCGCCGAGGTGGCAGGTGACGAACGTCACGCCGGCCTCCACCAGCCGTCGCGCCAGCAGGGCGCTCTGGCCCCACGAGTTGCGGCCGTACCGTTCGCGAAGCGCCGCGTCCTCGCGGCCGATGTCGAACGCTTCGCGCGCCCGGCCATTCGCCACCAGGTCGTAAGCCTCCATGTCGAAACGGTCCATGGAGCGAATCAAGCCGCTGCGATCGACGTTCCGCCGCATGCGGTCGAACTCGTTGAGCAGTCGGCGACGGTCTTCGAGCCGCTGGACGGACAGCGAGTCGAGCAGATTGATGTTGGGCACCTTGAACGGTTCGGAGTTGGCATCCGCCTCGGTCTCGAACGGATTAGCGTCGTTGCCCAGGTAGTTGCCGCCGAAGTAGCCGGGCCGCTGACCGACACTCATCGAGTACGGTACCGAAACATTCGCGGGCATGCCTGGCTGGCGCGGGCCGAGCACCTTGGTGGCGATCGAACCGAAGAAAGGAAACTTGCCCGCCGTCGCCGCGCCGTTCACGCCAGCGTCGCGTCCTGTGAGCATCCAGTGCGCGCCGGTGAAGTGATCGCCATTATCATGGTGCAACGAGCGGACGATGGAAAACTTGTCGGCGATCCGCGCCTGCAGCGGGAACAGCTCCGTCACTTCGATGCCCGGCACGTTCGTCTTGATCGGCGACCAGATGCCGCGATACTCGGCCGGCGCCTCGGGCTTGAGGTCGTACATATCCATGTGCCCGGGTCCGCCGTCCATCCAGATGAGGATGACGCGCGTATCCCGGGACGCTCCGCCCTCGCCGCGGGCAACGGTGGTCGCACGAAGCACCTCGGGCAGTCCCACCGAGGCCATGCCGGCCACGCCGAGTTGCAGGAAACTGCGCCGCGACAGGCCGTCGCAATAACGGCCGCCGCTTCTTCCCATGGAGATGCGGAACATGACGAAAGGCCTCCGTAACCCGGTACGCCCGGCGGAGGTCGCCGGCTGACGGCCATTCTACGCCCGTTCCGGCCCATCACAAGAACTTGCCCGCCCGCAGCAAGCTCGCTGGACAGGTTCGCGTCACGATTCGCTAGCAGAACGCTCCCGACCGTGAACAAGTCCGCCGAACTTCCGCCTTCGGTTCGTCGCCGTTCCGGGACACGCGCCCGCGTCACGCGCGTCCGAGACGCGCCCGAATCGCCGCGGTTCCGCTTGCCACGGCCGCCCGGTCGCTCGTACCATCGGCCAGCGAACAGCCCGCCAGCGAACAGCCCAACTGCCGCAGGCCCCACCTTCCCCGCGTTCGGAATACCACGCCTTGAACGACCTGTTGAACTCGTCGATCGACTTTACTCAACTGCTTCTCTTTGCCGTCGTCTACCTGGCCATGCTGATGGGCAGCCTGCCGGGACTGGCGATCGACCGGACCGGCGCGGCCATTCTCGGCGCGATCGCGGTGGTCGTTGCCGGGCGCCTCACACCGCCCGCAGCGTGGCAGGCCATCGACACGCCGACCATCGGTCTGCTGCTGGGCCTGATGTTGATTTCGGCCCAACTGCGGCTGGCCGGTTTCTACGATCGCTTCACGCGCTGGTTAGCCGAGTGTCCGGTGACGCCGAACCGTTTGCTGGCGCTGGTCGTGCTGAGTGCCGGGGTGCTTTCCGCGCTGCTCTGCAACGATATCATCTGCCTCGCGATGGCGCCGATGCTCGCGCAAGGTTGCGCGAATCGCCGCCTGAACCCGGTGCCCTTCCTGCTGGCGCTGGCCTGCGCTGCGAACATCGGTTCGGCCACCACGCTGATCGGCAATCCCCAGAACATGCTCATCGGCCAACGACTGCATCTCGACTTCGGCCGCTTCCTGCTGCAGGCGCTGCCGCCCACGCTGACGGGGCTGGTGACCGTCTGGGCCTTCCTGGCTTGGCGATACCGCGGACGTTGGGAGCGAGCGGCGGAACACGCCGTGGCTTGGCCGTCCACGCACTACCTGCGCGGCCAGACCTGGAAGGGCCTGGTCGTCCTCGCGTTGGTGGTGCTTGGCATGCTGACGACGCAGGTGCCCCGCGAGGTGCTCGCGTTGGCCGGGGGAGGCTTCCTGCTGATGAACCGCCGCTTCCATTCACGCGACCTGCTCGCGCTGCTCGACTGGCCCGTGCTGCTGTTGTTCGCCGGGTTGTTCATCGTCAACGAAGCGACCGTGCGTTCGGGCATCCTGGCGGCGATGATGGAGTCGGTGCGGGCGACGGGTCTGGAACCGTCGCAGCCGGCGACGCTGTTCTGCTTGAGCGTTCTGCTGTCAAACCTGGTGTCGAACGTGCCGGCCACCATGCTGCTCCTGCCGCTCGCCGAGCATCCGCTGGCGGGTCCGGTGCTGGCCCTCTCCAGCACCTTCGCCGGAAACCTCTTGATTGTCGGCAGCATCGCGAACATCATCGTGGTCGACCAGGCGGAACGCCAGGGCGTCCGCATCGGCTGGGCCGAGCATGCGCGGGTGGGCGTTCCGGTGACGCTGCTGAGTCTCGCCCAGGCGGCACTGTGGCTCTGGCTGCTGCAACGCTACGCGCCCGAGTCCCCTGTGTTTCCGGCCGGTTAGCGGCCGGGTCACCTTCGACAGTACCGCAGGCTTTGCCGCGCGATGCGATCGACCGCCATGTGCACGCGATCCGGCCCCGCGACCAACGGGCCCTGCAATCCTCCGGGGAGAATCCGCGTGCGAAACACAATACAGTGGTGCGGCCTGCTGCTGGGGCCTCTGCTGGCGCTGGCCTGTTACCAGATGCTGCCGCTGGAGTATCGCGACGCGCACCAGCAGCTGGTGCCGTTCTCCGCCGGCGGTCGCTGGACGTTGGCGATGATGGTCTGGATGGGTGTCTGGTGGTTGACGGAGACGGTCGACATGGCCGTCACGGCCCTCCTGCCGCTCGCCCTCTTTCCTCTGCTGGGCATCTCCACGATCGAGAAGGCGGCTGCACCCTATGCCAATCCGCTGGTCTTCCTCTTCATGGGCGGCTTCCTGCTCGCGCTCTCCATGCAGCGCTGGCAGCTCGACCGGCGCATTGCCATCAGCGCGTTGCGCCGGGTCGGCACACGACCTCCCCAGATCGTCGCCGGCTTCATGGCGATCACCGGCCTGATCAGCGCCTTCGTGTCCAACACCGCGACCACGGCCATGATGCTGCCCATCGCGCTCAGCGTCCTGCGCCTCACGGAGGCGCGCGGCGGCGGCAAGGAAGAGGCCGGCGTGAGGCGTGATGACAGCCCCAGTGCGAACGGCCTCGGTCCGTGCCTCATGCTCACCATCGCCTACGCGGCATCCATCGGCGGCATGGCCACGATCGTGGGCACGCCCACCAACTTGTTCCTGGTCAGCTACCTGCGCGATTCCGCGCCCGAGGCGTTTCGATCCGACGTCGGCTTCGCCCGCTGGTTGTGCGTGGGCCTGCCCCTGACGCTCGTCTACCTGCCCATCACCTGGTGGCTGCTGGCCAAGATCCTGTTCCGACTGCCGACGGAGCCGATCGCGGGCGGCCAAGAGCTGCTGGACAATGAGTTGCGGAAGCTGGGTGCGGTGCGGCGCGGCGAATGGATTACGCTGCTGGCGTTCCTGGCCACCGCCGTGCTGTGGGTCGTGCGTCCCTGGCTGCAAGGGCTGGAGTGGAGCACGGCGAGCGGTACGCTGCGCCCGTTCGCCGGACTCAGCGACACCAGCATCGTCATGTGCTCCGCGATCGCCCTGTTCCTGATCCCCGTCGATGTCAAGCGACGCGAATTTGTCCTCGACTGGGAGACGGCGGAGAAACTTCCGCTGGGCCTGCTGCTGCTGTTCGGCGGCGGCCTCAGCCTCGCCGACGCCGTCTCGTCGAACCAGGTGGCCGAATTCCTGGGCAGCCACGCCTCGCACCTCGCGGGACTCCCGGATCTCGCGCTGGTCCTGATCGTCACGACGTTCGTGATCTTCTTCACCGAAATGACGTCCAACGCGGCGACCGTCGCGACGCTTGTCCCCCTGCTGGTCGTGCTCGCACCGAGCCTTGGAGTGCACCCGTATCTGCTTGCGTACCCGGCGACGCTGGCGGCCAGCTGTGCTTTCATGCTGCCCGTGGCCACGCCGCCCAACGCGTTGGTCTTCTCGGGTGGCTATGTGCGAATTGGCCAGATGATCCGCGCGGGCTGGTGGCTGAACCTGATCGGCATCGTGCTGATCACGCTGCTCACGCAATGGATCGTGAAGCCGCTGCTGGTCCCGTGAGTGGCGACGACCTGCGATCGCGTGACCATGCTAGGCCGCAGATCGCGCCACCTCGCTGCGTCAACGATCGCCGCGGAGCGTCAGCAGGGCCAGTTCGGGCGGGCAGTTGAGCCGCAGGGGCCGGGTGCCGGAGAGACCGCGGCTCACATGCAGCAGCGTCGGCTCCTCGAAGAACGTGCCCGAAGCGTACCGCACGCCGTAGGCACTGGGCGAGAAGACCGGCCCAATGATGGGCAGGCGGATCTGTCCGCCGTGCGTGTGACCGGCCAGCATGAGATCGACATCGTTGCGGCGGGCCCATTCGATCTGGTCCGGGCTGTGCGAGACGGCGATGCGGAACGGCCGGCCGGCCGGATGTTCGGTCGGTATCTGCCGCATGTTCGCCGCCGGCTGGAACCACGGCAGCTCGTTGCCCGCGATGGCCACCGGGTAGCCGTGGATCTCGCGCATCTCAAACCGACCACCCAGGTCCACCAAGCCGCTCTTCACCAGCTCGTTCCGCAGTCCTACTTCGTCGTGGATCCGCAGGTCGTGGTTTCCCAGCACGAAGTAGACGCCCTCGCGCGCCCGCAACCGACCCAGCACCTCCGACAGCCAGCCAAAACACGTCCGCTTGTCGATGATGTCGCCGCTGATCACCATCAGGTCGGCTTCCAGCTGGTTGGCCTGGTCGACAATCAGATCGTAGTAGGGCCGAGTCACACGGCCGGTGAAATGGAGGTCGGACAGATGGGCGATGGTCAGCCCGTCGAGGTTCGCGGGCAGCCGCGGCAGTCGGATGACCTTGCGATGGACGCTCAACTGGAACACGTCGTTGCAGGGCAGCCGCGCCGCGACCGTCGTGGCGATTGAACCGCTGGGCAAACGCCCCAGATGCCGCTCGACATCCACCACGGTCGCCTCGTTCGACTCCAGCCGCCGCGTGATCTTGGACTGGCGGATGTGGCTGAGCCAGACGGGGATGACGGCGGGCAGCGAGACATAGCAGAGGCCGGCATAGGCGAGCGTCGCCAGTCGCGCCCCGGGCCGGCTGGTCCACCAGGCGGGCGTCGGTCCCAGCGCCACGAACAGCACCACCACAGGCAAGATGAAGAGCATGACATACCAGAGGAAGTCAATGCACTTGATCAGCCACGGAGGAAGCGCCGTGGAGTGCAGGCGGTTGATCACGTAGATGCAAAGGGCCCAATGACCCAAGATGGCCAGGGCCACCAACAGGTAGAGCATGGTTACGCCTGCTGGACTTTGCCAGCGGTTTCGATCGTGCCTTCCACCGTTTCCAGCAGCTGGTCGAGACGGAAGGGTTTGAAGAGGACCGCATTGGCAGGCAAGCCCGCCTGCCGGGCCTTCACGATCGTGTGGTCGCGATCATATCCGAAGCCGGTCATGAGGATCATCGGCACCGGCTCGTTCAGCCCTTTGAGTTTCACATACAGGTCGTACCCTGTCATGTCGGGCAGGCGAATCGCGGAGATCACGACATCGTAGGCGGAGTCCAGCGATGCGTTGCGGATCATGAAGAAGGCTTCGTCGCCATCGTGGGCGGTTTCCACGACGCACTCGAAGCGGTCGAGCAGGCTGTGGGCGGCGCTGCGGACCGATTCGTCGTCGTCGACCACCAGCACGCGGCGGCCGCACAGCGTGGGACGGCGCTGCACCTGGGCCGAGGCCGGCACCGCTTCGGCCGGCGCCATCTCCTGGCCCACCTTGTGGATCAACTGCTTGATGTCGCGGGCATTCCGCAGGATCCGCTGCAGACGCTCCAGCACACGCGGGTCGTGCCCAATGTAGGCCTCCATCACGTGCACCGCGTCGTTCAGGATCTCGTCCACCGGCAACGCCACCTCGCGGTGGATCGCCTCGACGCTCGCCTGCGCCGTGTTCGCCTGCTGGGCGATCAGCAGCTCCAGCGTGTTCAACGCGTTGGCGACATCCCGCGAGAAGATCTCCAGGAACTGCAGGTCGCTCTCGGTGAACTTCCGCGGCTCCGGACTCTCGACATTGAACGTGCCGATCACCTTGTCATGCTGGATGAGCGGCACGGTCAGCGAACTCTTCGCGCCCCGCACGCCTTCGATGTACAACGGATCCTGCGTCGTGTTCTCGCAGAGATAGCTCTTTCCGGTGGAGGCGACGAAGCCGGTCACGCCCTGGCCGGTCGTCTTGGCGTACAAACGACGCTTGGCCGCTTCCTCGTCAATTCCTTCGGACAGCAGCGGCACCAGCTCGCCCGTGTCCTGCTCCAGCAACCGGATCTCCACCACGTCGAAGGCCAGCAGGTCCTTCGTGTAGTGCAAGATGTTCGACTTCAGCAGCTCAATCCGCTCCTCGACCTGCATCTGGAAGACTTCTTCCGCCGTCAGGTCGGCCAGCGCGACGCCCGCCTTGTGGATCGCCGCCATCTTCTGCTGCTGCAGCGTCTCGGTGGTCACGTCGCGCACGGTGACCAGCAGTTGGCAGGCGTCTTGCGAATCGTGGCGGAAGGGCACGCAGTGAATCTGGTAGTACCGGTTCTCGCCACAATGAAGGTTCGTGTTCGCGGGGCCGCTGGTGGCGACGGCCGTCTGCAGCGGCGCGAAGTCGGGGCCGAGGATTTCGGGATTGCCGAACGCGTCGAAGAACGTCTGTCCGGCAAGCGTCCCGTCACCCAGCCAGGAACGCAAGCATTGGTTGGCCCACAGGATCCGGGAGTCGGCATCCAGGAGTGCCACGCCGCTGGGCATCTCGTCGAGGATCCGCTGATTTCTCAGCAGCAGAGCGGGGGAGGCGTTTGCCGAGCCGGCCAGCGTTCCAGCACCAAAAAAAACGCCCGCCAGATGGGAGTCCAATTGGGGGGCGAGCGATGAGAGCGAGCCTTCGGCGGTCACCACTTCGAACTGCTGTCGAAGCTGTTCCAGCAGGGGCTGTGCGTCTGGCGACGACGGGCCCACATACAGAATGCTCGGTTTCGAATTGGTAGCCAAGCGCCCCTTCTCCCACAACGAGCGACCCTGATCCCCGCCTGAAGTATAGGTACTGGGCGAGATTACAACAATTCGACAATCCGAGTCGTCGTCCACTCGATTATCTTAAATCGGCCGCCGCGACGTAGCAAGTTTACCGGTCGCAAAACCCTGTGAGCCTGCAGCGGAGGCGACTGCTCGCTAGCGACCGCGCCTTCGGTTTGCCTCCAACGCGTCTCCGCGGCCCCACCATGAAATGACGCGGCACCGCGAAAACGGGTGGGGCTGGCGACACCGAGCTGCCAACTCCGGGGCTGCCGTCTCCGGGGCTGCCATCTCGGGCCCGCATCCCCGGGATGCTGGCTCACCCGGAAAACGTTCGAGTTGCTGCGGCCACGCTGAAGCCCTGCCGCAGGGCCATCCGCCCTGCGGCTCCCCGATCGGCACGCCCTACGCCGGCTCCCCGCGCCCGAGCCCCGCTTCCCCGGGGGCGTCATCACGTGCGGCCGCTCGCATTCGCGGACTCCCGGCCCCTTCGTCCTGACCCCGTTCGTCCCGGTCCGTTCGTCCCGGCCCGTGGTGGGCGGCCCGGTCGCTGCGGGACCCGGCGGCTCCCGCGTCTTACGCCTTCTGCATCGAGAGCCCGTACATCATCACGACGGCTCCGCCCGACAGCAGGCTCCACGGCGCCCATTCTGGCGGTTCCACGACCTTGTTCGTCATCTGGGGTTCATTCCGCGGCGCAAGTCCCCCCAGATAGTCGAACCGGGATGCCGGTGCCGGCTCCACCGGCACTTCCTTCGCCAGCACCGCGCGTTTCACCACCAGGCACTCCAGCCCCAGGATCAAGAACGTCACTCCGAACGCCAGAAACAGCGACCGCCACATGCCTTCACCCCCGATCGGCTGAAAAGGAATCCCCACACGGCTCGCTCGACTCGAACCGAAGGGCCTGCGGACCGCTGGCCGCCACCATGCCCTCGACGTCTTTTCGCTCGCGATGACTCTGAAGATCGGCGGTCGACGCCCCCAACCGCATCACAACTTCCAGACGACAAACTATGCGAGTTATGCCCGTCATGCAGCCACGTTCACTCCACGAGGCGCGCGACGCACGAGGGTTGGTGCAGAGAGAGTCGTCAACGAAGCCGCCGACGAAGCCGGCGTGTCGAGACGCGAGCGAGAAGGGGAATCGAGCGACCGAGCGATTGCCTGAAGGCCAGCATCCTGGACCGGCGCGAAGGGCAGGGGGAGAGGCGACGCGTGATGCGAGCGCGAGGGTCAGCGAGGCGCGCGGCCCTCATGCCGCAGCGCCGTAGTTGAAAGAGCTCGTCCGGCTGCTGCCAGGTCTACCACTTGAGGCCGAACTTGTCGCCTTCGCTGCGGTTCGAGAGGCCGCCCTGCAACGGCTTGTTGGAGATCGGAATGCGTCGCGCGGCCGGCGTTGCCTTGGCCGCCGTCTCACTCTCCGCCGCCGCCTCCGCCTCGTCCGTCTCCTGGGTGGGAGCCGCCAGGGCCGCCTTGAGCGACAGGCTGACGCGCTGCTGGGCGGGGTCGATCGACAGGATCTTCACGCGAACCGCCTGTCCCTCCTCCACCACCGACCGCACGTTCTGGACGCGGTGGTGGGCCAGTTCCGAAATGTGCGCCAGGCCTTCGACGCCCGCCGCCAGCCGGATGAAGGCGCCAAATTCCATGATCTTCGAGACAGTGCCGTCGACCACCGCGCCGACCGGAAAGCTGGTCTCGACATCGCGCCACGGGTCGTACACCAGGTCGCGGTAGGACAACCCGATCTTGCCCGTGACCGGGTCGATCTTCTCCACGCGAACCTTGATCCGCTGGCCTTCCTCCACCACTTCACTTGGATGCCGAATGCGTTCCCAGCTCAACTGGCCGATGGGAATCAAGCCGTCGATGCCGCCCAGGTCGACGAACACGCCGAACGGCTGCAGCCGACGCACGATGCCCTCCCGGATCTGGCCGACCGCCAGTTCGCTGAGCAGCTTCTCGCGCGACTCCTGCCGCTCCCGCTCCAGCACCGCCCGGTGGCTCAGCACCAAGTTCCGACGCTGCGGGTTGGCTTCCGTCACCACCGCGGCCAGCGTCTTGCCAATGAACGACTCGAAGTCTTCCACGCGATACATCGAGACCTGGCTGGCCGGCATGAAGGCTCGAAGGTGCTTCACCTCGCACTCCAGGCCGCCCTTGTTGTGGCCCGTCACCTTGGCTTCCACGACCACGCCCTCGGTCACGTCCGACCAGTCCTGCACCTCCACGGCTCCGCCCGGGATCATGCATTCGTACAGCTCATCCTCCACCAAGTACTTGGCCGGGATCACCTCCAGCACCGCACCGACGTCGGGCGGTTCCGGAAAGAGTCGCACGGGGGTGATGCCCTGGTTGGGCCCCCCCAGGTTGAAAAACACCGACTCGCGATCCACCTTGATGACCCGCGCCGGGATGCGCTGGTCCAGCTCGACCGGCTTCGCTTCCTGCGGCTTGGGCTTGGATTCCCCCTGGAGGAGCGCATCGAGCGAGCTGAGGTCGCCGAGCGCTTCGTCGATCTCGGCCTGCAAATCGGCCGTGACGCGCGGCACGCGGGGAGCCGACAGCGCCGATTCGGCTGCGGCCGACCAGCCTTCCGCCGCCGACACCGGCCCACGTCGCGTGAACTCCTCCATCGCCGCGTCACTCGTTTTGTCTTCCTCCTCCTCCAGCGTTTCCGCTCGCGCGGCGGTCGTCGCCGGCTTGCCACTGGCCGGCTTGCCACTCACGGGCGGAGCTGCGGGCGGCTTCGCGACGGAAGAGCTGGGGACGACGGTCGTTTCACCGGGGCGCTGCGAACCGATCTTGATCGGCCGACGCACGTTCGGGTCCGACGAAGAAGCGTTCGGAGAAGCCTGACCAGCGGCCGGCTGCCCGGCGGGAGTACCGGGGGAACCCATGGAAGTCTGTTCGTCGCTCATCACTCGCGCCCTGCTGCAACCAAAGAAAGGAGAAACCAAAAGCCGAAGGGAACCCCATGAGGCGTCGCCCGCCATTCGGGGACCGGTATCCAGGAAGCGGTCCCGGGGCATGCGAATCCACTCGCAACGCCGGGGTCCTGCCCGCACCGCCGGGGGACCGTGCCAGGAGGACCGAGTATTGTACAATACCGCCGTTCGTCCACCATCAGCCCCGCAAGAACGAGCTTCCCGATGGACAGCGAGATTGTACTGCGTCCCGCCGACTACGGCACGGTAATTGGTTCGCTCCTCGTCCCCGCCGACCTCCGGCCTCCGCTCGACGCCGGTACCAAGCACGTCGCCATGGCCGACCCGCTCCTGGCGCTCACGCCGGATAACGTCACGGGCCAGGAGCCGGCCGATCGAGGAGCCGCCGCCTGCTGCCTGTCGGGACTTTGGCTGTGGCACAACTACCTGGACGAAGCCCACAGGGTCTGCCAATCCCAGGAAACCCCCAGCGGCAACTCCTGGCACGCCATCATGCACCGTCGCGAAGCCGACTTCGACAATGCGAAATACTGGTTCCGGCGCGCGGGCGACCATCCGGCCCACGCGCGGATCGCACGCTTCGCCGCAGCCCTGCGCGATGCCCACCCGGAAGTCCCCGCCGCCGAGTGGCCCCTGCGATCAGGCCGCTGGGATCCATGCCGCTTCGTCGACTGGACGCGCGATGTCGTCGGATCCGACTCCCCCGCTGTTCCACTCTGCCGCGAACTGGCCCGCGCTGAATGGATCGCCCTGTTCGACAGCTGCTACCGCCGCGCGGTCGGTAGGGCCTAGAACGCTGCCGGCTGATCGGCGTCACTTGCCGCGCGTCTTCTTGCCGGGGACATCCATGCCCATGTCACGCATCAGCAGCTGCATGTCTTCCCAGGCGTCCTTCTTCGCCGCCGGGTTCCTCAGCAGATAGGCCGGGTGGTAGGTCACCACCACCCGCAGGCCGTTCCACGAATGCACCTTCCCGCGCAGCTGCGCAAGCGCGGCCTTCGGGCCGAACAGGGCCATCGCGGCCGTGCGTCCCAGGCAGCAGAGGAACTCCGGGCGGATGATCTCCAGCTGCTGGTCCAGGAAGGAACGGCAGTTGTCCATCTCTTCGGGCAGCGGAGTGCGGTTGTCGGGCGGCCGGCACTTCACGGTGTTCAGGATGTAAATGTCTTCGCGACGCAGCGAACAGGCCTCGATGATCTTGTCGAGCAACTGGCCGGCGCGGCCGACGAACGGCTCGCCCCTCTTGTCCTCATCCGCTCCCGGCGCTTCCCCCAGAAACACCAGCCGCGTCTGCACATTGCCCACGCCGAACACGGTCTGCGTCCGGTTCTTCACCAGTTCCGGACAGAGCCGACAGCCGCGCACCTGATCGCAGAGCGTCCCCAGCAGCTCGCGCTTCTGGCTCGCCGAACGCTTCACGTTCCCCTGGGCCGTCGCCGCCTTGGCGGCCGCGGGCCGGGCGGGAGGGGATTTCGCGGGAGGCGGTGAAGCCGCGGACTTGCCAGTGGCCGCTGGGCCAGATTCCTTGCGCGTGCGAGCCATCGAAGCAGCCTCCCAGTCAGGTTCCACCATTTCCGCCGCCAACTCATCCAGCAACTGGTTCGGATCGACGGCCCGCGAAGCCGCCGCGCTGCCGGGACGCGCCGGCGAGCCGGGGCGCGCCGAGGAGCCTGCGTGAACCGGCGAGATGGGCGGAGTCGGTCGAGCGTCCGCAGGCCGTGTCTGCTCTGGCGGTTTCCGCGCAGGAGGTGTCTGCACTGGCCGTGGTTCTGCGGATCGTATTTCCGGAGTCCGGGCCGGGCCGGTTCGCTCGGAGTTGCGGGCGGGCGGCGTGGGAAGCGGCTGTGCCGCGGCAGACTGTGCCGTGGCAGACTGTGCAGCGGCAGACTGTGCAGCGGCAGACTGTGCAGCAACATGAGTCGGGGCAGCCTCGCGCGGCGCTGCGAGCACCGGTCGCGGCAACTGGGATACGCCCGCGCGCGCCAAGGATTCGAGACGTTGACGCACCACCCGCGTCCATGCGTCGTCTCCCGTTCCTTCCCCGGCGGATGTCGCGGTTCGCTCCATCGTCCTCCTCCATCCCCCCGAGTATCCGGCTCGCGTCAGTGCTGTGCCCCCACGCCAAGGGCCCCCACGCCAAGTATCTCGAATCCACAACCGCCCGATCATCGGCGTCTTGCGTGCTCCCAGCGGCTGGAATTCCGCGAAACTGCGACGCTCGACACCCGCCGCGAAACGCCCTCCCATGATGGACCATGCGGACGCCCGATGTCCAGCCGCTTTCATGCCACGACGCGATGATTTATGATGGGAGCACGCTGGCGGACGACGCCAGTGTGACTGCTGCCAGCGATCCGAGGACGCTTGACGGGTCGATCTCCTGGCACTCCACGTCTCCAGGCGACCAGCCAGCTCCGCTGCGGTGCGTCTTCCATCCGCCGGTCCTCCGCCACCTCGTCGATCGCCGGCTCCCCGCTGGCTCCCATGCCATGAAGGTCCCCCAAGTCGTCATTGTCGGCCGTCCCAATGTGGGCAAGTCGAGCATCTTCAACTGGCTGGCGCGCCGCCGACTGGCCATTGTCGACGACATGGCCGGCGTGACGCGCGATCGCATGACCTACTTGATGGAGGTCGAGGGCCGGTTCTTCGAACTGGTCGATACCGGCGGCATGGGCATCGAGGACAGCGACAACCTCACGCAGCAGATCGAGGACCAGATCTCCACGGCCATCGAGTCGGCGGATGTGATCCTGTTCGTCGTCGATACCCGCACCGGCCTCACACCGCTCGACCAAGAAGTCGCCCGGCGATTGCGTTACATCGACAAACCCACGCTCTGCGTCGCCAACAAGGCCGACTCCGAGGTGCTCGAACCGCAGGCCGGGGAGTTCCACCGGCTTGGTCGTGGCAAGCTGCTGGTGACCAGCACCACCGCGAACCGCAACCGCGAGGAGCTGCTGGCCGCGATCCTGGAACGACTGCCCGAGTCGGTGGACGACTCCGGCAGCAACGACCCGGTGATGAAGATCACCATCGTTGGCCGCCGCAATGTCGGCAAGAGCACCTTCGTGAACGCGCTGGCCGAATCCGACCGGATGATCGTCAGCGAAGTGCCCGGCACGACGCGGGACAGCGTCGACGTCCGCTTCGAACTCGACGGCAAGCAGTTCATGGCCATCGACACCCCGGGCCTGCGCAAGAACAAGAGCGTCCGCACGAACATCGACTTCTACGGCACCCACCGCGCGAAACGGAGCATCCGTCGCGCCGATGTGGTGCTGATGATGTTTGACGCCAGCCAGCGGATCAGCAAGGTCGACAAACAGCTGTGCGGCTACATCGCCGAGAACTACAAGCCCTGCGTGTTCGTTGTCAACAAATGGGACCTGCTCCACAAGCAGCTGCCGACCGAACGCTGGGTCACGTACCTCCGCGACACCTTCCAGACGATGTGGCATGTGCCCATCGCCTTCATCACCGGACAGACGGGCAAGAACGTCAAGGCGCTGCTCAACCACGCCCAGATGCTGTACAAGCAATCCCGCTCGCGCGTCTCCACGGGCCAGCTCAACCGGCTGGTCACCGCCGCCGTGAAGCAGCATCCTCCGCACCTGCACCAGAACCGGCGGCCGAAGATCTTCTACGCCACGCAGGTCGGGACGGAGCCGCCCACCATCATCCTCGTGTGCAATGAGCCTACGGCCTTCACCCCCGACTACCGACGCTACCTGCTGGGTACCCTCCGCGACCACCTGACTTTTGGCGAAGTGCCGATCAAGCTCTACCTCAAGCGGCGCGCGACGAACGATTCGCGCGACGAAATTGATCGCTCCACGCCCCAGCCCGGTGCCCAGGATGACATCCTCGTCGACGACCGCCCCCTCGACGGCCTGACGCTTGAAGGCCGTCCCGGCGAAGAGGGCGAACTCGACTTCGACGGACACTTCCCAGGGCCCACTCCCGGCGGCGCGAAGCGTTCCCAGGGTCACGCCTCCCGTATCCAGCAAGGCCCCGAGAGCCTCCAGGAGGACCAGGGCGAAGTGTTCGACGAAGCCTTCGACGGGACCTTCACGGACGACGACTTCGAGCAGGAAGAGTTCGACGACGAAGAGTTCGACGAGGACGACGAACCGTTCATCGAGGAGCTGCTGGAAGACGGGTCGCTCGAGGACGGGGAACTCGACGCCGACTCCGCATCGGAGGGCGACGACGAAGGAAGGCCTCGGGAAGGCGGCTGACACAAGGCGGTCACGGCAGCGACGGGCTTGGCCCGTCCGCGCGGCCCGTCCGCTTTCGAGCGTCCTTCGCTCAGTCGCGTGAATTCAGCAGCACCCAGAAGACGCGTTCCAGCGCCACCACCGAATCGCCTTTCGCCGCGGCATAGATCCGCTCCGCGTCCGCCACTTCCTCCGCCTGCGGCTCACGCGCGAGCACGACGCGGACGGCGTGATCCACCTGCTGCCGGGGAGAGAGCGGGCTGGAGGCCAGCGCCCGCACCAGGCGCAGATAGCCCACGGGAACGAGTCGGCCGGGCGAATCGAAGGCGTCGAAACCTGCCGCTGCCGCCGCTGGGGAGCGTTTCGGTTTCAGGGCGCTGCCATCGGCAAGGCGGGCATTGACCAGCGCCGCCGCGTTCTCGCGATTGTGGTCCGTCATCCGTGGCACCGCGCCCTGCGCTAATCCCAGCAGCCCCCGCGATGGCTCCGCGAAGACGGGAGTCGTTCGATCGTAGTACCAGCTGAAGAGCGCCGGGCCGCCGGCTTCCGGGAAGTCTTTTTCACTGCCCACCGGAATCGCGGAACCTCGAGCGAAGGGCTCGCTCAGCACCATCCAGCGCATCAGCGGCTCCAACTGGTAGCCGCGGCGTTCGAACTGCGTCGCGAGTTCCTCCAGCACGCCGGGCAGTTCCGTGGGGTTATGGGGTCCCATGTCGTCGACCGGCTGGGTCAGGCCATACTGCAGGAAGTGTCCCCAGAGTCGATTGACCAGGGCGCGGGAAAAGCGAGGCGACTGCACCAGCCGCGCTGCAAACTCGTCGCGCGCCCCCAGCGGACGTCCCTCGAGGTCCGCCGGCTCCAGTCGCTCGTCGGGCGCGCCCTGCTCCCGGAATCCAGGGCGATCGGCGAGCGCGCCGTTGTCGCCACGCGACGGCCCGTCGTCACCGCGTGACGGCCCGTCGTCACCGCGCGCATCGACCTCCGACAGCCGTTGACGGCCCGGCCCCAGATTCGTGACCTGCAGCGGCTGGAACACGGCGGCCGCCTGCCAGAATCGCGCATGCGTCATCCCATTCAACGTGTCATCATGGCATTGGGCGCAGCCGACACGCTGGCCCCAGGCGGCGCGTCCCATGTGCTCCACGACGGTCGAACCCGAAGGCTCCCAAAGAGCCAGCAGGTAGTTCGTGGCGTCGTCGTGGTCCGGTCCACCCGACTGGTTCGTGCCTGCCGCCGTCAGCAGCTCCGTCCAGATCGTGTCGTAGCGTCGGTTGTCGCGAAACGCATTCGCCAGGTAACGCTTCAATCCCTGCTGCAGCGGACGCGACGCGTCCCCCACCAGCCAGTCCGACCATCGCTCAGCCCAGAACTCCACGAACTCGCGACGATAACGCACATCGGTCATCAGCCGATCCACCAGTCGCGTCCGCTTGTCCGGCGATTCGTCCCGCTGGAAGTCTCGACGCTCACCCGGCTGCGGCGCTCGGCCCAGCAGCTGCTGGTACACCCGCTCGCACCACTCCTCGTCGTCCGCCCGCAGCGTTCCGCGCGCACCAGCGTCGCTGTCCGCGTCGCCCAGCCCGCCCACCAGCCCCGCCACACGCCAACGCTCCTCCAGCAACTCGTTGACTCGACGCACGATTTGCTCATCGGACAGCGCCCGCGCTTCCGGCATCGACGGATCGTCCGAGTTCGCGGGCCTGCCGTTCGACGAGCCGTTCAGCGAGTTATTCGTCGAATGCACGAGCGGCTGGAAAGGAACCGACCCGAACGGCGCCAACTCGAGCGTACTGTCCGGCTCCAGCGCCACATCCGTCGTCGAGCGGTCCGCGACGCGTCCAGCGGTGTCATCGCCCGTCGGATCCGCCAACGGCTTGATCTCGTCGCCCGCCATCAGATTCAGATGCCGCAGCTTCGCGGTCTTCCAAGGATCGTCCGCCTCGGCGCCCGATGCGATGCCTGCTGCGTTGCTCGGTCCTGCGTTGCTCGGCCCTGCGTTGCTCGGTCCTGCGTTGCTCGGTCCTGCGTTGCTCGGTCCTGCGTTGCTCGGCCCTGCGTTGCTCGGCCCTGCGGCGCGCTCCGCAGTTTGCGAACGACGCTTCGACCGATCCGTTCCGGTCGTCCTCGCTCGTTCACCGGCAGGCGGTGCCGCCGCCTTGCGCGGCGATGCCAACTCCGCAGGCCGCTGTGCGCTGGCCGGACCGGGTACAGTGGCGAGGCCCGGCGCAGTGGAACGGAAGGCTAACCCGGCGACCACCAGCAGACAGGCGGCAACTCCCGCCATCCCCGCCAGGATCGCTCGCCATCGCTCTCGGCTCCACCGCCGTCGCCCGGCCCGCGTCTTCGTCGCCAGTTCGGACACGACCCGAGGTCGCCGGGCGCGGATCTCCCGCAGCCCCGGCCCTGCACCGGACGGCGTCTGCGTCGGCTCATCCGAACTCGGGCCCTTGGCCCCCACCGGCTGCTGCTCGGCAGGTTCCCCGGCCCTGCCATCGGAGGCAGGTTGCCCCGCCGCAGCAACTTCCGGCGGCATGAACTCAGAAGCCAGCAGCTCCGGGGGAATCAGATCCCACGGCACCGTCAAAGGCAGGGTTTCCTCGGTTTCGGCTGGCTGGCGACGCTTCTGCTGCAGACGCGCCAAGATCTGGGCCTTCAGGTCCGGCGGAGACTGGCCGCCCAGCAGCTCCTCCAGCAGCGAGTCGATCAGGGGCTCGCCAGGCTCATCAGGCTGATTGTCCGCAGGGCGGCCGCTGATCACGAGATTCTCCTCTCAATGCAGGTCCGCAACTGTTTCTTCGCACGCTGCATGAGATTCTTCACTCCATGCTCGGTAATCTCCAACGCGTCCGCGATGCCCGCCCGCGGCACGCGATCGCGATATCGCAACTGCAACGCCAGACGCGCTCGATCGCTCAGCGATTTCAGGCAGAGCTGCAACGCTTCGAGCATCGCTTCCCCGTGGTCGCCACCGGCCAACCGCCCCCAGAGAATGTCCAACTCGTGCAGCTCGCCAACCAGTTTCTCCCGCCCCGACTTGCGACGGATGCTCACCAGGCGGCTGAAGGCCACGCGACGCAGGTAGGCCGACGTCGCCACCTCGCCATAGTCGGTGAACGGGCGACGCAGCACCGACACGAAGGTATCCTGCGTCAAGTCGTCGGCCTCGTTCACATCGCACCCCATCGCGCGCAAGTATCGCCACACGCCCGCCTGGTGGCGAACCACCAGCCGCTCCGCTTCCGCTCCATCCAGCAACACCAGCCGCGAGTCGTCCGCGGCCACCGAGCCAGCCCCGATGCCAGCCCCGATGCCAGCCCCGATGCCAGCCCCGATGCTCG
>CAZUJM010000013.1:1481-16646 GCA_964620405.1 uncultured Pirellulaceae bacterium | reverse complement strand
TACTGGTGTTTTGCAACACGACGCTTCGCGATCAATACACGGGTCCGAGGACGCAAACAATCACAATGTCGACGGAGGTCCCGACGTTCATGCCGACGACGCCGACGCCCACCTCCCGACCGACCGAGCTGCCCTCGTCGTGAACCGGTGCGTCGTTTTCTGGCGAGGCGATTTCGGGCGCAGGGTCTCCTGGCGAGCTGTTTTCCGCCGAGCTGCCAGTGGGCCCAGCGTGCAATAGCCCAGCGTGAACGGGCGTGCCGTTGTCCCGAGTATTCGAAGCAGGGTCGGCGGCCGCGGCGTTCTCCGCAACGGTGCAGGCCGCAGGCGGCATGGGCGCAGCGGCAGCCGTCCGTGCCGCGTTGTCCGGGCAGGGCATCGGTTCGGAACTCGGCAGATCGCTGGCCGTGCTCATTGAGAAAAGCGTCCCGGGCCTGGAGAAGTACTCAGCCCTTTCGCCCATGGGACGCCATTTTTTCGCCCCACGCAGCTCACCGGATCGGCCCCGCATTGGCCTTCACCGGTCCCCCGCGCTCCATCTCGCAGGGGAGACCGCATTTTACGCGGGGAACGCCGCGGGAAATAGAAAAAACTGCCGCGAGCTTTCCTGCGCGGGGACGGGCATCGGGGGCGACTGCCTGCGAGCCCCCCCGGAATGCTCAAAAGGCCGAACAGCTCAGCCGAACAGCTCGCGGATGACCTTGCCGCTGTTGGCGATCTTCATGGGTCGGCCGTTCTGGCTGGTGAACGTGGTCTCGAGCGAAATCCCCAGCGACTGGCAGATCGTGGCCATGAGATCCTGCGAGGAGTACGGTTCGGTTTCGACGGCGGTACCATCGGCGTTGGTCTGGCCCACGGCCAGACCTCCCTTCATGCCCGCTCCCCCCACCACGACACTCCAAGCCCGCGCCCAGTGGTCGCGTCCCGCGTCGCCATTGATCCGCGGCGTGCGTCCGAACTCGCCCATCCAGATGATGGCCGTGTCTTGGAGCCGTCCGCGTTGGGCCAGATCCTCGACCAAGGCGCTCATGGCGCGGTCGAGCACGGGGAGTCGATCGTTCTGCAGGGTCGGGAAGATCCCGCCATGATTGTCCCAGCCGCCCAGGTCGACCTCCACAAACGGCACCCCGACTTCCACCAGCCGCCGCGCCATCAGGCAGCCGTCTCCGAAGCCGTTGCGTCCATACCGCTCGCGCACCGCCTCCGGCTCCTCGGATACCTTGAACGCCTTCATCTGGTCGCTGGTCATCAGGCTGAGCGTCTTGTCCAGCACCTTGGCATGGTCGGCGGCGGCGTTGCCGCGTTGCTGACGGATGAAACCCGTCTCGACCAACTGCAGGGCAGCCATGCGTTGCGCCAGCCGATTGGCCGGCAGGCCCATCTTCAGGTTGCGGATATCGCCGCTGGAGCTGACCACGAAGGGAGCCCAGGACATGCCCAGGAACCCCGGCCCCTCGCTCGCCCCGCCCACGGACACAAACGGCGGAATCTGCAGGTCGGTCCGCTGGGGAGCCAGTTCGTGCGCGATCACCGCCCCGTAACTCGGATGCTCCATGTTCGGGCTCGGCACGTACCCGGTGTGCATGTAGTAACGCCCGCGGCCATGGTCGGCCTCCTGCGTACTCATCGAGCGAACGATCGACAGATGGTGCATCTGCTGGGCGATCATCGGCAGGTGTTCGGAGATCTGCACGTCGCCGCGGGTGCTGATCGGCTTGAACGGCCCGCCCGTGGCTTGCCCCGGTTTGAGGTCCCAGAGATCAATGGTCGACGGCCCGCCGCCCATCCACAGCAGGATTGCCGCCTTCTGGTTCTTCTTCAACTCGTCCGCATGCGCCTGGATGCTGCGCGTCAACGACATCGCGGGCACGGCCAGCGCCGACGTCGCCGCCAGGTGCTGCAGGAAGTGCCGCCGTCCCCAACCGCGAGAACCTTGGGGATTCAGGTCGCTCGTTCGATCCGATCGTGTCATGGAGTCACTCTCCGAGGATCCCGGTGGATCCGGCTGGGGACAACCGCCGCTTCTCCGCCCCGAACCGCGGCGGTCTATTTCATGCGACGCTGAGGGAATCTGTCTTGGTTTCCGAGAATGGTTTCAGCCGACCAACTCGCGCACCCATCCGGCCGCGACCGAATCGCAGGCCCCGAATCATGCACAAGGAATTGGTAAACAGGAAGTCGTCAACAAGGGATCGTCAGAAGTTGAGGATAAACTGGTTGCTGTTGAGCAGCGCCCACCAGAGATCCTGGAGCGCGGCGAGTTCGTTCTGCTGGTGGTAGGCCAGCAGCTGCTGGTACATCTTCATCTCCAGTGGCGAAGGCCGCCGCGCCAGAGCCGCCAGGTACAGCTGCTGCACCTTCGCCACCGGCTTCTTGCGACTGTCGTTCGCCACGCGATGCAGGAAGCTGCCCGGATCACCCGACGTCGCTCGCTCGATCAACTCCCCGTTGAACATCATCAGCGTCTGCGTGATCGTCCCGTCGAACGTCGTCGTCTCGTCGCCTTCATCCGTGCCGAACGCAATCGTGAACTGCTTCAGCCACTCCCGCTGGGCCTCTTCCCGCTTCTCCGAGGACGCCTGCATCTTGTCCGCTTCGCTGGCCACCAGCAGGGAACGATAGAGCTGTTCGGCCGTCATCTGCCGCACGTAAAAATGCGTGAACGCCGGCGGCTCCCCCAGCGTCGGATCGTCCTTGCGATTCCCCGGCGTCGAGACGCTCGACAGGCCATAGGGTTCGCTGAGCACGATCCAGGCCATGAGCTGTTTCAGGTCGTGGCTGTTCTCGCGCAACTGCTCGGCCAGGTAGTCGAGCACTTCGGGCAGAACCGGCCGGTTGTGAGGCCCCATGTCGTCGATCGGTCGCGTAAATCCGTAGCCCAGGAAGTGCGCCCACATGCGGTTGACGATCGCCGTCGACAGGTAGGGGCTGCGAACCATCAGGTCTGCCAGCTCACGCCGCCGCTTCACGTCCTCCACGAAGCCGCTCGGCTTGATCGCCGACCCATCTAGGAAAACCGGGAACGCCGTCTCCAGCTTGCCGTTCCGCAGTTCGTAGTAGATCCTCGCATTCTCCGCATCGGCCGGCTGGTCCTCGCCCGCGAAATCCTGGTCCGTTAGCTCCACATAGGACACATCGTTCGTACCGGGGTCGAATCGCCGCAACGCCACCGTCTGGCGAAAGAAGGCGTTCAGCTGCCAGAACTGATTCTGCTTCGCTTCGTTGAACGGATGGTTATGGCACTGCGTGCACTGCACCTGCATACCGAGGAACAATCGCGCGGTCTGCGCGGTGGCCTGCGTCGCGCGATCCTCCAGCTTGGCCGCCAGGAAGTTCGCCGCGCCGTTGAAACCAGGCGCGCCCGGTTTCGTTGTACCCTCCGCCGCCACCAGGTCGTGCACCAGCCGGTCGTAAGGCAGGTTTTGGGCGAAGCTGTCCCGCAGATACTTTTCCATTCCCCCTCGGTCCACGCGGCCGTTCTGGTTGTCGGCCGGTCGGCCCACCAGCAGGTTGGCCCAGATCGTCGACCAATGCGTCGCGTAATCCTCCGCGTACGCCTCGTCGTGTAGCAGCCGATGCACCAGGCGCGACTTGCGGTCCGGTCGCTTGTCTCCCAGGAACTCCTGAAGTTCCGCCACCGAAGGAATCCGGCCGATCAGGTCCAGATACACCCGGCGGCAGTATTCCGCGTCGCTGGCCGCCTGCGAAGGCGCGATCTGGTTCGCCTTCCAGTTCGCTCGCACCAACTCGTCGATCCGCGCCACCTGCGGCAGCGTCCGCCGCCGATTCGTGCGGCCGTCAACCGCCGCCTCCTGGGGTGCCTTCACGGATTCTGCCGACACCCCGTCGTCGCCATCCAACGAAGCGTCTGCCTCCTCGACGGCCGACTCAGCGGAAGACCTCGTCGCAGCCACCTTCCGCATGGCACGGCTCGGCGTTCCAGGCTGCTTCGTTCCAGGCTGCTTCGTTCCGGGGTTCTGCGTCGAACTGCGGGTCGAGCCCCCGTTCGCACCGCCGGGCGCGTCCTCGGCCACGGATCCACGGCCCATGCCAGCCAGCAGCATCAGCGCCGCCAGCCCCGCCGCAATCCAGCTTCTCACCTGAGGCTTCTGCATGTCCGGCCACCCATTTCGCGAGCGTCTACAAGAACAGGACTAGGAACCTAATTCATCTGTCCCTCACCCCAAACGTCCCCGACCGTTCTTTGTACTCAGATTCCCAGCCACTGAATACAAGAAAACTCCGGCGGGATTCCTGGCAAGCACTCTCATTATCCTGGGGAAGCCAGCCCCCAACCCATCGGCCGCCGTGCATCAGAACGCTACACATCGAAGGCCACTGCTGCGTTTTGATACATTCAAAATGAAACAGGCGAGCCGGGACGCAAGGTCCCAACCCGCCTGTTTCGAGCGGTGGTTGCTTTCGCAACGCGTTTGATTTTGCCTCTAAGGTCTGTTCCTACCTCGTTCCCTGTCTTTGGGTTAAGACAAATCACACGTTACCGCGGATAGCTCGAAAGCCTCTTCTGAGCCGACCCCGACGAATTGCCTCTTCTCGGTCCCAGCCCCCAGCTTCTCTCTCTGAGCCGTCGGACTTTCATTGCAACCATCGTGCCAAAGGCCATGGCCAACGCGTGGCGGCCGTGTGGTCCCCCGCATCAGGCGTCCATCGCCAGCGGAACTCCCCCCTGCTGGGCCGACCGCACGAGCGTATCGAGGATGCGTTGGGTCTGCAGGGCGATGCGGCCCCAATGCGGGTCGATCGACGCGGACAAGACATTTTGGGCGAACGTGCGAATCATCTTGGACTCTTGGGCGTTCGGCGTGTTGTTGCTGTACTCCGACACACGGTGCGTCTGCCGGTGGGGCTCCATGTCGAAGCTGCAGCCGTGGAAGTGGTACTCGGCGTTCGTCGTCTCGAACGTCAGCTCGCTGCCGAAGTAGGGCAGCACGAAGTCGTCGATGCGAAGGTGACCGCGGGTGCCGCTGATGCTGACCCATTGCTGGTGCTGCGTCCGGAACGACGTGTAGAACTCGGCCGTGACCCCACCCGCGAAGTACAACTCGCCGCAGAACTCGATCGGCACCTCCTGCGAGCAGTCGGCCCGCCGGTGTCCCTGCAGGAGCTGCCCGCGCACGCGTTCGGGCATCTGCCAGTCCATGGCCCAGGTGGAGAAGCGGACGGTGTACCAGCCGAGGTCGCCAAGGCAGCCCAGGGGTTCGAGGTCGGAGCTGGCGCGGATGTTGGATTCCAGGAAGCCTTCAGGTGCCAGGAAACTGAACTGCGACATGATGCGGTTGATCTCGCCCAGTTGTCGTCGTTCGCGGAACACATCCCGCATCGCGGGCAGTCGGCTGCTGTGCATGAACATGACGCCATCCATGAACTGCACACCATTCGTTTCGCAGGCGGCCAGCATCTCCGCCAGATCGCTCGCGTTCACCGCGCACGGCTTCTCGACCAGCACATGCTTGCCCGCCTCGGCAGCGCGAATCACCCACTCCTTCCGCACCCCCGTGGGCAGCGGAATGTAGACCGCGTCCACCTGGTCGCTTGCCAGCAACCCTTCATACGAACCGATCGCCCGCGGCGCGGTGGGGAACGGAACCAGTCGCTGGCAGCTGTCGATGAACTCCTGCGCCCTCGACTCCGAACGGCTGGCCACGCAGGTCAGGTCGCTGTTTCCTGAATTGAGGATGGCGTGCCAGTTCTTCCGCGCGATCCCGGCGGTTCCCAGAATGCCCCAACGACAGAGTGACGATTTCGATCCCATGCGCGTATCCTCCGAAATGGCTTGAACGACTTGGCGAGGCGAGCGGCTGAGGATCTCGGCCGCGAAAGATTTCGTAACAGCAACAGACTCGAGGCCGGGTCGTCGAGCCGCATTCGGGACGACTCCCGTTTTTCCCCAATGGCCCCCCCCCGATGATCCGAGTCCCTCGCGCGGGCCTTGAGGATACCGGGCCAACCGGCCGGCAGCCAAGTATGCCGAGGCAGCCGCCTGCCAAGACTTCGAAACGGTCCGCCCGCTTCACTGCTGGCCCGCTTCACACGCGGCCCGGACAGCTCGCCCCGCCATCGGCTTCCGGCCCCGCAGGACGCACCTCCAAGTCCCACCCCAAGATGGTGGGTCGCGGATGGCGAACTGGTGATTTGAAGGCGGCGAGAGAGCTTCGCCGCGACGCCTGAAGTTCGCAAAAATGAACACAAGGGCGATGCGAAGCGAAGCGTGAACGCAGGCCGCGCCGCTTGAGAATCGCAGCGCGGCAAATTACGATGAGTCGCGTGACCCAGGGCAGTTCCCGAGCAGGCTCTCGTCTGCGCCCTTCCCCTGCGTCGCTCCTTTCCGAGCGATCAACCAGTTCGAGCGATCTACAAGGACCTACCCGGATGCATCATCGTTGGCTCGTTCTGATTCTGGCGCTGGGCGCATTCCTGGCGGGCGGCGTGGACAGCAGTTGGGGTGAGACGCCGGAAGCGGCCGCGAAGCGGCACTACGGCGCAGGCGTGCACGCCTACCACCAGGGAAACTACGACAAGGCCGTTCGTGAACTCGATCTCGCCTCCGGGCTCGCTCCCGACGATGCCCGCATCTTCCTGATTCGCGGCGCCGCCAAGATGCGGCTCGGCCGCGTCGATGACGCCAAGTCCGACTTCCACTACGGCGCCTCCGTGGAACTCGCCAGCCGACAACGCGATGTGGGCGTCGCGCTGGAACGCATCCAGGGGGCCGATCGACTGGTGCTGGAATCGTATCGTCGCCAGGCACGCGCCGCGGCCACCGCCAGCCAAGAGGTTCTGCGGGCCCACGAGAAGGCCGTCGCCGAAGCCAAGTCCGCCGAAGCGGCCGGCGCGAAAGCACCGGGCGACAAGCCGAAGGCCGAACCTCCCACGACCGACAAACCGACTGCGAACCCGGCCCCGAAGAAGCCGGCCGCTGCGAAGCCCGACGACAGCAAGACCAGCGACTTCGACGACCCGTTCGGCAGTGAAGCCGACGCGGCCGAAACGGACGAACCTGTAGCGGATGAGCCTGCGGAAGAAGAAGCTGTCGAAGACGAGGCGTCGGAAGAAGCGCCCGAAGAGGAGACCAGCGCAGAATCCATCGACGACGCCGACAACGACGACGACGACGACGATGCGCTGCCGCGTCCGACACCCGCGCCGCCGCGTGTCTCTTCTTTCCGCATCAACAACCTGCCGCCCGATGCTTCTGATCCCTTCGCCAACGACGCGCAGAATACACTCGGTCGTGGAGCGATCGAGGAGGCTGCGGAGCCGAAGGGACTGGCCGACGACTCGACCTCTGGCGACTCGACTGACGGCGACGCCGCTACCTCCGCGGCCTCGCCCGCTGGCGCTGCCTTGGGCGGTGGCACCAGCCGAGGCAAGCCCGGCGATGACGGCGACGAACCGCTGGAAGGTTTCGACGCGCCCGCAGGTGACGCTTCCAAGAGGTCCGGCAGCGGCGCGGTCGGCGCTGCCTTCCGAGCCCTGATGCGCAGCGTGGTGCCGCCCGGCGTCTCGTTGGACAAGCTCCCCACGATCGGGCCCGGCGGTGCCGCACCGAGCGGTATGCCTGGCGGCATGCCGAGCGGCGGATTCGAGGCGACCGATGGCGACGATGAGCCGCAGGCGGCAGAGGGCACTGCGGACCCCTTCGATGTTCCCGCAGCTCCCGCCGAGGAAGAGCCATCGAAGGCGGAATCGGGCGACGCCTTCGAAGAAGAAGATCCCTTCTCGACGGACGCTCCGGAAGATGCCGGCGACGCGCCCACCGAAGAATCAACCGACGAAGCCACCGAAGAAGCCGACGACGATCCGTTCGGATCCTGACCCTCGACGACCACCGTCCCTGCACACGCCTGACCGCCCCGCCGTCGATCGCAACTGTCGTCGACGCTGTTCCAGTGCGACGCGCACCGCGCGTCCGCACTCCCGCCGCACTCGCGCTCTTATCCCTCGAGGTTGCTTCGATGACCCCCAAGACGCTGCGCCGTACCCTGTCGACTCTGCCTGTTAGCCTGCTCTGCCTGGTCGTTGGGATGGCGTGGAGCGTTCCGCTGGCGTCGACGTGTGCAGCGGCGCCGCCGGAGCTGCGCGACATCCTGCCGCGCGGCCTGCAGTCCGGTGCGACCACGCGCTTGGTCGTGCAGGGTGAGAACTTGAACGAGCAGACGCGCCTGCTGCTGCCCACGCAGCCCGCTGCCGAGGTGCGTGTGGTGGCCGCGAGCGCGAACCAGTTGGAACTGGAGGTCACGCTGGCCGCCGAGGTGGCGGCCGATCACTACCCGCTGCGGCTCGCCCACAGCGGAGGAATCTCCACCGCGCTGCTGCTGGCCATCGACGACCTGCCGCAGGAACCATTCCGCAGCGACGTCGCCTCACTGCCCATCGCGCTGCACGGCACGCTGGGCGGCGACCAGGTACTGCTCACTCGCTTCCCGGGTCGCAAGGGCGATGCGCTGGTCGTCGACGTGGAAGGCAAACGCCTCGGTTCGGCCCTGCGTCCCGTGCTGCAACTCTTCGGTCCCGACGATCGCATGGTGGCCTCCGCGCGACCGCAGGTCCAACTGCAAGGCGACGCGCGGCTCGCCGTCACGCTGCCGGTCGACGGCACTTATCGTCTCGAAATGCACGACGTCGTCTACCAGGGCCCGGGACCAGGCACCTTCCGGCTTCGCATCGGCGACTTGCGTTACGCCGATCGCGTGTTCCCCAGCACGACGCGCCGCTTGGCGCCCGCACCACTCGAATATCTGGATGGAAACCTCGGCGCGGCGGCTGCGTTGGCACCGCTTCGTGACGGAAGGCAGCAGCGCTCGCAGCCAGTGCCTTGGCCCCCCACGCCCAACGCGCATTTCATCGGTCCACAGCCGCGCGTCGCGTCCAGCGAATTCGGCGACGCGGAATGGACCGAGGACCAAGCGCGGCAGGCCGGCCTGTCGCTCGCCGTACCGCTGGGTATCAGCGGACGCATTGCGACGGCAGCCGAGCGGGACTCGTACACTGTGGCGGTGCAGCCGGAGAGTCGGTTGCGAATCGACCTGCAGGCGGCTCGGATCGGCAGCCCGCTGGACGCGGTGCTCGAAGCGTTCGCCGGCCCTGCGGAACCGAATGGACAGCCGACGGGCGCGGCGCTGGGCCGCGCGGACGACCAGCCCGGTTCCGCCGATCCACTGCTCGATCTGCAGATCCCCGCCGATGTCCGCCAGCTGACGCTGCGAGTGTCGAGCCTCACGCGCGAAGGCGGCCCCGCGCACGACTATCGCCTCACCGCGCAGCCGATCGAGGCACTGCCGCCCCAACTGACGACCGACGCGCAGCGTGTGATCGTGCCCGCCGGCGGTCACTTCGTCCTGCCCGTCCGCGTGCAGCATCGAGCCACTCCCCGCGTCCTCCGTCTCGAACTGGACGCGCCCCTGGAACTGCTCCAGATCGGCCCCGCCGATCTGGATGCCGGCGAAGACCTCACGCTCGTCGGCTTCCACGCCGCCGCCGGCACGCAAGCCGCGTTCACCGCGCGACTGCTGGCACATGCGGTGGACGGATCGCAAGCATCGCCGGCATGGCTGGAGGTGCCGCTGCCACCGGGCGCAGGCTCACGCGGTGACCTGCGACAGGACCTCGGAGTTGCCATCACGCCCGCCGCGCCGCTGGACGTCCGCTTCGCGAACAACCTGCCCGCATCCTGGGATCGCGGCACCCGGCAGGTGCTGGGAGTCCAGTTGCTCCGCACGCCAGGCGGCCACGCAGGTCCAGTGCGCCTGAGCCTGATCAGCTCCCAGGTCGCTCCCACCAAACAGGAGAACAACCAGACCGTTCCCGATGTCGCTCGCACCTGGCGAATCATGGAGAATCCGGTCGTGCCTGCTGGCGCCAGCGATGCTGCCGTCACGCTGGTGACTCCCGCCGATCTGCCTGTACGCCATTGGAATCTTGCGGTACAAGCCGACCTGCTGTCGGACGATGGACAGACGGTCCTGGCAACCGTGCACTCGCCCGTGCTGCGACGCGCCACGCGCGACCCGTTGTTGCTGGAGGCCACGGTGCCGGCCAAGGTGACGGTTCGCGCGGGGGACGAACAGGCGGCAGTGCTGGAAGGCAGTGTACGTCGCGAGGTCCAGCCCGAGGCCGCCGTGATCGTGCAGCTCGTTGGACTCCCGGCCGGCCTGCCCGAACTGCAGACGGTGGTGCCCGCAGGGGAATCGACCTGGAAGCTGCCCGTCCGACTGCCACGCGAGGTGACGGCCCAGGAGATCAAGGACGTTCGCCTCGTCGCCCGTTACCAGCAGCCGGAGGAGGCGCTGGCCGAAGTGCGATCCATTTCAGCGCCATTCGTGCTGGAAGTGACCGCCGCCAGTCCCTAGCACGGCGACGGCCGACGATAAACAGGCAACGACAAACAGGCAACAAGGAGTGCTGCCGACATGAGGATCATGGAGATCATCTCGGGTCGCTCGATCAACGGCGCGATCATCGTCTGTCTGGCGACCGCACGCGCGCTGCGGGCGCGGGGACACGAGGTGACGGTCGTCTGCCGCCCGGGGGCCTGGATCGCCGAGCAGCTAAAGCACGACGACATCCACGTCGAGCAGTGCGAACTGCGGCGCTGGCCGCCCCGCGACCTGCAGCAAGTCCTTGGCGTCATCCGCGAGCGGTCGATCGACGTCCTGCATACGCACATGAGCAGTGCGCACTTCTTTGGCGTGCTGCTGAAGAAACTTTCCGGCACGCCCTGCGTGGCCACGGCCCATAATCGGCTCTTCCAGCTGCACTGGGCCTTCAACGACTATGTGATCGCCGTCTCCGACGCCGTGCGCCGCTACCACCATCGCTACAACTTCGTGCCCAGTCGTCGCATGGAGGTCGTGCATAACTTCGTGGACATCCCACGCTTCGCAAGCGTCCGCCGCGAGGAGGGCCACGCGGTGCGTCAAGAACTTGGCATTCCGGCCGACGCTCGCCTGCTGACCGTGGTCGGCGATGTGATTCCGCGCAAGGGGCTGCTCTATGTGGCCCGGGCCTTGCCCGAAATCCAACGCCAGTTCCCTAATATCCACCTGCTCTCGCTGGGTACCAACAAGACCGAATATGGCGACCAGATCCGCCGCGAACTGGACACCATGGGCATGGCGGGACACGTGACCTGGGGCGGCCTGCGCCGCGATGTGGAACGCGTGCTGGCCGCCACCGATGTACTCGTGCTGGCCAGCGTCGAGGAGGCGATGGGGATCGCGATCCTGGAGGCGATGTCGGCGTCGCTGCCCGTGGTGGCCACCGACGTGGGCGGCATCCCGGAATGCGTGACGCACGAAGAAACGGGCCTGCTGGTTCCGCCGGAGAATCCCGCCGCGTTGGCCCAGTCGATCCAGCAGTTGCTGGCCGATGACGAACTGCGAGCACGCTTCGGAGCGCGCGGCCTGGAGATCGTCCAGCAGCGGTTTTCCCAGGAGGCTTATACGCTGCGCGTCGAGGAGATCCTGGAACGATTCGCCCGCAAGACGCCGATCAGGGCGAGCGCCTGAGTGCCACACACCCGCCGCGCACCCAGCAAACCCATCCCGTCGTAGCCGGCACACGCCGTGTGCCGGGCTCGCACTACGCGCCCCGTCCACCCGCAACGCAACCATCGGCACACGGCGTGTGCCGACTACATGCCACCCTTAGAGCGCGCTGTCGAAGCTTGTCGCGACCGGATCGCATTCCGCCGCCACGTCGCCTCGGGCGTTTCGTGAGGCACTGGCTCGCTCGTCGATCCGCGGCGTTGGCCGATGGCGCCTGCGAGCGTCTTTTCCGCGTGGCTCGCGCCATGCGTACCAGCTGGTCACGAGCGCGATGGCCGTCGTGATGACCACGAACATGGTGGGGTAGGGCGGCAGGCCGAAGCGTTCGGCGAAGTGCAGCAGCGTGCCGATGGCGGGCTGGCCCAGCATGGAGCCGGCGTCGAACATCGTCAGCATCCAGGCGGTCGCCAGTCCCCGGTAGCGATTCGGGAACGACGTGCTGGCCGCCGTCATCGCCGCCGGGAAGACGAACGCGTGCGCGATGCCACCCAGCACGGCCGGCAGCATCAGGCCGCGTTCGGATCGCACCAGGAGAAACGCCAGCAGGTGCAGGCAGAGGAAGATCATGCCTGTCGTGACCGTGTTGCGCACACCCCAGCGATCGGGCAGTTTCCGCCCCAGCACGCGTGAAAGGAAGGCGACGGCCGAATACATGACGAAGAAGGTCTGCGTGCCCTCCACGCCCAAGCGATCGGCGAAGGGCCTGAGGAACGAGAAGGGCATGTTGATGCCCATGCCCATCGCCACGCCGATCAGCAGCACGGGGCCTGGATGGTAGCGTCGCAGCAGCCAGCCGAGGGGGACCGCGCGGCGGATAGTGCGCCGATGAGGCCCCGCCGTCCAGCGTCCCACGAGAGTCGCCACCAGGGCCACGCAGGCGGCCACCAAGGCGCAGTAGAACATGCGATCCACGGGAGTGCGGCCGCCGCCCGGCAGCGAGAACAGGTAGTCGCCTAGCATCGGCCCCAGCGCCATGCCGATGAATCCCGACGACCCCAGCGCGCCGATCGTCGCGCCGATCTGGTCGGCCGGAGCTCGCAGAGACACGAAGACGATCGACGAGCCGAACGCGCCGGCGAGGCTGGTGGCGTACAGCATCCGCAGGCCATAGATCTCCAGCGAATTCACGCCGTCGACTCCCAGGTGGCCGACCAGGCTGAGGATCACTCCCAGCTCCGAAACGATCCACGTGTTGGCCGCGCCATAGCGGTCGACGCACAAGCCGATGACCAGCCGCATCACCACGGCTCCCACCATGCCGATGCCTACGATCCAGCCCAGCTCGTACTCCGACCCGCCCAGGTGTTCGACGAAGTCGGAATACCGGAACAGCAAGCTCACGCCCAGCATCAAGCTGGTATTGGCCACATAGGCACACCAGAAGGAGCCGCCGAAGGGCCGGTCGTTTCGCGTTGCTGCCACCGTTTGCTGCCTTCCCCTTACCCCTCCGTCGCCGATTCCCCACCTAGCATAGTGGACTCGCCCGGGCCGCCCAAGGCGAATTCGCCAGCGGGGCAGCGGGGCAGCGGGCGAGGGCCGGGGAGAGTCCGGCTCCGGGTCGCTCCAGTACCATCTCGCTTCGGTACAATCCCAGGATTCGCCCCCGAGCACCCGACCGCCGGAGTTCCGCATGAAAAGCTTCGAGGCTACCGAGAAATTCTTCAACGATGCCGCCGATCGACTGGAGGTGACCGATGCCATGCGCGTCCTGCTGCTGACGCCCAAGCGGGAGGTGCAGGTGCAGGTGGCGGTCGAGATGGACGACGGGTCGATTCGCACACTCATCGGCTATCGCGTCCAGCACGACAACGCGCGGGGGCCCTACAAGGGTGGACTCCGCTACCATCCGGAAGTCAACCTGGACGAAGTCCGGTCACTCGCCTCGCTGATGACTTGGAAGACCGCCGTGGTCAATATTCCCTACGGCGGCGCGAAAGGTGGCATCGCCGTCGATCCCCGGCTGCTCAGCCGCCGTGAACTGGAACGCGTCACCCGCGCCTTCATCGACCAGATCCACGACATCATCGGGCCCGACAAGGACATCCCGGCACCCGACATGGGCACGAACGCCGAAGTCATGGCGTGGATCATGAGCCAGTACAGTCGCTACCACGGCTTCAGCCCCGGAGTTGTCACCAGCAAGCCGGTGGAGCACTACGGAATGCCGGGGCGCGAGGAAGCGACGGGCCGCGAGGTCGGCATCCTCACCATCAAACTGGTCGGACGCCTGGGACGTAAACACCCGGAAACACGCGTCGCCATCCAGGGGTTCGGCAACGTTGGACTGCACACCGCCAAACTCTTGTCCGAGGCCCAGTTTCCCATCGTGGCCGTCAGCGATGTGGGCGGCGGACTGTACCGCGAGGGCGGCCTGCCCATCGGCGACCTCATCCGACACGCGCTCGCCAACCGCGGGTCGCTGGAGGGCTATCAGGAAGCCGATCGCATCACCAACGAGGAGCTGCTGGAGCTGGATGTCGAGGTGCTGATCCCGGCCGCGATCGGCAACGTGATTCACGAAGGCAACGTCGACCGGATCAGGGCTCCCTTGATCGTCGAAGCGGCGAATGCCCCCACCCGTCCCGAGGCCGACGCGCGACTTCATGAACGCGGCGTGCTCATCCTGCCCGACATCCTGGCCAACGCCGGCGGCGTGTCGGCGAGCTACTTCGAGTGGGTCCAGAACCGACAGCACTACCAGTGGAGCCTCGATCGGGTGCGGCAGGAACTGGACGCCCTAATGGCTCGCGCCTTCGAAGATGTCTGGGACACGGCACGCGAACACCAGGTGAGCCTCCGCGTGGCCGCCTTCATGAACGCCATCCGCCGAGTGCAGCGGGCGACCGAATTGGAAGGCTACATGTAGCAATAGAGCCCCCGCCGCGGAGCCCTGCCCTGGCACTCCGGCATGGCAAGTCAACACTCGGTGAAAATCTCGCGAAGACCCAGAAAAACGTTGACGATGGTCTAGGAGCCGCATACGTTGATGATCGCGCCCGGGGGCTTCGGCCAGGCGTCCATGAGCAGAGAGAGGAGCGTAGAGATCAGATCATCCTCTACCAACTCATTGAGATCTTCGACATCCTTGGTTCGTATGCATTCTATCTGGAGACATGCACCATGCCTCGAACGTCCCTTCGCAAGCAACTGCTGGCCGCCGCGATGCTGCTGGCGGGAGTCCCCTTCACCGCCGAGGCGGGAGATCTCGTTCCGTTCGGCGCGAAGTGGAGTTACCTGAATCCACTGACCAGCGACGCCGATCCCGCCAAGGCCGATGCCACCTTCGATGCGAACTGGTTCAAGCCCTCGTTCAACGTCAACGGCGCCAACAAGTTCAGCGGGCCTTCGGCGGAGCCGTTCGTGCGCGGCACCCCGGACAACGTCGCCATCGACGCCTTCGATCCCACCTCGCCGAGCTTCCTCCGCCCCGCCGGCACCTTCATGGAACTGCCCGCGACTCCCGGTCGCTTGACGAGCTACTTCCGCACCGACTTCACGACGACCACGACGCTGAAGGACCTCGGCATCGAGTTCCTGGTGGATGACGGCGCCCGCATCTAGCTGGATGGCAAGGAAGTTGCCAGCTACAACTGCTGCTTGA
>CAZUJM010000013.1:0-1471 GCA_964620405.1 uncultured Pirellulaceae bacterium | reverse complement strand
ACGGGCGGCACGATCGTGCCGCTGGGTACGCCCACGAAGTATACGGATGTCGCGCTCGCGTTGGGTAACGAGCGGCTGTACCAGGTGCGGCCCGTGATCTCATCGCTGGCCCCCGGCAAGCACACGCTGGCCGTCTCGATCCACCAGCAATCCGGTTCCTCCAACGACATGGGCTTCAGTGCCCGACTCGTCGACGGTTATGCCTTCAACACGGTCATTCCGCAGGCATCCAGCTACCAGTACATGATCGGTACGCAAGAGCCCTCGGGCGGCAACACCGACTGGACCAAGTCGACGTTCAACGACAGTGGCTGGAGTTCCGGACAGGAACCGTTCGGCTATGAGAATGAAGCCGGCAATCCGCAGGCGGAGATCATCAAGACCGAAGTGCTCGACATGTACGAGACCTACTCGACCCTCTATCTGCGCAAGCAGTTTACCGTCGACGACGCGGCCAAGTACACGGACCTGTCGCTGACGGCCGACTACGATGACGGCTTCATCGCCTACATCAACGGTACCGAAGTCGCTCGTCGCTCCGTCCCCGGCGCCGTCGGTTCCTTCGTGGCGTTCGACAAGTTCGGCACCAGCCATGAAGCGACGAACAACAGCGGAGCGGCTCCGGAAACCATCTCGATCAGCCTGACCAAGCTCCCTGGCCTGCTGAAGACGGGCGCGAGCAACGTGCTGTCAATACAGGCCCTGAACTCGGAACTCGGCAGTTCCGACTTCTTCCTGGGTCGCCTGAGCCTGTCGCTGTCGGGCGCTATTCCGTCGTCTGCCAAGCCCGGTGACTTCAACGCCGACGGCAAATTGGGCGTCGACGATCTCGACGCGCTCTCCGGCGCCGTGCGTTCCGGCTCGAATCCCGCCTCCTACGATGTGACGGGCGACAAGCTCGTGAACCAGGACGACCGGCTGAAGTGGGTCAACGAACTGAAGAACACCTGGGTTGGCGACACGAACCTGGACGGTGAGTTCAATCCGAGCGACTTCATCCTCGTGTTCCAAGCCGGCCAGTTCGAGGACACCACCCCGGGCAACTCGACCTGGAGCACGGGTGACTGGGACGGCAACGGCGACTTCACCACGACCGACTTCGTGCTCGCCTTCCAGGGGGGCGGTTACCAGATGGGCCAGCGTCCCGGTGGCCCCGCAGCGGCCGTGGCGGCCGTGCCCGAACCGGCCAGCGTCGCACTCCTGGGCCTCAGCGGCCTGGGACTGCTCGGCCTGCGTCGCCGCAAGTAGTCGGCACACGAGCGGCCCAGGCCGCTCTACCCGCCCTCTCCTGCACCGAGTGACACTCGCATGTCACTCGAGGGAAACCATCCGCCGGAGACGACCGCCCGGGCCGCGTGTCGTCTCCGGCTTTTCCATTTCTCCGCCTCCCTCTCTGCGGACTGCGGACTGGACGCCGGTCGCGCAAGCCCTGGCGCCTTTGCGGCCGATCGCGAACAGGCTCGCCAGGACC
>CAZUJM010000012.1:42785-52275 GCA_964620405.1 uncultured Pirellulaceae bacterium | reverse complement strand
GCCGATCCGGATGACTGCCGACGCGGCGAAGGGAGAAGCCGCGAAGGGAGAGGCCGGCGTCTCGCCGCCTGCCGCGGCGGCCCTGGTGTCGTCCGAGCGGGCCGCGGAAGCTGAACGCGGGAGCACTCGCTGATGGCAGGTGGCTCCTCCCCCCGTCGCCTCTCCCTGGGGCGATGGTTTGAGCGGAGCCTGCGTCCGGTCTACGTGCTGGACGAGAAACGCACGATCGTCTTTGCGAATGAAGCCTGCCTGCGCTGGCTGGGCGCTCCGGCCCAACGCGTCCTCGGTCAGCGAGTTGACTATCACTCGTTGACGGTCCCCACCGAATCCGCGAAAGATGCGGTGGGTTTTCTCTCCGGCCTCTGTCCATCGCCCGAAGTCCTGAAGGCCGGGCAGGGCATGATCGCTGCCTGGTGTGTGTCGCCCGAAGGCGCCCTTCGCCATCGCGCCGCGCAGGTGTTCGCAATGTCCCAGGAGGGCACCGCCCGACGGCACCTGCTTGTGCTGCTCGACGAACAGGACCAGGAGACGCGCGGGCGTCTTGATCCGACGGAGTCGTCGTCGGCTGCGTCGAGGGACGGACTGCACGAACGCCTGCTGGCTCTGCACAGACGCCTGCTGGAGCCTTATCGCCTGGAGTCGCTGCTGGGGCTGGCACCTGCGATGCAGCGAGTGAGGCGGCAGGTGGAAGTGGCGGCGGAGACGCGAGCAAACGTCCTGGTCATCGGCGAACCCGGTTGTGGGCGAGAGCAGGTGGCACGCACGATCCATCGGCTGCGAACGTCCGATTCCGCGGCAGCGCTCATCCCGCTCGATTGCCGCATTCTGGACGCGGAACTATTGGAATCGACCGTACTGAGCGTGCTGCGAAGCGGAGCGCAGCTGAAGCAGGCTGGGCCAGCCACGCTGCTGCTGCTGGATGTGGATCAGTTGGAGCGAACGGCGCAGGGCGTGCTTCGCGTCGTCTTGGAGCGGAGCGAGTTTCCGCTGAGGACGTTGGCGACCGCTTCCCAGGCAACGTCGCACTTGTCGTCCTCCTCCCTGGACGAGGCGCTGCGGTGCTTGTTGGCGATCGTCGAAATACAACTCCCGCCGCTCCGCGAGAGGCTGGACGACCTGCCGATGCTGCTGCAGTCGGCCGTGGAGTCGCTCAATGCCCAGGGGGGCCGGCAAGTGGCCGGGTTCACGACCGAGGCGTTGGAGGCGCTGCAGGGCCATCCGTGGCGGAGGAACTTGGATGAACTGCGTGAGGTGGTGGCTGAGGCTTGGAGGCGGGCGGAGGATTCCAGGATTGGCCGCCAGGACCTGCCCGCGATCATCGGTTGGACCGCGGATGCAGAGGACTACCCCGTCGTGCCGCCCGAAATGGCTTCGCTGGACGAATACCTGGCGGCGATTGAACGCGAGCTGGTGGTTCGCGCTTTGACGCGTGCCCAGGGGAATCGGGCCGAGGCGGCTCGACTGCTGGGGATTCCCCGGGCGCGACTGCTGCGAAAGTTGGAACCGATGGCACCCGGTGCAGGAATGAACGATTCAACCGACCCCAAGGGGCCGGCGGCTCCAGACGAGGAGGCTTCGGCGTGATCTTCGCGGAGCATCGAGTCTGGGGGACGCTTGAGTTGCAGCGGGTGTGCGTGGTGTTCGACCGGGACGGCCTGTGGACACGCGTGCTTCGACGGTACCTGCCGACGCAGGTGCGGGTGGAACGGCAGCAGCAGCTTCCGGCGGCGGTGCGCTGGGAGGACCCGCAGGCGAAGCCAGCGCCCTGGATCTCGGTCGTGGTGGTGGAACGCTCCTGGGGGGAGTCCGACGGGGGCACCTGGGCTCGCTGGAGGGCTTCGGCGCCGGACATGTTGATGATTGCGGTCGTCCCGGCGGAAGATGACTTGGCGTTCCTGTGGGCCACGGTGCTGGGCGCCCAAGCGGTGTTCCAGCAGCTCGAACAGGCCCCGCGGCTGGCACGCTGCGTCGCGCGTTTCTGGGATCGGATTCCAGTCCCTGCCCTGGGCGACCACGAACGGATTTGGAACAATCTTCCCTGGAAGCCGCAGGAAATCCTGTGAAATGAACCGCGGGGAGCCGGGTCGATCCCAGGGGATCGAGGCAAGCACTGGGGTGCTCCGGAGTGTGATTTCGCGAACGAAGAGGGGGAACCATGAGTTCGGCGTCGGTGGAGGTAGGTCAGGTACGGGCAGCCTTGGATCGGTTCAAGGATCCGGAGACGGGCCGGAGCGTGGTGGAGATGGAGCAGGTGCGGGACATCCGGATCTCCGGGGAGCAGCTGCACGTGGTTCTTGGACTGACCACGCATTCCGCGCCGCTCTGGGAGGAGACCGTGGAAGAGGCCCGCGCGTTCTTGCGCGGAGAGTTCCCGGCACTGCGGCAGGTGGAAGTGGAACGTGTCGTGCACGCGAGGCCTCCCCAGAAGATCGGCGAGATCGGGCTGACGGCCAAAAGTGTGATCGTGGTCGGATCGGGGAAGGGCGGTGTAGGAAAGAGCACGGTAGCGACCGCGCTCGCCTACGGCCTGCAGCGCGCCGGAGCGCAGGTCGGCCTCATGGATGCCGATGTCTACGGCCCCAGCGTGCCGCAGCTGGTCGGAGTCGAGGGGCGACCGGAAGTGCATGAGGGACGCATTCAGCCGATCCAGAAGGATGGCCTGCGGGTGATGTCGATGGGGTTACTCATCCCACCGGGGGAAGCGGTGGTCTGGCGCGGGCCCATGCTGCATGGAGCCATCACGCAGTTCCTGCGGGACACGGCCTGGGGAGAACTCGACTACCTCGTGATCGACATGCCGCCCGGCACCGGTGACATCGCGTTGACACTGTCCCAGCTGCTGCCTCTCACGGGAGCCGTGGTGGTGTGTACTCCTCAGCGAGTCGCGCTGCTGGATGCGATCAAGGCGATTTCGATGTTCCGCAAGGTGCACATCCCCTTGTTGGGCATGGTGGAGAACATGAGTGGCTTCATCTGCCCCGACTGCCACAAGCGTTATGACATCTTTGGTCGCGGAGGTGCCCAGGAAGCTGCCAGGGAACTGGAGGTTCCTTTCCTGGGCGATATCCCGATCAACATGGCGATTCGCACCCAGGGAGACGCAGGAGCCATGGGAGAGGTGTTCGACGACGAGAACGTGCGCCCGCACCTGCAGCAGCTCGTTGTTCAGCTGACCAGGAACCTGGCGGCGAAGGCCAAGGCGGATCCGCCGCTGCCCACCTTGTCGGTGCTGTAAGCGAACGCATCGAAGTGTCCAAGCGACGGGTCGCCTGCTGGGCCAGTCGACGAGGAAAGCGTGAAGGGGGGCTGGACCGTCCCCACGGGGTGCCATTCACGCGGCCGACAGATTGCCGGGAAGGTGAAGGCAAAAAAAAGAGTCGCCTGCCGATAGGTCAGGACGACTCTTTGGATGAACCATTGCTAAGACTTCGCCGGAGCTCCGGCGAACTCAGGTCCGCACTAGGCGGGCGTGGCGCCACGGGTCTTCTTGGCGGTCTTCTTCTTGGCCGACTTCTTCTTGGCAACCTTCTTGGTCGCCTTCTTGGTGGCCTTCTTGGCGACCTTCTTCTTGGCGGCCTTCTTCTTCGTGCCCTTCTTGGCGGCCTTCTTCACGGCCTTCTTGGCTGCTTTCTTCTTGGCCACAATCACGTCCTCCGATGAAAAGGTGTTTCGTGAGGGTCTCTGGGTCAAACCTTGCGTCGAGACCAACTCACCTCCTAACGTCAACCTCCTGACAGGAGGTGTTACATCCCTGGTAGGAAACCGCTGCGTGTCTTTCTTCAAGCGATCCCTCGCGGACGAGGTGTCCCTGACTTCTTGCTTCTCGATGACATGGGAGGCAGTGCTTCGCAAGCCCCGCACGCATCGCCAAGCTTCAGCAGCGGCCAGCGGCGTGACGACTTCATTGCTGTCAAGCCTCTGTGCTGCTAAATGTTCAGGATCAGAAACCTTTCGTCAACCCCAGTTCTCGGAAAATTAGATTTTTTTTCGCGGTCGCTTGGACGATCGCTGGCGAAATGCATTCCCGCGATGGACGCCTCGCACGTCACGTTCATCGTGTTGTTCGCCCTGCGTGATGCGTCTCGAGTGCCAACTTCGTGTCACAGTCAAGTGGCGAGCGGGAAGAGCGAGAAGTTCTGTATTTACAGGAGTTTTGGCGCAGCTGACCGGCGCGATCATGCCGTTCGCTCGCAACTACCAGCGACGACCGAAGCCGCTGCCGGAATGGGCTTGGAGAGCATTGAAGTTCGAGTAAGCGAGCATGCCGAACATCATGCCGAAGTACATGTCATTCTGGAGGAAGCCGCGCACCGCGAGAAAACCGGCGGTGATCGTGGACAGCAGGAGCGCATGTTTGATGGGTTCGCTGCGGTCGAAGGCGAGGAAGATTTCGCGAGCAATCTGTCCGCCGTCCAGCGGGAGGACGGGAAGCAGGTTGAGCAGTCCCCAGTAGACGCTCACGTAGAGAAAGAATTCGGAGAAGTCGTAGAGTTTGGGGGACGCGAGCGACGGGAGATCGCGAGGCAAACGCAGCCATTCCGCGACGAAGCCACCGAGCGGGATGGTGAAGCCGGAGGCGTGGATGCCGGCCATGAGTGCGGCGGCCGCGGCGAACTGGGCAAGCGGGCCGGCGGCGGAAACGGTGATGGCGTACGAGCGGGAGAGAGAGCGGCGTGAGTTCCAGCCGGCTCCAAGGCCCGTGGGAATGGCGAGGCCGCCAAACTGATAGAGGACGATACGCGATTCCACGCCATGCCAGCGGAACGCCAGGGCGTGGCCCAGTTCATGGATGAGGATGGAGGCGAAGCAGGCAGCTACCCACAGCAGCAGACGCTGGGGATCGCCGCCCTGGCTCGCGCCCATGCCCAGCAGCACCGTGCTCAGCCAAAACCAGGGCGACACGCGGATGGGGATGCCGCTGATGTGGAAGTTCACATCGTAAGGGGAAGAAGCGTCGCTGTCTTGGAACATGCGTTGTCGAGGTCCTTGTAGGGAGGAGTGCTCCAATGGTTCCAGGGGCTGGTCGGCGGTCACGCCGCGAACTTGCGAGGCGTGGGCTCGTGCCTACGCTCGACGCATCGACGCTTGCCAGGCACGCTCACAGCGCGCCCGCTCCCAAGGCAAACGCCGTGTCCCGGCGCGCATGGTTCCGCTGGACGCGATTGGGCTGTAGGGACTGCACAGCTGTGGGGACTGCTGCTCGAAGTGTTCCGGGAAGCTTGTGGTCTTGGACGCTCCCGCGTCGCCTCAGGCCGCTCGAGCGGACGATTCGACCGACGAGCGGCCGACCGTCTCGGAGAGCTGCGTGACGATGTAGTCGGCGGCGCGTTTCGAGGCCCCGCCTTGGGCCAGTTGGGAGCGTAACGACGTGAGTTGGCGAACAACGGCCGCATGGGCTTCGGGATCCTGGAGCCACCGTTCGATCTGGTTGGAGATGGTGACGGAGCGGTCTTCGCAGGTGAGGTATTCCGGGAAGGGGACGTCATCCATCGCAGGATCGTAGAGTTCCCCGTGCTGGCAGTAGCGGTTCTCGCTCGCCAGCAGGTTGACGAGCGTGATGAAGCGAACCGTACGGAAGTACTTCTGCACGCGGAAGGCGAAGCGGCTGACGCGATAGTGGATGACCGAAGGACGCATGTGGTAGAGCAGTTCGAGGGATACCGATCCGGAGCATGCCAGGCAGACGCTCGCCGCATGGATCAGTTCGGGCGTCCTGCCCACATGGATCTTCACCGGCAACTGTTCCTCGTCCACGACCAGCTTCGCCATCTCCGCCTGCTCTTCGTTGTAGGCCGCCATCGCGAATCGCGTTTCGGGTAGCAGGGCGCGAAGGCGGCGCACGACGCGCAGGAAGTCATCGAGGTTGGCAGTGACTTCTTGCTTTCTTGAACCCGGCAGCAAGGTCACCAGCGGTGTATCGGGAGCAGTGACCTCGGCCAGGAACTGCTGGTCCAACTGCTGGCTGAGGAGTTCATCGAAGTAGGGATGTCCCACGTACAGTGCTCGGCACCCTCGTTGGTTGTACCAGTCGGCTTCGAAGGGAAGCTTGCACAGCACATGGTCGACAAGGCGACGCATCTTGCGGACACGCCAGGGGGCCCAGGCCCACATCTGGGGAGCGCCATAGTAGAAGACCGGAATCCTGCGCGCCTTGGCACGGCGCGCGATCCACCAGTTGAAGCCGGGGTAGTCGATCAGGATGACCGCGTCTGGACGCTCCTCGCGAAAGTAGCGGTCCGCCTGCCGCAGCAACCGCCAGAACCGATGCAGGTTCAGCAGCACGCGGGCGAACCACATGATGGCCAATCGCGTCAGGTCGGCATGGAGATCGCAGCCCGCCTCGGCCATGCGGGGGCCGCCGAAACCGACACAACGGACGTCCGGCTGGCGCCGTTTCAGTTCGTGGATCAAGTTGGCCCCGTGAAGGTCGCCGCTGGGCTCACCCACCGAGAAGAACAGTTTCATGTCGCCTCCCGTCCAGACGTGGCAGCCAGGAACGCCGGGAGGTTCAGAACCGGGCCAGACCCCACCCCAACGCCGCTCAGGCGCGGGAGTATGTCAGATGTCCCATGGGGGGAACAGGTCATTTCCCACGCGGTGGAGAGCCAGCAGCGTTAAGACCGACGGTCGCTCACAGAGCCCGCGCGGGTTGACACTGCCTGCGCGGGTCGACACTGCCTGCGCGGGCCAAAGGTGCCTGCGGTGAGATGGAGATTCCAGACGCGAGTGGAACGCCGTGTCGGTCCCACTTCCTGCTCGCCGCGAAATCATCAGCCTGACTGGCTTGCAATGCAGGCTGGGGCACGAGGGCGATCCCGCCAACGAAAAAAGGCGTCCCCGAAGGAACGCCTTTTGATGGAACGCATGCTGCTTGCTGCATCCGCTGGGCGACCGATCCTCGCGGACCGATCCTCGGGGACCGCAAACACGCTCGGCCTCGGTGGCCGGCGATTCACTTACTTCTTCGAGACCTTGAAGGCCTTCGCGAAGGCTTCGTCGCCGAAGACCTTGGAGACCTGCTCGTCGGCTGCCATCTTCTCGGCGGCGCCCTTGCAGTTGTTGCAGCAGAAAGCCACGTCGACGCCACCGATGCTCACCTTGGCGTCAGCCTTGACCGGCTTGCCCGACATGGGGCAGCCTTCCTGCTTGGCCTGGCCCGTGGCCACCAACTGGTGGTTGGCCTTGGCGGTGAACTTGGTCGCGTCCTTGGCGTAGGAGGCGGCACAACCGGGGCAGCAGAAGTAGACTTCGGCACCCTTGAACTCGGCCTTCTTCTCGACGTTCACCGGCTTGCCGGACACAACGCACTTGATCTTGGCCCAGTCCACCTTGGCGGCGTCTTCCGCGACCAGCGTGCCAACAACCACCAGGGAGACGAGAGCGAACAGAGCCACAATGCGAGACTTCATGCGATCTTCCTTTCTTGACCTGTGCAACCGATAACCTGATACCGGACTTGCGAAATTCTATCGTTTCCGCACCGGGGTTTCCATCAGGAAACCCAAACTGCTTCGGAGCGGAGGACCCGATCGATCTTGGCGTGAACTGTCGAGGCAGGAGTCGACCTGGCCTGACAGTAGCCACCTTGGCAGCCACCTTGGCCTGTCGCGAACCCTCTTGTCGGCTGCCTTCTCGGCTGTGATGGCCTTCACGGTGTGTCTAGTGAAAAGCGACGAGAACTTGCTGCGGCGACTATCGTCGCGGCGCTGATTGCGCGTCGCTGCTCGCACAGCGAGGAAGTTGGCAGACTTCTCGGGGATCGTAGCGGAGGCGCACCCGAGGGAACAGGTGTTTTTCGCGAACGACAGTCGAAAAATCTAGATTTTTGGAGCATCCGACCGTTCGGTCAGCCAGAGATCCGTTGCGGGCTGAGTTGGTTGAGCATCAGTTCGAGGTAGCTTCGGTGCTCCTGGCGATCCAGGTTCAGTGAGGAGGCTAGCGAGGCAAGGACGGCCTTGGCTTTTTCGAGATGTTCCAGGTCGCTGCACGTTTCGAGTTCCACGAAACTGCCGAGCTGATCGATTTCGTCGAGGCAGATTTCCACCTCGTAGCCTTCCCAGGGCAGGGTCGCCTGCTGGCGGACCTTGTGAACGGTCATCACGGGGTCGAAGCCCAGCACCCGCAGCAGTTGCTCGAAGGAGTCGACAAAATCTCCATCAGGGAGCTTCAGCTCCAGCTCGCGGCGGGTCTTGGTAGAGGAGTCGATGCGGGCTCCCTTGTAGGTGACGTAGTTTTCGAGCCCGACGCGGCGGAGGCGGAAGGCTTCGTCGGTCTTGGCGAAGTCACGGGCGGGATGGGCGAAGTACTTGTCCACCTGGTCGACGGCGGGGTGGAATGTGAGGCCCTGCCCGCGGAGGCGTTCCATCAGGGGATGGATGGAGTCCAGCCAGTACTTCTTTTCAACTTCGAATTTCATGGCTTGGGCGATTCCTGCGTGAAGGGCTGGCGTGCCGCTGGAGTCCCGTGGAACGGCGATGCAGCTCCCCGGATTATTCGTTCGGTGGATTGTCCTGCATGGAACGCGTGATCGAGAAGAGGGGGCAGGGGCGTTTTTCACTGGTCAGGTAGAGGGTGCGGTCGTCCAGGCCGTAGCAGATCGCTTCGCCCTGTTTGCGTGGCGGCGACGCAATGGGGGTGGAGGTGCTGGTGAGTCCCTGTTTCCAGTCCTGGTCCGGTGGCCTCGCCACCTCCAGGCTGCTTGTATAGGAGGTGACCACGAGCCGCAGTCCATCCGAGGTGATGTCCGCGCCGGTGGCCATGACCACCGGGAGGTCGCCGATGCGTTTCGCCAGGACGGGACGTTCCTTGTCCTGCACGGGGTTCCAGGGCAAGCTGTAGACACGGCTGTTGAGTGCGATTCTTTTTTCGACGAGCAGGAATTCGCGGCGCACGGGGTCCAGGGCGACTGCCTCGCAATCGTGCGGGCCGTCCTCGTAGCGGAACTTCAGCGACTCGACGCGCATCGGTTGCCCCGGCAATTTCGGTTCCAGGCCCCAGTAGATGAGGTAGGACTCACGCTTGAGCCCGTTGTCGCCCGTATCCGCAATGAACAAGTAGTTCTGCCCGCCGATCGAAAATGATCCCATGTCTTCCCAGTCGCGGCATTCGGCGTCCTGGACTCGGCTGCTGCCCAGGTTCTTTCCGAGTTGGTCGAAGCAGAACAGCAGGGGATCGCCGCCGGAGTCGTTATGGGTCCAGAAGGCACCGGGCGTGTTTCGCGAGGCAGCCAGTCCACTGCTCTCCTTGATGCGGCGTTCTTCCAGATCGGCCAGCCTCCGAATGGTTGGCGGGGTCGATTCGGCGGCACGCAGCGGGGTTCCGACGCCGATGGTCCACGCGATCGCGCTCCCGATGGCCACCCGTCGCATCGACCGCGCGTAGGAAGCAAGCCGGCTGTCCAGACGGAGGCCAAGGAAGGACCGCTTGTTCATCGAAGGTTGCTCCGGGCGTTGCTGGCAAACGGCGGGTGGGGCAGGGGCCTCCCGGTTGT
>CAZUJM010000012.1:33986-42775 GCA_964620405.1 uncultured Pirellulaceae bacterium | reverse complement strand
CCGCCGCGGCCTCTCCTGCCGACGGTGCCTTCCAGATGGCCGACGCCACGGCGACGCGTTGGATGCCCGTTCCCAGCACCTCCGCGAGATTCTCCAGATGGATGCCGCCGATGGCGAAGGCGGGAACGGTGACTTCTCGCGCCACCTCTTGCAGCAGGGCCAGTCCCGGAAATTGATCGAACGACTTGGTTCTTGAGGGGAAGGTGGGACCGACTCCGATGTAGTCCGCTCCATCCGCCACGGCCTGCCGAGCTTGTGCGACGGAGTGGGTGGAGACGCCGATCCAGCGGTGGGAACCAAGAAGAGGTCGGGTGGCGGGAAGCGGCAGGTCGTCCTGCCCGAGGTGTACGCCGTGGGCTCCCGCAAGGGCGGCCACATCGGGGCGGTCGTTGACGATCAAGCGGGTCGTCGAACCGTGGGCCCACTCCAGGACTCGACGAGCCTGCTCCAGAAGGACCGTATCCGGTACATCCTTCATCCGCAGTTGCACGAGAGGCACCTGGGCTTCGATGATTTCCCGGGTACGCCGCTCGAAGTCGGCCGGCGATTCGCCTTCGTCGATCAGCACACATAGCGAAACGGCGTGCAGGCAGGGTTCCTGCGACGCCAGGACGTTTTTTTCCAGTTCGTAGGCGCGGTAGCGAAGCCGTTCGATTTCCAATGCCCAGGCGCCGGAACCGGTTTTGCCGAACTCCTCGAGGCTTCGCAACGCCTGCTGGACGCGTTTCAGGTTGGCGCGGACCACGTCTTCCGGCGTGGCTCGCTGGTACTCCTGCGATGTACCGACGCTGCGGCCAACGTCACCGGCCACGTCGCGAGTGCGGCCGCGAAGCGAATCGGGCACAGCCTGCATCAGCGACTGGAGGTCGTGACGCAACTGCTTGCACTGTGCGGCGAGAGTGGCGTCATCGCGGAGGAACCGCAGGTAGTCCTCGACGACACGCAGGCCTTCCGCGGCGCGGTTGGCGTTGGCATCGAGAATCCGCGCGACCGGAGCCCAGGATTCGCCCGAGGACGTGGGGGCGTCCAGCGTCGAGGCGGGCTCAGGGGGATGTGGGGGAAGTGGACGGGGCACGAGAGGGCTCGCCGGGGTTTTCAAAGGACGCATTCCAGGGTGGTCACGCAGGCGATCGACCGTTGTCCGTGGGGTGCCAGCAACGGGGACGCTCCTGCGTTGGCAGATCGCTTCGGTCAGTTTGGCAAAACGCCTCTTGGCGTGCAATTCGCGTTGGAGAGTCCCCGGTTGCGGTTCCCGAACGCGATGGGAAGGCACGCGCGGCAGGCCGCAATCGCGGTCGCTGTGGCCGGAAGGATGTGTGTTTACTTGACTTAGGCACCGCGATACAATGCCGCCCCCACCCAGGAAGTCGTCGGCCCATCGGGCATCGCCTGCGGTCCACGTCCAGGCCTCGCCGCGAGGACGTTCCGCATGGCGAGCAACTTCAGGGCGAATCGCGGCAGTGCAGGGGACTGCATGGGTGCAGCGGAGAAGTGTGCGGAACGGAGACGCGGATTCGAAGCGAGCCTGGGAAACGCAGTTGGTAAATGGAGGCCCGAACGGGCCGGTGTCCGGAACTGTCCAGGCACGGCAGGAAAAGCGTGGCAGGGAAGGCGTGGCCGCTGAGGGGTGCGGATAGCCCCAGCTCCGAGACAGGGAGTGAGCGCCGGGAGGCGAGGAGAACCGCATGGTAGGAAACGCCTTGCGTAGCCGTTGGAGTTGGCTGGACTGCTGGCCGGGGCTGGCCCGCGTCTGGTTGCAGGGCTCCTGGTCGGGGTTCTGCGTGGCGTTCGTAGCGACGATTCTGCTCCAAGCAACGCTGGTGCACCGCCTGCTCTGGCCCGATTGGTTTGCTCCACCTGTTCCGCATTTCCTGCTCCTGGCGACAGTCGCTCTCTGGGTCATCGGTGGGGTGGACGGGCGGCGACTGCGTGCGAGGTTGGTGACCCGGGCGGCCGAAGATCCGCATCTGGACTTGTTCCTGGCAGCCCGGTCGGAATACTTAAGAGGCCATTGGTCGGAAGCGGAAAAGCTACTGACCGACCTGTTGGACCTGAGCCCCGACGATGCGGAGGCTCGATTGCTGCGGGCCACGCTGCTGCGGCACATGGGGAAGCCCGCGGAGGCACGGGAGCAATTGCGGCGGCTGCAGCGATGGAATCGGTCAGCCATCTGGAATCTGGAAATTCGACGTGAATGGGAGTACCTGTCGCGATCGGCGACGGATGCTGGGGGGAAGCGTCCCGTTGCCCGGGACGCCGGAGCGGATAAAACTTCCGAAGTTTCCGTTTCTGAGGCAGGTTCGGTGATCGATGCCGGACAGAGAGACGTAGCTTAGGTGGGCACGGTAAAGGGAATGACGCGATCGACGGTGAAGGCGATCGGTTCCGCTCTGCCGTGGCGAGCCGGCCCAGAGTTGGCGGCCCAGAGTTGGCGGCCTGGGGAGGGCTGCCCAAGCTTGTGGAGGCCAGAAGCTTCTTGGCGTTCTCCCGTATTTGGTGACCTACTCTTCCCGGAGATGTCCTGCCTCTGATCGCGGTTCCTACGAGGATCGCCGATGAGGAGGCTTCCGGGCCGGGGAGCCCAACTCGCTACACGCGGCAGACTCCCCGGAGCCCGACGGGAAACGCAGGAGACTCGCGAGGGAAACGCAGAGGAAGGTAGCTACCGCGGAGAGGCGTTGGCCCCTACAAAGACGCAGCAACTAGGAAGTAAGAAACCTGGGCGAAGGCCATCGCCAGGCAAAACGTGTTCGACGGCGGGGAAGCAGGTACCCTGCCCCGTAGGTTAGACAACTGGTACGATAAACGCAGTCCATCACACAGCCCACTCGTTTTGCTCCCGAGGAGCTTGGAATGTACGAACGATTCACTGATCGAGCCCGAAAAGTCATGCAGCTGGCCAACCAGGAGGCTCAGCGTTTCAACCATGAGTACATTGGAACCGAGCATATCCTGCTGGGGCTGGTGAAAGAGGGCAGTGGCGTGGCGGCCAACGTCCTGAAGAACCTCGATGTGGATCTGCGGAAGATCCGGCTGGAGGTCGAGAAGCTGGTCCAGAGCGGTCCCGAGATGGTGACCATGGGCAAGCTGCCGCAGACGCCTCGCGCGAAGAAGGTGATCGAGTACTCCATGGAGGAGGCTCGGAACCTGAACCACAACTACGTGGGCACGGAGCACATCCTGCTGGGACTGCTTCGCGAGCAGGAAGGCGTGGCGGCCCAGGTGTTGATGAACCTGGGGCTGAAGCTGGAGGAAGTGCGCGAGGAGGTGTTGAACCTGCTGGGGCACGGCATGGAAGGCGGCGAGACGGGACGCGGCGGCCGCGAAGGCGTGGTGTCCGAGGGGGGCGTGGCCAAGGGTGGCAAGAGCAAGACGCCGGCCCTGGACAGCTTCGGCCGCGACCTGACGGAACTGGCTCGACAAAACAAACTCGACCCGGTGATTGGCCGCGAACGCGAGATCGAGCGGGCGATCCAGATCCTCTGCCGCCGCACGAAGAACAATCCGGTGCTGCTGGGCGAAGCGGGCGTCGGCAAGACGGCGATCGTCGAGGGCTTCGCACAACGCGTGGTCAACGGCAGCGTGCCGGAACTGCTGGCCGACAAACGCATCGTGGTGCTGGATCTGGCCATGATGGTGGCTGGCACCAAGTACCGCGGCCAGTTTGAGGAGCGGATCAAGGCTGTGATGAACGAGGTCCGCCGGGCCAAGAACACGATCCTGTTCATCGATGAGCTGCACACGCTCGTGGGAGCAGGTGGAGCGGAGGGCGCGATCGACGCGGCCAACGTGCTGAAGCCGGCCCTGGCTCGCGGCGAAATCCAATGCATCGGCGCCACGACGTTGGACGAGTACCGCAAGTACATCGAGAAGGACAGCGCCCTGGACCGTCGGTTCCAGCTGATCATGGTTGAACCGGCCACGAAGGAAGAGGCCGTCGAAATCCTCAAGGGGCTTCGCGACCGCTACGAAGAACACCATCGCGTCCAGATCACGGATGACGCGATCGAGTCGGCGGTGGAGATGTCCAGTCGTTACATCACGGGACGCTGCCTGCCGGACAAGGCGATCGACGTGATCGACGAGTCGGGTGCCCGCGTGCGTCTTCGCTCGATGACCCGTCCGCCGGATCTCAAGGAGATCGACGACGAGGTGGAGCGTCTGAACAAGGACAAGGAAGAGGCGGTCGCCAACCAAGACTTCGAGAAGGCTGCGTCGCTCCGGGACCAAGCGGATAAGCTCCGCAAGAAGAAGGAGACGATCACCCGGGAGTGGCGTGAGAAGTCGCGCCAGGCGGATGGAGTAGTCGACGAGGAAGTGGTGGCTGAGGTCGTCTCGAAGATGACCGGCATCCCGCTCACTCGCCTTTCGACGGAGGACAGCCTGCGTCTGATGAAGATGGAAGGCGAACTGCACAAGAAGGTCATCAGCCAGGACGAAGCCGTCCGGGCGGTGGCCAAGGCTGTGCGTCGCAGTCGCAGCGGTTTGAAGGATCCGAAGCGTCCGACGGGCAGCTTCGTGTTTGCCGGACCCACGGGCGTCGGCAAGACACTGCTGGCCAAGGCACTGGCGGAGTTCATGTTCGGAGACGAGGATGCCCTCATCCAGATCGACATGAGCGAGTACATGGAAAAGCACAACGTGAGCCGCCTGATCGGGGCGCCTCCGGGATATGTGGGCTACGAGGAAGGTGGCCAGTTGACGGAGAAGATCCGTCGTCGGCCTTACGCGGTCGTGCTGCTGGATGAGATCGAGAAGGCGCATCCCGACGTGTTCAACATGCTGCTGCAGGTCATGGAGGAAGGTCGTCTGACCGATAGCTTCGGTCGCAACGTCGACTTCCGGAACTGCGTGCTCATCATGACGACGAACGCGGGTGCCGAGGCCATCAAGAACGAGCAGGCGTTTGGTTTCCAGGCTCCGGACGACGATGCGTCGTACGACAGCATGAAGCAGCGTGTGCTGGAGCGGATTGAGAAGGTGTTCCGTCCCGAGTTCCTGAACCGTCTGGACGACACGATCATCTTCCGCCACCTGACCAATACCGACCTGAAGGATGTGATCGACCTGGAACTGGGCAAGGTCCGCGAACGGCTGCAGGAGCGTGGCCACCAGCTGATCCTGACCGAGGAAGCGAAGCAGTTCCTGATCCGCAAGGGCTCGAACCTCGACTTCGGTGCCCGTCCGCTGCGTCGTGCCTTGGAGAACTACATCGAGGATCCGTTGTCCGAAGAGCTGCTCAAGGGCGAGTTCCAGGGCAAGACGATCATCGAAGTCGAAGCGGTGAAGGGCGACGACGGCAAGGTGAAGCACCTGCGATTCGAAGGCCGGGCCGACACGAAGGGCCGGGAACCGGCGGCCGCAGCAGCCAATCCGTCCAGCGACGCCTGACTGGGACGCCCCTGAGGGGCGCCACCACAGGAGCAAACACGAAAACCCGAGTCCTCTGGGCTCGGGTTTTTTCGTGCCCGCATCGACCGTTCTGGGTCTGAGAGACCGAAGCTCGCGTCTGCCTTTCCGGCTAGCCCTGCCTGTCGGGCCAGCCCTGCCTGTCGGGCCAGCCCTGCCTGTCGGCGCAGATTGCCGGGCCACACGTCGTGAACTGCCGTTTCAGGCTGGCGGTTGAGTGCCGCTAGCGGTGTTGGGGTCGGCGGAGCGACCACAGAGAAGGTCGTCTAGCTTTATTTGCTCGTTTTTCCTACCTTCCGTCCCGGCGTGGCCCGGCCGCTCGGAGCCTGCGATCGAACGCGGCGATTGGAGCGGAGCCGGACGACGTGTGGAGCAAGGAGGCGCAGGGATGGCCAGTGGGGAGATGGAAGGCAACGAGGTCTGGCAGCGTCGCGGGCTGGTCGTAGACTGGCTGGTGGATGGCGGCGCCGTGGTCATCAACGCGTTCGTGGCGATCGGCGGTTTTTCGCAGTTCGTGGCTCGGACTTTCTCCTGGATGTTCACGCGACTGCCTCCACGCGAGACGCTGTTGCCGAACTTTTTCGAAGTGGGCGTGTTGAGCCTGCCTGTGGTGGCGCTGACAGGCACCTTCATCGGAATGGTGCTGGCCGTGCAGAGCTTCTTTCAGTTCCGTCAGTTGGGGCTGGAGACGCGACTGGGGGCCGTCATCAACATGTCCCTGGTCCGTGAGCTGGGGCCCGTGTTGGCGGCCACGATGCTGGCCGGTCGCATCGGCAGTCGATTGGCAGATCAGTTGGGGACCATGCGCGTCAGCGAGCAGATCGGCGCGCTGGACAGCATGGGCGCCAACCCGATTCACTACCTGGTCGTGCCCCGTTTTCTCGCCTGCTTCTTCGTCATTCCGTCGTTGACGATCATGGCCGACTTCATGGGAGTTGTCGGAGGCTACTTCTACAGCATCGTGATCCTGGGCATCGACAAGCATCATTACCTCTACAACTCCCAGCAGTTCGTGGGCGCCTGGGACTTCCTGGGAGGCGTGTTCAAGAGCTTCTTTTTCGGGGCAATCATCGCCTTGATCAGCTGCTATCGGGGCTTCACCTGTCGACCGGGTGCCGAGGGCGTGGGGCAGGCGGCGACAGCAGCGTTCGTGCAGTCGTTCGTGCTGATCTTGGCATCCGACCTGTTTCTGAACATCTTCCTCGACGCCTTGTACTATTCGCTCTGGCCGGAGGGAGCGCAGTTGCTGTAAGGAGGAGTTTCCGGGCGGCGTGGTGCTACCGGGAGACGAGAATCCGCGCGGAGTATGTAGGGAGAGGGCCTGGCTGCGACGATGGGTGACTCGGTATCGCCATTCCTGGAGATTGAAGCGCTGAACGTGGAGTTCGGTCGGCAGCATGTGCTGCGCGACCTCAACCTGCGCATCGAGGAAGGCCAGACCGTGGTGGTCATCGGCGAGAGCGGTTGCGGCAAGACGGTGCTGCTGAAAAACATTATTGGCCTGATCCGTCCCACGCGCGGTCGGATCCTGTATCGCGGCCGGGACCTGGCGACCATGACGGAGCGGGAGTTGACCGACCTGCGGACGCGGTTCGGCTTCGTGTTCCAGCAGGCGGCCTTGTTCGACAGCCTGACGATCGGCCAGAACGTCGCGTTTCCGCTCAGGCAGCACCGACGGATGGACGACGAGCAGTTGCAACGCACGGTGCACCAGGCGCTCGCCGATGTGGGGCTTCCCGCCAACGTGGTCTACAAACGCCCGGCGGAGCTGTCGGGAGGCATGCGGAAGCGGGTCGGGCTGGCGCGAGCGCTGGTCATGGATCCCGAGTTGATCTTGTATGACGAGCCGACGACGGGACTGGATCCGATCATGAGCGACGTCATCAATGAACTGATCCTGCGCACGCAGCGAAGGTCCCGGGTGACCAGCATCGTCATTACGCATGACATGAACACGGCTCGCAAGGTGGCGGACCGAGTGGTGATGGTGTACCCGGTCAGCCGCTTGGAACCGGGGGAGAGCCAGGTGCTGTTCGATGGCCCGCCGTCGGGCCTGGATCGCTGCCGCGACCCGCGCGTCCAGCAGTTCATCAAGGGAGAGGCTGGCGAACGACTTCTGGAGCTTCAGCAGCACAGCGAGCCCTCGTGAGGCGCGGAGCCTGGCGAGACTCGGGAGAACGATTTCGCAGAGCAACGGTTTCGCAGAACGACCTCCGGCCGGCAGGATGCGGGCGGAGAACCTGATACGCGGCCGCCCTGGCGGTCGCAAAGCCTGTCGTCTCCGACGTTCCCTGGACGCGGGGACAAGGGGGCCATGGACAAGGATGGGACGGGAGCATGGAAGAACGGGTACTGCAGTTCCGCGTCGGGGTGCTGGTGGCCGCCACGATCATCATCGGGATCATCCTCGTGGTGATCTTCGAGGAGTTGCCGCAGGGCATGGGAGGCCGCAAGACGATCTACATCCATTTTGATTCCGCGCCGGGCGTGTCGGTGAATACGCCGGTGCGCAAAAGCGGAATTCTGGTGGGACGCGTGACGGACGTGCAGCTGGAGGAAGACGGCGTGCTGATCACGGCGCGACTGGACGCCAATCGGCACGTGCGCAAGAACGAGACCTGCCGGATCAGCACGGGCAATTTCCTCGGTGACGCGATGCTGGAGTTCGTCCCCAGCGAACAGCCGGGCCTGGCGAAGACCGCCCTGGAAGATGGGGCCTACCTGGAAGGCGTCGTGACCAAGGACGCCCTGGCCATGATGGGCGAGGCGATGACGGTCTTCACGAACCTGTCCACCGACCTGCGCGTGGCTCTGTCGAGCGTCGAGGCTGCCGGTTCGGAGGTGGGGGAGGTGGCGCGGAACCTGAATGTGCTGGTCGTGAACAACCAGGACCAGTTCAACCGCATCCTCGGCCAGACCGAACGAGCGATCGGCCGTTTTGACACCACCATGACGGCCGTTCAGGAGATCGTGTCCGACGAGGAGCTGCGGGTCCGGCTCAATGAAGTCCTGGAACGCGTGCCGAAGGTGCTCGAAGATGCCAGCAACATGATCTCCGGGCTGGGACGCGTGGCGGAGGAAGCGGAGCAGAACATGATCTTCCTGCAAGGCCTGACCAAACCGCTGGGAGAGCAGGGTGACGAGATCGTGGCCTCGTTGCAGAAGAGCCTCGATCGGTTGGATGGCGTGTTGATGGAGCTGAAGACGTTCGGCGAATCGCTCAACAGCAGCGAGGGCACGATTCACCAGCTGGTCAGCAATCCCGATCTGTACTACCGCCTGAACAGCGCCGCCGAGAACATCGAAGACCTGACGTTTCGCATGCGGCCGGTGGTGGAGGATGCTCGGCTGTTGCGCGCCCTGGGCGGCATCCTGGGCCT
>CAZUJM010000012.1:28280-33976 GCA_964620405.1 uncultured Pirellulaceae bacterium | reverse complement strand
CCCAGCCGCATCCTTCGCGGCGCGATCGGCAAGCAGCAGTCGGGCATCAAGTAGCCGCGACGCCCGGGAGTCGGGCGAGCCTTCCGGCACGCAGGGGCCGGTGTTGCAAGAGACGCTTTTCTCCAATCGACTCACTGTACCGGCTGACTTGTGACTTGGCGTCTCTCGAAGAGGGCGACGCCAGGTCGCGACTTCTGTGGGCGACGCCGCGAGGGCTAGGCGGTTGCCGGACGCATCGCGCGGACGAGCAAAAGAAGGCAGGCTGCTCGCAGGCCCGGAACGCTTGGCATCCTGCGGATGCTCCCTCCTCCGCGTTGACTGCGCGGCCCCACGGATACCCGCTCCCCGGAGACGCCTGCGGTGCCGATCACCGCGTCACGAGCTGATCGCGCGGCGGTCGGGCCGAGCCGAAACGATCAGGACCCACCGACGCGATTACGGATAGAACGGCGGCGGAACGCTGGCGTCGGGGTTGCCGGAGGTGGCAGGCGTATCGGCGGGGGCGAAGGGGTTGCTGGGAGCCTGTCCGGCGGGCGGGGTGGGCACGGCGTAACCGGCCATGGTGGACTGCCGCAGTTGGTTGGCCCGGGCTCGCAGTTCCTCGGCGGGCACCACGGGCTGCGGATTCATCTCAAACTCCACGATCCGCTCGTCGCGGAACTCGTAGGGAATCAGGTTTTCCGAGAAGAAGTCGAGTGGAGGAATCTGGTACCAAGGGGTGCGGAAGTTTTGCTTCACGGTCAGGGTTTCGTAACCGTCTTTGACGAGCTGGATCTTGCGCGTCCCGTAGTAGGTGTAGCTGGTGGAGACGGGGGTGGTGCCGACCTGCTGGTCGTCCACGTAGACGGTGGCACCGGCGGGATTGCTGCGGATGGTCATGCGCCGCCGGACGCACCCGGGAGAGGCCAGGGTGGCGGCGAGCACGCAGAAAACCAGCACACGATGGGATGGCATGGATGACCTCGTCCGTGAGGAATCTCTCGTCCCTGGGGGAAGGCTGCCGCTCGTCGCGGCTTGGTTTCCCTAAGGGTGGCCCCATCTCCCCGGGGCGGCGAGTATAGCGGGGGGCAGTCAGGCCGGATAGATGAAATAGGGGCCGTCGGCGTACGCCTGCCGTTTTCGCGGGGTGCAGGCGTGGATACAATCGACGGGCTTCAGCGGGCCTACTCGCATCGCGGCGGAGCGAGTGACAGCAGTGCCAGCATGCCGTGTTTTTTCTCGCACCAGGGGCCCGCGTCCGCTCCTCCTTTGTGAACGATCCATTGCATGACCGATTCGCCGCGGAAGAGGCTCGACAACCTGCAGTACGCCGCGGTTTCGCACATCGGCATGCGGCGGCTCAACAACCAGGACTCCTGCGTGGTCGTGCCGGCCGAGGACGATGCTGCCTGGCAGTTGCGAGGGCATCTGTTCGTGGTGGCGGATGGAATGGGAGCGCACGCGGCCGGGGAACTGGCGAGCAAGATGGCCGTGGATGGCGTGGCGCACCATTACGGCCAGCGGGCGCAGTTGTCGCCGCCGGAGGCCTTGCTGCAGGCGGTCCGCGACACGAACGCGGAGATCCACCAGCGCGGGCAGGTGAACAGTGAGTTCCACAACATGGGGACGACCTGCAGCGTCCTGACGCTGCTGCCCCAAGGTGCCTTGATCGCGCATGTGGGTGACAGTCGCGTCTATCGCATTCGCGAGCAGGTGATCGAGCAGCTGACGTTCGACCACAGTCTGGTCTGGGAAATGCGGGCCGCCAATCCGCGGATGGTGGAGGAGGGACTGTTCCAGATCCCGAAGCATGTCATCACTCGATCACTGGGGCCTCAGGCGGAGGTGCAGATCGACCTGGAAGGGCCGTTGGCCACTCAGAGCGGCGACACGTATCTGCTATGCAGCGATGGACTGACCGGGCGGGTGGAGGACGCGGAGATCGGGCTGATCGCCGGCCAACTGCCGCCCGAGGATGCGGGGCGGTTCCTAGTCGACTTGGCGAACCTGCGCGGCGGCCCCGATAACATCACCATCCTGTTGGCCCGGATCCTTGAGGCGAATGCGGCGAGTCGAACGCCGGGTGAACCGTTGATCGTCGGCCAGTTCAAACCACCTCGACCGGTGCCGTTAGCGGTCTGGTGCGCGGTCATTGCCGGACTTGTCACCAGTTGTGGCCTCGCCATCCTGCAGCTCTGGACCGTCGCTGCGCTGGTGATGGTGTCGGCGCTCGCCGTGCTCGCCTGTGGCCTGCTCTATCGGCTGCCTCCCCAGGATGGCGTGACCTCCCTTTCGGAGGAACGCCGATTGGGCAAGGCTCCTTATGTGCGCGTCGAGTGCGATCCCTCGTCCGCGCGGATCGAGCGGTTGGCGGATTCCGTGCGCGCGCTGGCGCGGCAGCGAGCGGAAGTCCTGGGAGACGAAGGGGCCCGGGTGGAAGCATGCCTGGACGAGGTGCGCCAGAGGGCTCGCGGCAGGCAGCCCGTGCCCGCCCTGCAGATGCTTGGCGTGGCGGTCCGCATTCTCGCCGACAGCATCAGCAGCGTCTGATCAGCTGCCTCCGATGCAGCACTGCTTGCGTCCGAGCCGTTGGGCGGCGATTACGCCGGGCGTCTGCAGCTGAGGAGGCTCAGGACCGCGAGGCCAGGGCGGCGGAAGTCGCGGGGATTTCCGCCTGCGGGCTCCGCAGCTGGGCCAACAGGCGTTTCAGCCGCCAAGAGGCGAGGCAGTGGTTGGACAAGAAGCGAACTTCCCGCGCGAATCGTTCGCGCAGATAGTTCCACCGCAACGTGTAGGTCAGGCCGTTGTAACGCCGGATCGCCTCGCAACTCCTCGCGTAACTTTCCGGGCGGATGGCCAGTTCGGCGCGGGACCGCGTCGTGAACACATAACGCACCGTGCGATCGCGCGGAGCCGTCAGCTGCGCCACTACCTCCAGCCCGCAGGATTCGGCCAGCATCTCCATGGTGTCCGGCGTGAAGTTATGGACGTGGGCGAAGTGGAACAGCCGACTGGGGGCGGAGTGGGGGCCGGCCAGGTTCGGGCATTCGACGTACAGCCGGCCTCCGGGACGCAGCAGGCTTCGCACATGCAGCAGGGCTTCCCGAGGGGAGCGGAAGTGTTCCAGCACATGGACCAGCAGCACGAAATCGAACTGCGGCTCGCATGGCAGGTCTTCCAGGGACTGCAGTTCGATGCGGGCCCCGAGCACCTGCTGTCCATACTGCTGGAATCCCAGGCCGGGTTCGATGCCCATGGCGTCGAAGCCCGCCTGCTCGAAAGCCTTCACCGTGCAGCCGATTCCAGCACCGATCTCGCAGACGAGGCTGCCCGGTCGGACGTAGGGACGAAGCAGGTTCAGCAGCCACTGGCCGCCATCCCACGCCCGCAGGATGCGGTGCGCGGAGGGCTTGATCTCTTGGTGGTAGTCGAGGCGATAGTGGGACGCATAGTAGTCGGCCAGTTCCGCTTCCGTGGGCATCCGCTCGTGGGCCACCAGTCCACAACTGCGGCAGACGACCGTGTGCAGCTCGTGGCCGCGGCGATCACGCTTGCCCACGATGTCGAATTCGCGATCTCCGCACAGGTCGCAGGGAGTCGTCCGGGAGGATCGGTCGTGGAGGGAGTTGGACATGCTGGCAGCTCCGGAAGAAGGTGGAAACAATGCCGCGGACGCAGGGCGGGCGACGCGGTCTGACCAAGGCTGCGTGGCCACGATGGGCACTGGGGACGCTCGTCGCTTCGGCCAAGCCGAGCCATGGCGGCGGGCCTTGCTGGCCCAGACTGCAGGCCCAGCCAATGCAGGCAGCGGGGAAGCGATCCGTCTCGAGCGGGGATCGTAGAGAAGAAGGCCTCGTGCGGTCAACGACAGTTTGAGAGTGCTAGCGTGTGTCGGGTAACTGTCCTTGGGGCGGTCGCTCGAACTTTGTACAGTTGGGGGAAACCGCGAGAGCACGAGACGACGCCATCATGCGAAAAATCACCCGTTACGTACTCCTCGAACTGCTCTCCGTTTTCCTCGTCACGCTCGTGGGCATCACGCTGCTGATCATCCTGGCGGGCGTGGCAGGGCAAGGGGTGCGCGAGGGGTTGGGGTTCGGTCCCATCCTGAAGATGATCCCCTTCGTGGTTCCGCTGGCGTTGCAGATCTCAGTGCCGGCGACGATCTTGATGGCGACGAGCAGTGTGTTTGGCCGCATGTCGGTTGACAACGAGATCGTGGCGATCAAGTCCCTGGGGATCTCCCCGGTGGCCGTGGTCACGCCGGCGCTTGTCCTGGCTTTCCTGGTCAGCCTCGTAGCCGTCTGGATCAACGACATCGCGGTTTCCTGGGGACGAGCGGGGATGCAGCGGGTAATCGCCGAGTCGGTGGAGGAAGTTGCTTACCGGCTGCTGCGGACGCAGCGGGCCTACCAGACGCCCTCGTTCTCCATCAACGTCAAGGACGTGGTGGGGCGTCGGCTGGTGGAGCCCAGCATCCAGGTGCGCAGCGGCCGCGGTGGCAAGGCGGTGCGCATCCACGCCGACGAGGCGGAACTGCGGAGCGATCCGGAGAAGGGGGTGCTGAAGGTCAAGCTCGCGAATGTGGACATTGACGAGGGGGATCTGATGGTGGGACTGGATTCGCACGAACTGGCGATTCCACTGCTGGAGGCGACCCGCAAGGGAGACAACAGCGACAGTCCCTCGTACGTTCCGCTGCGGGAAATGAGTCGGGAGACGCGCAGCCAGCGGCAGCGGACGGAGGACGTGGAGCGGATCGGCGCGACGGTGGCGGCCTTCCAGATGATGACCGGGGACTTCTCGCGCCTGACCGACCCCCCGGGTTGGGCCGGCCGACGCGAGGCGATCGAAGGCGCCCGCTCACGGCTCCATCGCTTGCACCTGGAGCCTTGGCGCCGCTGGGCCAGCGGCTTCAGCTGCTTTTTCTTCGTGCTGGTCGGCGCTCCGCTGGCCATCCAGATGAAGACGGCGAACTTCTTCACCACCTTCGCCGCCTGCTTCCTGCCCATCCTGCTGGTCTACTACCCGCTGCTCGCGTTCGGCGTCGACCGCTGCAAGGATGGGGTGATGCCTCCCTATACGGTGTGGCTCGGAAATCTCGTTCTGGGCCTTGCGGGTGCTTGGATGATGCGGAAAGTCATACGATACTAGCCGGCGACTGCTCTGCCCGCATCCATGGCTCCCCCCCGGTCTTCCCATGCGTCCTCCCTCCGATGACTTCTTCTACCTGACCGTGACCGAAGGCGCCCGTCGCGGGTCGCTGTTTCCCCTGCGCGTGGAAGGCCCCAATCGCGTGGGACGCGGCACCGAATGCGAAGTGCGGCTGATCGACCCGGGGTGTTCGCGCGAGCATGCCGTGGTGACGCGGGAGTCCGATGGCTGGTGGCTGCGGGACCACGCCAGCCGGAATGGCACCTACCACAACGACGAACCGATCCAGGCCGCTCGGCTGCAGGAAGGCGATCGCATCCGCGTCGGCGGCATGGAACTGGAGTTCTGTCGATCGGACGATCCGCCGACGGTCGTGGCCAACCGCGCGGATTTCCAGCTGCCGCAGTTCGCCCAGGAGGCGACGGTGGAGGCGGAGGACGCGACCCAGCGGCTGTTTCGCGCGCTGGAGAACGCCGAGTTCGCGAAAGACCTGCTGGTGGCTTACCAGTTGAGCGTCAAGCTGCTGGAGTTGGAGGATCCGGAGGCGGTGGTGCGGGCGTCGC
>CAZUJM010000012.1:0-28270 GCA_964620405.1 uncultured Pirellulaceae bacterium | reverse complement strand
TCAGGGCTGTTGCCTGGCCAGTGCTGCACCAGCTGGACCTGCTGCTGGGCCAGACCCAGGCGACGCAAGCCGCGTTCCTGTGGTTGGCCGATGATGGTCAGCTGCGTCCCCAATTGACGCTGCCGCCCGGCAGACGCACCGACGGGCTTTCCAAGGAACTGCCGGTGGCAGCGCTGGAGAAGGGGAGGGCGATCTGGATCTCCGCGCCCGCGGGCGACGGACTTCTCGATCGTCCACGCGAGGAAACGCGACGGGCTGGCGACGAGATCTGCGTGCCGCTCATCAAGAGCCACGAGACGCTGGGCGTCGTGCAGTTGTCGCGGAAGTCGAGCCCTTTCCGCCAGCAGGATCTTGATTTCAGCATCTCCGTCGCGAACCTGATGGCACTGGCCCTGGTGCGGACGCGCCGAGGCGCGTCGCTCAAGGCCGACCATCAGCGATTGGCGACCAAGGCCGCCGACTTTCGCGAACTGGTCGGCAATTCACCCGGCATGCGGCTCCTCAAAGAACGCATCACGCGGGTCGCTTGCGCGCGCGGCAGCGTGCTGATCCGTGGTGAAAGCGGCTGTGGCAAGGAACTGGTGGCGCGGGCCATCCACGCCAGCGGGCCCCGACGCGACCGCCCGCTCCTGTCCCTCAACTGCGCCGCCATCCCGGCCGACCTGATCGAGAGCCAGCTCTTCGGACATGCCAAGGGCGCGTTCACGGGCGCGGACAAGGACTACCAAGGGTACTTCCAGCAGGCCGACACGGGCACGCTCTTCCTGGACGAGATCGGCGAACTGCCCCTGGAGGGCCAGGCCAAGCTGCTGCGCATCCTGGAAGGACACCCTTTCTCGCCTGTCGGCGATACACGCGAAGTACGCGTCGACGTCCGCGTCCTCGCGGCGACCAACCGCGATCTGAAGGAGTTCGTCCAGCAGAAGAAGTTCCGCGCCGATCTGTACTTCCGTCTTTCGGTCTTTGAGCTGGAGATTCCTCCGCTGCGCGAACGCGGCGACGATATCGGGATGCTGGTCGATTTTTTCTTCGACCACTTCCGGACTCTGCATGGACGGCCGGCCCTGGAACTGGCCGCCGATGCCCGGCAGAAGCTGCTCGACTATCCCTGGCCGGGCAATGTCCGCCAACTGCGGAATGTTATCGACAGTGCGGTCGTCATGGCCGACGGCAACCGAATCACCGCCGTCGACCTGGGCATCCACGCCGCCTCCATGAACGATCGGCCCCAATCCCTGCGGCTGGACGAGTGGGAGAAGTCGCTCATCCAGGACGCTCTGGCCCGCACGCGAGGCAAGATCCCGGAGGCCGCCCAACTGCTGGGAATCGGCCGCGCGACGCTCTACCGGAAGATCGACGAGTACGGCATCGCGCGCTGAATGGGTGCTCGCTGATGGGGACGTGCGCTGAATGGGAAGTTGGCTGAGCGGGGATGCTGGCCAGCAGAAGTCGAAACGCCGTACGCCTCCGGGGACCCGGCTGACAGCGGCTCGCTTCAGCTCATCTGCCGCACCACGCCGACGACCACGCCGACGACCCTGGCGTTGGTGACGTAGATCGGCTGCATGGCGGCATTGGCGGGCTGCAGGCGGATCCTGCCCCGCTCCGGATACCAGTATTTCAACGTGGCCTCGCCATCCTCCGTCTCGGCCACCACGATCTGGCCCGACTGGGCCGTCGGCTGTCGCCGGACGACCACATAGTCTCCATCCGTGATGTGCGCCTCGATCATCGAGTCGCCATGCACCTCCAGGACGAACACATCCTTGCGATGGAACATCGATCCGAAGTCGATCGACTCGTGCTGCTCCACCGCTTCGTGAAGCACGCCGGCAGCCACGCGTCCCACCAGCGGCAGGACGGAGGAAGAGATTGGTTTGGAGGCGAGCTGAATGGCCCGGGACATATTCGGTTCCCGGACGATCAGTCCTTTCTTCTCCAAGGCACGCAGATGGCACATGACGCCGTTGGGGGAGCTGATGTCGAATCGCTCCCCAATCTCACGCACCGTCGGCCCGTAGCCGCGGTTTTGGATCTTGTCCTCGATGAACTCGAAGATCGCCAGTTGCCGCTGCGTAAGCTGCTCCGTAAGTGCCATGGGGCGGAAGCCTGTCACCAAAGAAGGAGAGGGACATCGGGACGTTGGACGCGGGAGACCACCTGAACACAGGGCTATTGGCACACAGGGCTGCTGGCACACAGGGCTGCTGGCACACAGGGCTGCTGGCACACAGGGCTGCTGGAGTGCAGGACGGTACGGAAGCGGCCCCTGCAAGAGGGGCTCGCGGGCCCGCTAACCGAAACGTTTGCTCTGGGCGTTCGCTCTGGAAATCTGCGCGATCGCCGATCCCGCAGCCGGCTGCTCGCCGTCCAAGCCTCACGCATGCGTTGCGAGTCTACTGTATGTCCGTACACATGGCAATAGCGTTTGTACACTGGGGCTGGGAGGAGGGCCGAATCGGTTGGCGACCACGTGGAAGAACGGTGGTAGGGATGGCGTAGGTGGGGACGTAGAATACGGGCGTCCGGTTCGGTGGCAAGGAAGTCGGGGCGAGGTCGCGAAAGAATCCGCATCGTGGGAGGTCTCCATGCGCGTCGTAAGTGTCGGGACGAAGGTTCTCGGGGTTGCTCTACTGGGGGTGGGAGCTTGGCTTGCCGGAGGCGGGGCGATCGGCGCGGCCGAGCCTGCGGCGGAAGCCGCTTCGCCAAGTGAAACTGCGGCGGAAGCCGCTTCGCCGGGTAAAACCGCGGCGGCGGACAGCGGCGGTGAAGCGAAGGCGGCAACGGCGCCGCCGGAAGCAGGCAAGGAGGCCAAGAAGGCCGAATCGCCGCTCGCCGTGGTCAGCCTCAGTCTGGCCGGCGACCTGTCCGAGTCGGTGGCGCCGGCCGGGCTCTTCGAGGAGTTGCAGCGATCGCTGCGGCAGACCACGGAGATTCTGGATCGCGCGGCGCGGGACGAGCAGGTGGCGGCTGTGGTGCTGCGGATTCGGGAGCTCGCGGTGGGACGAGGCCGTGTCCACGAGTTGCGGCAGGCGATCCGTCGATTCCAGCGCAGCGGCAAGAAGGTCTATGCCGATCTGCAGTTCGCCATGCCTGCCGACTATCTGGTCGCTTCGGCTTGCGATGAGGTGGTGATGCCCGAGTCGGGGACCCTGCTGCTCCCGGGCGTACGCGTCGAAGTGACCTTCTACAAGAACCTGTTCGAGCGTCTGGGCGTGAAGGCGGACATGCTACAGGTGGGCGACTTCAAGGGGGCCGCGGAGCCCTACTCGCGCACGGAGATGAGCGAGGCGTTCCGGACGCAGTATGGCCTGGTGGTCGACGACTTCTACGACCAGATGATCGACGGCATCGCCACCGATCGCCGCCTGCCGCGGGAACGCGTCGAGCAGTTGATCGACCAGGGCCTGTTGACGGCCAAGGATGCGCGCGAGGCCGGTCTGGTCGATCGAGTGGCCTACGAGAGCGACTGGCGGAAGACCCTGGAGGCGGCGGCCGCTCCCAAGCCGCTCCGCATCGTCCGCGACTACGGCGCGAAGAAGGTCGACACCGACTTCTCGGGAATGGTCGGCATGGTCAAGCTGATGGAGATGTTGACGGGTACGGAGGCGAAGAAGCGAGCTTCGCGCGCGAAAAAGATCGCGGTCGTGTATGCCGTGGGAACCATCTCCACGGGAGCCAGCGTCACGGACCTGCTGGGCGGCGAGGTGGTGGGAGGTGACACGCTTGTGTCTGCGTTGCAGTCCGCGGAGAAGGACGAAACGGTCGCTGCGATCGTGCTGCGGATCGACAGTCCCGGTGGTTCCGCGCTGGCCAGCGACTTGGTCTGGAAGCAGATCACGGACTGCCAGAAGCCGGTGGTGGCGAGCATGGGCGACACGGCAGCCAGCGGCGGATACTACATCGCGATGGGGTGCGACCGGATCTTCGCCGAGCCGGGGACGTTGACGGGGTCCATCGGCGTCGTGGGCGGCAAGCTGGCCACGCGCGGCGTGATGGACAAGCTTGGTGTCACCACCGATGTGATCAGCCGCGGACGCCACAGCGGAATCCTCGGCTCCACCGACGCCTTCACCGATTCCGAACGCGAGCGGTTCCAGGCCATGATGAAGGAGACATACGACCAGTTCACGGCGAAGGCCGCCCAGGGCCGCAAGATGGACCTGGAACGCCTGGTGGGACTGGCGGGAGGCCGGGTCTGGACGGGCCGCCAGGCGCAACGCCATGGCCTCGTCGACGAACTGGGAACGCTGGACGACGCCATCGCGGCGGCCCGGCAACTGGCGAGCGTGCCGGCGGGCGACGAGACCGAACTGCTGATCCTGCCCAAGCCTCGTGGGGTCCTGGAGCAGCTGCTCGGAGCGCCCGAATCGGAGACGCGGTCGATCGCGTGGTCTCCGTGGGCTCGAACCTGGACCGACGCGATTCCCGGCGGACGCGAAACGCGTCGCGCGCTGCGTGACGCCGCGCAGGCCGTGCAGCTCTTCCAGGAGCCCGTGCTGCTCTGGATGCCCTGCCAGGTGGAGATCCGCTGAGCGTCGCGCGTCGCGAGTCGTGCGTCGCGGGATCTTGTCCCGCCCCTGCGTTCGCCCGGCTGGACTCGACACGCGGCCTAGCAACGCGGCCTACAGCAGCACAGCCTAGCAGCACAGCTCTGTCGTGTGGGCTGGCCTCACGTGAGGGCCAGGTTGTCGCGATGGACGACTTCGCCGTAAGGGCAGGTGCCGAGCGCCGATGGGATCTCGTGCGTGTGAAGGCCTTTGATTTTGCGGAGTTCCTCGGCCGAGTAGTTGGTGAGTCCGCGGCCGATTTCGCTGGAGTCGCCGTCGCGGAGGGAGACGACGTCGCCCTTGTGGAAGTTGCCCGAGATTTCCCGGATGCCGATAGCCAGCAGGCTGCGACCCTCCCGGCAGACGGCGCGGCAGGCTCCTTGGTCCAGATGCAGGCTGCCGCGCGGGTGCGAGGAAAAGCCCAGCCAGCGTTTCAGCGGACTGACGCTCTTGCCCTGCGCCAGGAAGGCGGTGCCGATCACTTCGCCGCGCGTGATCCGCTCCAGCACGCGCGGCTCGCGGCCACTCGCCAGGATCACGTTCTCGCCGGAGAGCGTGGCCATGCGTGCGGCCTTCAGCTTGCTGCCCATGCCGCCCTTGCTGAGACCCACGCGGTGAGCCTGCACGTACGAGAAGACTTCGTCGTCGATGCGGGGAACGGTCGACAGCAGTTGGGTTCCCGGCGAGTCGGGGTGGCCGTTGTAGAGTCCGGGGACGTCCGACAGGATCACCAGCAATGGCGCTCGCAGCAGGTTCGTGACGAGTGCCGCGAGGCGGTCGTTGTCGCCGAACGTCTTCATCAGTTCGTCGACGGCCACCGTATCGTTCTCGTTGATGATCGGAACGGCACCGAGGTCCAGCAGGGCCAGCAGGGTGTTGCGGACGTTGAGGTAGCTGCCGCGGTCCTGCAGGTCGCCCGCGGTGAGCAGCACCTGGGCTGCGTGGGTTCCATGCTGCCGCAGGGTCAGGTCGTAAGCCTCGATCAGTTTGGTCTGGCCGATGGCGGCCACCGCCTGCAACTGCGAGAGGTTCGTGGGCCGCTGCTTCAGCCCGAGCACGGACATGCCCGAGCCGACCGCTCCGCTGCTGACCATCACCACGTGCCGGCCTTCGGCGCGCAGCAACTGGATCTGGTCGGCGAGATCGGCAATGCGTTGCGTATCAAGCCGGCCGTCGGGCAAGGTCAGGACACGCGTGCCTACCTTGACGACGATCGGGGAAGCGGAACCGGCAATTTCCTGGCGAACCGAATCGATCATGGCGTCCTGGGCGCAGTGCCCGCGGGGGAAACGGTGATGGGGGGGACGGTTGGGGACAGCAGAACGTGGGACCGGAGCCGGAGCAGGGCGAGAGCGGTCGCCTGCCGCCAACCCTCGACTCGACGCCCGCCGCACGACCTTTATACCCGGATCGGCCCTGCGCGTCTTGCCCAACTTGGAGCCGCCCGCCGTCGCTTCCGACGCGGCTGTGCAGGCCGGATGGGAGGAGGTTTCGCGGTTGAACGTTGCGAGGCGATGGGCGAGGTCCGGACGCCGACGGTTGTGATGCGGACCAACGAGCCCTAGAATGGGCGGCGACGAGCGGTGGGCGGGAGGTCCTCCCGAGGGGCGCGACGCAGCCCGTTCCTGACGGCTCGTCAGCCCCAAGACCACCCGCGGCGCGGGCACGTGGCGGAGACGACCGCGGCGAGCTTACGCAGCAGGCACTCGCGAGATTCGACGGCCGCTTGAGGCTGGCTGCGAAAAATGCGAGGGTGGCCCAAGGGGCGTTTCCAAACAGGGTGTCTGCGGCAGATCGGAAAGGGAACCGGTACGAGCTCCTATGAGCGAGATTCACCACGAGTGCGGAGTGGCGGCCGTCTATCATCTTCCCTCCAGCCGCCCCAGCGAGCTCTGTCCAGACGGGGGCATCGAACATGCCTCGCGTCTCATCCCCCGCATGCTGCTCGACATCCAGAACCGCGGGCAGCTTGCCGCCGGCATGAGTTCTTACAATCCGAACCGCCCCAACCTGCTGGAGACCTACAAGGAAGTCGGCACGGTGACGGAGGTGTTCCGGCTTTCGCATCGCGGCAAACGCGAGAGCCTGATGAGCGAGTACGCGGGCCAGGCGGCGATCGGCCACGTCCGCTACGCGACCTGCGGCAAGGACGACCGGAATTACGCCCAGCCGTTCGAACGCCATCACCTGCAGAAGCATAAGTGGTTCAGCTTCGCGTTCAACGGCCAACTGGCCAACTATCCGGAACTGCGACAGGACCTGCTGCAGGGAAACGACCATCACCTGGCCCGGGACACCGACACGGAAATCCTCATGCACGAACTGAGCCGCCAACTAAGCGGCGAGGGGCGTCCGGCATGGGTGGATGTGCTGCGGAACGTGGCCGCTCGTTTTGACGGTGCCTATAGCCTGGCCTTCCTGAACGCCAACGGTGATATGCTGGTCGCCCGCGATCCGCTGGGCATCAAGCCCATGTGCTATGCCGTCGACGGGCCGATGTTCGCCGCCGCGAGTGAGTCCGTGGCGCTGGCCAATCTGGGATTTCCCCGCGACGCCATCCACTCGCTGGAACCCGGCATGGCGATCGTGATCGCCAACGGGGAGATCCGGCAGGAGCGGTTCGCGGAGAGTCCTCGTCGCGCGCACTGCTTCTTCGAGTGGATCTATTTCGCCAACGTCGCCAGCACGCTGGACGATCGCAGTGTCTACCTGTCACGCAAGACGCTGGGGGAAGAACTGGCGCAGCTGGAACTGGGCGAGGGCGGCGTTCCGCTGGACGAGGACACGATCATCGTTCCGGTGCCGGATACCAGCAAGGCGGCCGCCGACGCCATGGCCTACGCGCTCAAGATTCCCTGCCGCGAAGGCCTGATCCGGAATCGCTACTCGGGCCGCACCTTCATCGAAGGCAGCAATAGCCGCGTCGAAGCTGCTCGGGCCAAGTACTCGCCGCTGCGGCCGGTGCTGGAGGGGAAACGCGTGCTGTTGGTCGAGGATTCGATTGTCCGCAGCACCACCATGAAGGTGCTGCTGGATCGGATCCGCGAGGAAGGGGGTGCTTCGGAGATCCATGTCCGCGTCGCCTGCCCGCCCATCGTGGCTCCCTGCTTCTACGGCATCGACATGTCCACGGTCAATGAACTCTTCGCGCCCCGGTTCCTCCGCGGCGGTCCGCTGACTCCCGAGAAGGAACGCGAGATGGCCGCCGCCCTCGGAGCCGACTCGCTGCGTTACCTGCCCGTCGAAGCCATCGCCCGCGCCATCGACCTGCCCGCGGAACATCTCTGCCGAGCCTGTGTCACCGGATCCTATCCGACCCAGTGCGGCCAGCAGCTCTATGAGATTTCCCTGGACCACGGTCGACGCGGCACTTCCGCCCAGCGGACCTATGAACTGGGCGAAACCGTCCGGTCTTGATCCGCGCGAGATCCAGGCGGGAACTGCGCCAGGAGTAGCACACAGCCCGGCCCGGCAGATCAGGCCGGTTTGCGGAATTCGGCCCGGTAGACCGGCAGCCCGTGGAGACGCGTCCGCCGCTCGAAGTGCGTGTGGTAGTCGAGGTCGTGCGTGGCCTCCCGTTCTGGCACCACCAGCGGACCTTCCAGCGGAATGCTCTGGGCGATCAGTTCCAGCGACAGGCGGAAGTATTCTTCGACATCCGTCCAGAAGTGGAGTCGCCCGTCGACTCGCAGCACCCGGGCCACCTGCTTCAGGAACCCCTCGTTCATGATCCGCCGTTTATGGTGGCGTTTCTTCCACCAGGGATCGGGGAAGTAAACGTGCACGGCGGCCAGGGAGCCTTCCGCCAGTTGCCTCGCAAAAAATGGCTCCGCGTCGCCTGCCATGATCCGGGCGTTCGAGACCTGGTGCCTGGCCAGCCGACCCGCGATGTGCCGCGCGTAGGCGCGGCGGATCTCGATGCCCAGGAAGTCGCGTTCGGGGTGCTGCAGCGCCACGTTCAGCAGGAACAGTCCTTTGCCGCTGCCCACTTCGACTTCCAGTTCGCGGCCCGGCGCGAAACAGGTCGAGGGATCGAACGGTCCGTCGTCGGGGCCGATCTCCAGCAGGTGTCCGCTGAGGTCCAGGTTGGCAGGGAGTTTCGGAAGGGCCCGTCGACCCATAATGAACTGCTCCAGGGAAAAAGCGACGGAGGCAACTGAAGACCGCAGCGACGCTCGTGCCACAAGCCGACTCCGCGGCGTGCCGGGTGCGCGTCGTCGCATGGGAACGGTGCCGGAGTCGCTTGGCCAGGCGGGAGGCGTTACTGGACGCGATGCGTCCGCGCGATCTCCTTGAGGGCGTCGACCGGCAAGGGGATGCCCTTGATCACACCATCCACGACGATCCGGTCCCCAACGAAGCCTTGGAACTGACAGACGATCATTCGTCCGCGCCTGACCTTCACCAGTTCCGTGGCCAAATAGAGCCGATCGCCCGGAAAGACGGGATCCCGGAAGCGAACCTCCTCCAGCCCGCCGAACCCGACCATGTCACTGCCCAGTAGGTCGTACTTCTGCGTGTAGTAAGATGCAAGCTGCGCGGCCGCCTCGCACATCACGACGCCCGGCATGAGCGGCATTCCCGGCATGTGGCCACGGACCCAGAAGTCCTGATCGGACGTCTGCTTGTAGCCGATGCAGCGATGGAACTCCGGGTTCTCGTAGACAATCGCCGTCAACTGCTCCATCTCGTAACGCTGGGAGTTGTATCGACGAATGACCTCCAGATCCGCCACGGTCTGCTGCAGGTCGATGCCCGCGAGATCAAAAAGGTGTTCTTTACCCGCCAACGTTAGCTACCTCTGATGCGACTCGTGGATCGAGATTCGGCGAATGCGGAGGATGGACGACGCAGGGACTTCCCCAGGCACCTTAGGTTTCAAAAGTCGAGGTGCGGAACCTGAGTTGCGGAACCTGTTGGGTCGGTCGCCCGTTCCGCAGGCTTGCACCACGACGTATCCGAACCGCGCACGGAACTTGGAGCCAGCCCAGGACTGAAGGCGAACTGGCCGAACCTGCCCATGCTGTCCGGGGACTTGCGCCGCGGTGTAGTGACCTGCGCCGCTGCTCGGTGGCTCGCCGCCGTTGGCAGGGACGCATGGCCCCGCATCTGGGCCCCGCATCTGGGCCCCGCATCTGGGCCCCGCGAAGACGCGATCGGCTCGGGATGGCGGTGCTGTTGGGTCGAAACGACTAGGTCCTGACCACTCGACGCTTGGCTCGACGGGCCCGGGCATTGGCGGGACGACGACCGTGATTGGCTTTCTTCAACTTGCGATGGGGCTTGGCCATGGCCTGTAGATCCTTTCCATGAAGCGGGCTTAAACCTCGGAAGATAGCAGGATCGCTGTCAGGTTGGAAGCCGTCCTGCGACCGCTCAGGGCCCTGCCGCCCGCGGCTTTGCCCGCCGATTCAGGAAAACCGGGCAGGTTGCGGCGACTCGTCAGGCTTCCCGCTCGTACACCGGTTCGCCGGACGCGATTTCGCTCGGGGAATCACCCGCTCGCGGGGCTGGGAGCAGTCCGAATAGCCGGAGGCCTTCCATCAGGCAGGGGAGGAAGAAAAGGCTGTTGAGCAGGCAGGCGAGGACGCCCAGGGTGGCGACAAGTCCCAGGGTGAAGAGGCCCTGGTGCTGGGCGATCATCAGGCTGCCGAAGCCGATCATGGTGGTCAGCGAAGTCAGGACGATGCCGGTGACCGCTCCCCGGTCGGGATAGTGGGCGGCCGATTCGCCGCGCGACCGCCCCAGTTGCCAGTTGTGGACCACATGCACCGCATCATCGACGCCAATTCCCAGGATCAGCGGCAGCACGATGATGTTGGCCGGATTGATGGCGATATCCAGATGTCCGAGCAGTCCGAAAAGCTGTACCAGTCCCAAAACGGTGGGCAGGCTCGCGAGGAACACTTCCCGCGGATGTTCCAAGTCCCAGATCAGGACCAGCAGCACCGCGAGCGCGGCCAACCCGGCGGCGCGGACGAAACTGTTTCGCATCTGGTGGGAGGCGAAAAAAGTCTGGAGCGGTTGACCGGTGGCTCGCGGATCGACTCGCCGCACCTCGCGGACGAACGGCGTCAACGAATCCATGTCCCAGATGTCGCCGCGGGCAAACACATGCAGGGCCAGGGAGCCTTCCCGGCCGATGAACCTGCGCCGAACAATCTCGGGAATGTCGGACGCCTTGGGAGGCTCGGGATTCGCCATGCGGGCCAGTTCTCGGAGTTGGGTCCAGAGCTCCCGCCCCAGCGGATGCTCCGGCGGGTCGGGGGGCAGTCGATCCAATGCGGACGACAGGGTCTCAATCTGCCGCTGTCTGGTGGGGCCGGCCGCCGCAAGCAGTGAGGCCACCTCCTCGACGCGTTCGACCGACGGCAGGGATTCGAACTGGCGTTTCCGTCGAATGGCCTCCTCGGGCGTCCCGGCCAGCGAGACCGCATACCAGATGCTCTTGTCGGTATGCTTCATCAGATAGTGCTCCCACTGCACGCTGGGGAGCTTGTCGGCTTGAAGATGCAGCAGGTTGAAGTCGTAGGAGAGATCCGGCAGTCCGCAGGCCAGGTAGGCGGTCACGGCCAGGGTCGCGGCCACGGTCGGGCCCGGGTGTCGCCAGAGTGGTTGGCAGGCCTTTTCCAGGGGCAGCAAGGGGGGCGCGTGCGCGGGCCACTTCGCCCGCTCCCAGCAGGCCATCGCGGAGGGCAGGGCGGTGAAGGTGGCGAACAGGCAGAGCAGCACGCCGCCTCCGGCGATCCAACCCAGTTCGGAAACCCCCACGAAGTCGGTGAAGGCCGTGGAAAAGAACGCGAAGGCCGTTGTCACACCGCCCGTCCACAGGGGAGCTCCCAGCTCGGTGGCCGAATCGAGAATGGCCTGAGTGGGCGGTGCGCCGCGATCCACGGCATGGCGGTAGCGGGAGATCCAGTGGATGGAAAAGTCGATGCCCAGGCCGACGAGGATCACGCCGAAGGAACTGCTGAGGATGTTCAAATGCCCGACGGTGAGGGTGAGGTAGCCACAGGTCCAGGCGACGCCCGTGCCCAGGGTCAGCATCGCCAGTGCTGGATCGCGGATGCCGCCGAACCCGACCCAGAAAAGCAGGGCGACTCCGACCACGCTCAGGAAACTGGCCCAGCTCATATCCCGCTGGCTGGTCTCCATCTCCGCATGCTCCAGCACCGGCAGTCCCGTCACGCCGATCCGTACCCCGGGCACCTCGGATTCGACGCGACGCGCGATCTGCTGCAGGAGTGCCGCGGGGCGACCGTCGGGGATGAATCCCTGCGGGTGCTGGATCCAGCGAAGCTGCACGAGGCCCAGGCGATCTTGCTGCGCGAACAGGTAGTCGGGGAACTGGGATCGCAGTCCCTCCGTCACCTGACCGATGGGCCAGGGAGACCTGCTGGCCTTCCCGTTCGACGGCAGTCGCTTCTCCAGGGCGGCCGCCGCTCGCGGCCAATCCATCTGGGGCGCGTTCACAATCGCGAGCAGTTGCGGAACGGCCTGCGCGAGCTCCGCGAGTTGCGATTCCGGCAGCAGGTAGAGCCCCTTGGCGAGGATGCGTGATGCGTCGAAACGTTCCATCACGTCGCGGAAACGGTCGGGGTGTCGGCGGAGTTCCGCAGCAAGCTGCTGTTGGGCCCGCACGATGGTCGCGCGATCGGCTCCCGCCACCAGCACCACGACCTCGTCTTCCGCTTCAAACTCCTGCCGATATGCCTTCCACAGGCCGAGATAACGGCTGTGTGGCGAGATGAGGTCCTCGCGGCTCGTGCGGAATTCCAGCCGCCCCGCGGTAAGAAGCACACCGGCCAGCGCCGCGAGCAGGCAGATGCTCAGGCTCCAGCCGGGCCGCGCGAGCAGTCGTCGGGTGGCCACGGCGAAGAGGTTGAAGCCGCGGGGATCATCCCCAGGATCCGCGGAGGACGGGGTTGGCGCGGTCATGCACGGTGACTGCGTAACGCGAGCGACTGCAGCAGTTCCCGGGCAGCTCCGGAAGCAATCGTCTCCTCCGCGCGGCGAGCACAGTCGGCGGGCATGCCCTGACCGGCGACCCACAACGCGGCTGCCGCATTGATCACGACCAAGTCCCGCGCCGTGCCGGGTTCGTTGTCGAGGACACGCCGGATCATCGCGGCACTGGCCTCCGGGCCGTCGATCCGGATCGTCTCGTAGCTGGAGGCTTCCGGCAGGCCGAAGTCTTGGGCCGACCAGGTGAGTTCGCGCGTGACCTGCGGAGTGACTTCGGTGCAGTCGGTCAGGCCACGCAGGGTAACTTCATCCAGGCCATCGCGGCCGCAGACCACCAGCGCGTGTTCGGCGCCCAGGTGGTGGAGGGCAGTGGCCAGCAGAGGGCGCAGCGAGGCATGTCCGACGCCCAGCAACTGATGGGTGGCTCCCGCGGGATTGCTGAGGGGGCCGAGCAGGTTGAAGATGGTGCGGAAACCGAGCTGCCGACGCACGCTGGAAACGTGCCGCATCGCTCCATGCAGCAGCGGAGCAAAGCAGAAGCAGAGGCCGATTTCGGCAAGGCAGGCCTCGGCCTGCTGCACGGAGGCTTCGATGTTCACGCCGAGCACGGCCAGCACGTCGGCCGATCCGCTCTTGCTGGTCATGCCCCGGTTGCCATGCTTGGCCACCGGCACTCCCGCGGCGGCGGTCACGATCGCGGCGGCCGTGCTGATGTTGAAAGTTCCGGAGCCATCACCGCCTGTGCCGCAGGTATCCAGCAGCACGGGGTGGTCGGATCGCAAGCGGGTCATGTGCTGCCGCATGGCCGCGGCGGCTCCCGCCACTTCCTCCGCCGTCTCGCCCTTGTGGTGCAGCGCCGTCAGGAAGACCGCCATCTGCTCCTCGGGCCAGGCGCCCCGCATGATCTGGTCGACCGCTTCGCCCATATCCGCCTGGGACAGATCTTCACCAGCGGACACACGACCGATGAGAGGGTGCGACATGACTTGGGCTCCCACGTTTTTTCTGATCTTCGTGCGTTGGGGGCTGCGAGCGATTGCCGCGCCGTCGCGGCACCGCGGAACGGCACTGACCCCGGCGGCCGTGCACCGAACTCACCGGACCCAGACCAAGCGTCACATCGCCGCGGGCAGGTGTTGCGCCCAAGCGAGTGCCTTGCTGGGAAGGCGACGTTCACGGCTTTCGCCAGCCACGCTCGTTCCCGCAGCGTTGAAGCCCAGCAGTCCGGCGGATGCCCAGGACCATCCCCGAAAGCACGCCGCGTATCGTACCATGAGCGGGCTGGACGAAGGGAGCGGGCTGGAACGCGGAACCTCGGCCTCGCTCACGGTTGCCCGCGTGCCGAGGGGGCTGGCGGATGGGTTTGCCGTGCGTCGTCGAGGGGCATGCCGCGTCCGGAAGGGTGCGGCATCGAGGCGTAGGCGGCGGGTTGCGGGCCCGGGTGCTTGTTGATGACTTCCCGCACCCCTAGAATCCTTGCGATTGGCCCCCTAGACCGGGCAAGGACGCAACCATGGCTCCACGCAAGATCATTATCGATTGTGACCCGGGCATCGACGATGCCGTCGCCCTCTGCCTGGCGTTGTTCGACCCGCGGCTCGATGTGCTGGCCGTCACGACGTCCGCCGGCAATGTCGACGCGCCGCGAGCCAGTCGCAACGTCCAGACGATCTTGGAGCATCTGGATCCTCCCCGCTGGCCTCGCGTGGCGGGCATCCGTCCCGAGGATTCGCCGGTCACGATCGACAATCGGGTGCTGCACGGCGCCGATGGCCTGGGGAACATGGGCGCCCAGATCGCCGAGGTTCACAACCAGCATCCCGCGGACAAAGTCATCGCCGGCACAATCCGCCAGGCGCCCGGGCAGGTCACGGTCGTCGCCCTCGGCCCGCTCACGAACATCGCCCGGGCCCTGACCAAGGATCCGGAACTGTGCACTCGCATCGACCAGGTCGTGATTTCGGGTGGGTGCGTGAACGGGATCGGCAACTTCTCCCAGTCGGCCGAGTTCAACATGCTGGCCGACCCCGAGTCGGCTCGGGTCGTGCTTCGCTCCCCCGTGACCAAGACGCTGGTTCCACTGGATGTCACCAGTCAGCTGGTCTTCAGCCTCGATCTGCTCGATGAACTGCCCGACGAGACGACGCGAGCCGGGCGGTTTTTGCGGCAGGTGTTGCCGCATCTGTTTCGAGCCTACCGCCAGCACTTAGGCATGGAGGGCATCTGGCTTCAGGATGCCCTTGCGATGCTGGTCACGGCGCATTCGGACCTGTTTCGCACGGGAGAGGTGGCCGGCGATGTGGAGGTGTCCGGGTAGCTCACCCGTGGCATGACGGTTTTCGACCGTCGCGTCCGCCGCGCCTGGCGTTCCAACATGGATGTAGTAGTGGGCGCGGACTTGCCCGAGTTGCGCGAGGCGTTGGGGCGCGGCCTGAAATTCGCCGGGCAGGAAACCCGTGACTCTGCCGACTAACACTCTGCCGACTAACACTCTGCCGACTAACACTCTGCCGACTAACTCTGTGCCGACTAACTCTGTGCCGACTAACTCTGTGCCGACTAACTCTCTGGGGGGCGGCCCTGTCCCGCCGATCGACGGTGCTGCTCGCCCGGTGGATCGGCCCTACGGCCCGCGCGTCTCGAAGTGCTTCCGGTTGCCGACCTTGACTTCGATGTTCAAGCTTCTTCCGCCGCGAATCACTTCCATCATGACGCTTTGATTCACCGGAGTCAGGCAGACCAGATTCACCAGGTGGTCGTCGTCCTCGACGGCGATGTCGTTGAACTTCACGATCAGGTCGTTGACGGAGAGATTGGCGAAGAAGGCCGGCGATCGCGGTGTCACGCTCTTGACGAGCGCGCCCTGCAGGCGGCTGAGGCCCAGCTGCTTGGCCTTCTCCAGCCCGAACTCGTTGTCGAGCTGCACGCCCAGGTAGGCTTGGTCGACTTCGCCTCGAGTGACCAGCTGCTGGGCCACGTGCATCACAAGATTGATGGGGATCGAGAAGCTGACACCTTCGTTGCCGCCCGAGTTGCTGGCGATGGCCGTGTTGATGGTGATGACCTCGCCGCGGAGGTTCAGCAGTGGGCCGCCGCTGTTGCCCGGATTGATCGCGGCGTCTGTCTGGATGAAGTCCTGCAGCCGGACGAAGTCACTGCCCAGCTCCAGATCACGGCGGCCTTTGGCGCTGATGATGCCATAGCTGACGGAGTGGGCGAGGCCGAACGGGCTTCCGACCGCCAGGACGAAATCCCCGATGTCGATGTTGTTGCTGTTGCCGAGCCGCGCCGGGATCAGCTGTTCAGCCTGGATCTGGATGACCGCGACATCGGTGTCCGGATCGTTCCACAGGCGGACTGGCTGCAGGAAACGCCCATCGTGGAGGCGGATGGTGATGTGGTCCAGCGACGCGTTTTGCACGACATGCCGGTTGGTCAGCACATAGTGCACCTGCCCCATCTGGATGATGACGCCCGAGCCAGCTTCCTCCACCGTCTCCGGCTGTCCTGAACTTCCCCGTTCGCCCTCCGGGTCGACCTTCACCGACTCCAAGTGCACGACCGAAGGCTGCACCAGCTTCACCACCTTCTTCAGCAGGGCGCCTTGCTGCTCCAGCGCGGCGACCTCCGCGGCGACCTCCGCGAACATCCGGTCGCGAGGGTCGACGGTGGGCGTATTGCGTTCGGAGACGCCGGGCCCCGCGGCAGTTCCCGTGGGCAGCGTGGCGGCCGACACGGTCGGAGCGACCGCGGGAGTGACAGGGGCAGCAGCCGTAGGGCCCGTCGCCGCAGGACCGTTGGCTATCGCGCCGTTCTGGGCTTGCGCGCGGGCCGACTGCGAGCTGTAGGCACCGAGGGCAAGGGAGCAGAGAGCCAGGGTGAGGGCACCCGACCTGGGCATGCGCAGCATGGCCGCGAACCTCCGTGTTGTATCCCTGCGGGCAAGGAGAAGCTTGCCATCGCAGTCTCGGCGAATCCGCCTTCCGCCTGACAGCCGCGCGGTGGCGATCGCCCGTGCTCGCCGCGGAGCCGTCCGCGGCAGGTTCTCGGCGGCGCGGAGATCCACCGCGAGCCGCCGATCAGGGAAAGTCGTGGGACAGGTACTGGACCGATCTCAGGATACGTCCAGTTCCATGTCGTTCAGCATGCTGTCGCCGTCACCGGACGAATCCAGGATCCGGCCCATGTCAGCGGACCGCTGGATGCGACCGTTCTTCTCCACTTCCTGCTGGCAAGCGATGCAGTAGGTGGCGTAGGGCAGCGCCTGCAGACGCACGGCGGGAATCGGATTGTTGCAACCCTCGCACTTCCCATAGGAGCCGTCGCGCATCTTCTCCAGGGCGACCTCAATGTTGGCCAGTTCCCGGCTTTCCACTTCGGCCAGCTGCGAGTTGATCTCGTCCTGCACCGAGTCCAGAGCGAAGTCCACGACGTCGCCGGAGCTCTGGTCGCGCAGTTCCTTCAACAGACTCAGGTCGCCCGCCAGGGCTTTGCGGAGGGCATCGCGGCGCTTGATCAGCACCTCCCGCATGTTCGTCATCGATTCTTTGCGTGCCATGTGAGCTTCCACCTTCGTTGGTCCGAACCCCGTGGACGGGTGTTTCCACACCCTTCGCCCGGCTGTCTCGAACGAGCCTCGTGTACTACCTGTTCCCTGATTTCCCTGACCACCCGCCACCAAGTTCGCAGTCACCCCGCGAATTGGCACACAAACTATAGGACGGGATCCCGCTGCTCACGGGGTAATTCACGCCCGTCCTGACGCGCCCCCAGCCTCGCACTTGCCGCTCGGGCTCTAAGTTACCTTTCAGTAAGCTTTTAAGCCGAATTGCACGCACCCCGTTCGGGGCTTTTACGCCCTAGACTCCCCTCGCGACACTTTGTGATGGCAGCGTTGCTGTCAATCGAGTCGCTAGGAGCTCAACTCCGCAGGGCACCCCGACCTCGCTGGTTGCCCTCTCCTCGCTGGATACTCCGTGTCCGGCACGCGGTTTCCTGCGTGCTCCCGAACCTGGGTTCCGTTGTGGTATCGGATAATCGTCAAAATCGTTGCCCGCCCCGGAACCTTTTTCCCCTGCCCAGGACAAAAAGCTCCAACGAATCCCGAACCAGCCCGGCCGGGCCCAGGAGTCGGGACCCAGGTGTCGGGACCCAGGTGTCGGGACCCAGGTGTCGGGACCCAGGAGTCACGTACTCAAGCTGATCCCGGGCTGCGTGCGGGCCACTCTCGGGCCATCTACGGTGCCGACCGATCCAGGAACCGTCGCCGACCCGCTCGGCAAGTCCGGCCAGGTCGCCTGGGCGCCCCAGTTGGCCGACTCCTTCCGAGGAATCCAAAGAAGCAAATGGATGTACGCACCCTGGCGGCGAACAGATCGCCCCAAGTCGCGATCACGCTCTAGAAACGCGAAGAAATGGAGATCCGCGTCCGAGATGACTCGGAGCGTTGGGCGATCAGGCCAATCCGCGGGAGGCGCGGATGTCGTCGAAGTCGCGCAGGTGGTAGTCGATCCCCACGTAGTCGAGGACTCGCAGCAGTCCACGGAGGGCAACGCCCATCCCGTCGGGGCCACTGAATCCACCGAACTGACCGCCGCCCTTCACATGCGGCTCCAAGTCCAGGAACACGCCCGGAATGCCGCGCCGCTGGAGCACTTTCGTCAGGCGGGGAAGCTGGTCGCGGAAATCACGCAGGATCCGCTCATGGCCACTATCCCCCTGGTCGGCCGGCGCGAAGTGCTTGAGGGCTTCCTCGTCCACATGGGTGACCCGAGCGGATTGGTGCGGATGGCGGTAGTCCTTGATGTGCATCCAGCCCAGCCCCGGCTTCATTCGCTCGTACTGGGCGAACGTCTCCTCGGCCGTGTACCCCTGCGTAATCACATTCCCCGCGTCAAAGATCAGAACCATGGCCGGATGATTCACCTGCTCATGGATCTCCGCCAACAGATCCCCTGACTGCCCCACCAAGTTGGCCTCGATCTCCAGGCCGAACGTCAGGTCGCTGCGATGGCATGTCTCCGCGATATGGCCCAACTGGTCTATCACCTGCGGCAGGTGCGGACGAGGATCGGTGCCGCGCGGATGGTAGAACGAAAAGCCCCGAATCAACTTGGTCTCGAACGCATGGGCCAGTTCGCAAGCACGCTGGACGTCCTCGCGCAGATACCGGTCGAACGGGATGTAGGCGTTTTGGGTACCGTCCTCGACATCCAGCAGCTTGACCTTGCCGATAGGAGAGCCGAGCGACGCCACGTTCAAGCCATAGTCATCCTGCAGGTGGCGGATCCGCGTGATCTCGGCCGTCGTCAGCTTCATCACGTTCTTGATGCCCTGGCCGACATCCATGAACCGGATGCTGTAGTACTGGAGGCCCAGGGCCGCGAAGGCGCAGAACTGCTGCTCCGCCAGTTTCGGGGCATGGCATTCGTCGGCGAAACCCGACAGCAGCACTTGGGGGCGTTCGTCCATCGCGCGGAGGTATCCGGAGGGGCCTGGGGAGAAGGTTTCGGCAAGGCAGCGGCCGCTATTGTGGGTCGCGTCCGCGGGGCTGGCAAGAGCCGAGAGACCGCATGGTAGACGCTCGATGGGGCCTGATCCCGAGCGAGGGGCCTGCGAAGGCAACGCGACGGTCGCGGCTGGGCCCGGACGTCAGGCCGGGTGGGGGTACTGAACGGTGATCCGGGAGGTGATGCCGCCTCGCGGGCTGAAATCGGCCACCAACGTCATGGTGCGGGGAGCAAGCACGGCGACCAGGTCGTCCAGGATGCGGTTCGTGACGTTTTCGTAGAAGATTCCCTCGTTGCGAAACCGTTGCAGATACATCTTGAGGCTCTTGAGTTCCACACACGTCTTGTCGGGAACGTAGGTGAACGTCAGAGTGCCGAAGTCCGGTTGACCGGTTTTGGGGCAGACCGAAGTAAACTCCGGGCAGACGATCTGGATCGTGTAGTTCCGCTGCGGAAAAGTGTTGGGGAAGGTTTCCAGCGTGTCTCGGAAGGACTCGGTCATCAATTGCTCCTTTTCGATGGGGCTGCATTTTGGCATGATGGCGTGAATCGCCCAATGGGAGACGCCGAAAAATACGTTTCGCGGATCCCTGACCGTGGCCCCGTCCGGTCCACAACGGCGGAGCAACCGAGTTGTCCCGCGGGTGGGGCTCGGCGGAGGTCGAGTGAGGCCGCAGGAGGGGAACTGCGTTCGGAGATGCTCGGGAACGCTCGCGCGAGTCGGAGGAGCGGAAGGGGTTTCAGAAGGGTCTATGGGGCTGCGTGTCGCGGAAGTGTACTCATCGGTGCAGGGAGAGGGACGGCTGACAGGCACGCCCAGCGTGTTCATCCGGACCAGCGGTTGCAACTTGCGCTGCGGCTTCTGTGACACCCGTTTCGCCTCCTGGGAGCCCGAAGGCGACGATTGGCCCGTGGCACGCCTGCTGGACTGGGTTCGCGATGCCGATGAGCAGCATGTCGTGGTGACCGGGGGTGAGCCGCTGCTGTTTCCGGAAATGGTCGAGTTCAGCCGGGGGCTCGCGGAGCTGGGTCGACATATCACCTTCGAGACAGCTGGCACGCTGCACTTGCCCGTGGCCTGCGACCTGATGTCGATCAGCCCCAAGCTCTCTAACTCGCGGCCAACTGCCGGGATCTCTCCCCAGGCTCAAGCCCGCCATGAAGCCGCCCGCCACCAGCCTCGCGTCGTCGAGCGATTGACCGCCGATTACGACTACCAGCTCAAGTTCGTGGTCGCGACGCCCGCCGATGCCCGGGAAGTGCTCGACTACCTCTCGGAATTTCCGTTGCTCGACCTCGATCGCGTCCTGCTGATGCCCGAGGGAACCGAGTGCGAACGCCTTCAGCAAATCGCTCTCTGGCTCCAGCCGTTCTGCGCCCAGCATGGGCTGCGTTTCTGTCCCCGTCGGCATATCGAATGGTTTGGGAATCGTCGCGGCAGCTGAACCTCGTGCAGACGGTTGCCGCAGCGTGGGACGTCGCCAGGTTCAAGCGACGAGACGCAGCCTGATCGGACTTGAGCGGCGGGAAACCGCTCGGTTGTTCGTCGCTCTCCTGCATCCCTGCCGACCGGGGCCTTCGCGTGTTTGAAGCTCTGGACCTGGAGGCATTCCGGGCGGAAGGGCAGGCGGGAATTCGGGCCGGAGTCCCGCGGATTCCGTGTGCAGGTTCTCGAATGCAGCGTGTAAGATAGGGACCCGATGGACGTCGCCTGGCGGGCGACGACGTGGAATCGAGGAGACCTGCCATGCTGGAATTACGGGGCGAAGCCAAGGCAACCACCTGCAATGGATCGACTCGCCGGGACTTTTTGAGTGTGGGGACGCTGGGAGCCATTGGGCTGTCGCTTCCGCAGTACTTGGCGGCGCGGGAGCAGGCGGGCGGTTCGGTCGCGAGTGACGACCGATCGTGCATCATGATCTTCAACCTGGGGGCGCCCAGCCACCTCGATACGTTCGATCCCAAGCCGAACGCTCCCGCTGAAATCCGCGGACCCTTCCGCCCCATCTCCACCGTCTCGCCGGAACTCCAACTGTCCGAGATCCTGCCGCGTCATGCCCAGGTGGCCGATCGCTTCTCGCTGGTCCGCAGCTGCTACCACACTTCGGCCGCCGTGCATGACGCCGGATGGCAGATGATGCAGACCGGTCGCCAGTTCGTGGGCGGCGTGGAAACGCCGCATGCGGGGGCCGTCGTGAGCTACTTGAAGGGACGCCGGACCGACCTGCCGCCGTTCGTGGTGCTGCCCGAAAAGATGGGACGCGGCGGCGGCAATCTGCCGAACGGCCAGGCCGGCGGGTTCCTGGGCAAGGCCCATGACCCGTTCGCCTTGATGGCCGATCCGTCCCAGCCGAATTTCCAAGTGCCCGACCTGCTGCCCCCGTCGGACATCGGCATCGCTCGCCTCGACCGTCGCCGCCGCATGCGGCAGGTGGTCGAGGAGACGCTGCGGACGTTCGAGCAGAGCGACGACGCGCGGCTGCTGGACGACAACTTCCAAGCCGCCTATCGGCTGATGACCAGCCCACAGGCCCGGGATGCGTTCGACCTGTCCAAGGAACCGACAGCGGTCCGCGAACGCTATGGCATGAACCGCTTCGGCCAATGCTGCCTGCTCGCCCGCCGACTGGTCGAGGCCGGGGTCCGCTTCGTGACCATCAACACCTTCCTGACCGTCTTTGACGAGATCACCTGGGACATCCACGGTTCCAAGCCGTTCACCTCCATCGAAGGCATGCGCGACATCGTCGCGCCGATGTACGACCAGGCGTACAGCGCGCTGATCGAGGACTTGGACCAGCGCGGGCTGTTGCCGACGACGCTGGTGACCGGTCTGGCCGAATTCGGCCGGACGCCCAAAGTGAACCCCGCCGGCGGACGCGACCACTGGCCGGGATGTTTCACGGTCAGTTTCGCTGGGGGAGGAGTCCAGGGCGGACGCGCGGTGGGAGCCAGTGACCCGATCGGCGGCGTGCCCGCCGACCGCCCCGCGGCGCCGCCCGAGTTGATCGCCACCATCCTGCATAGCCTGGGGCTGGATGTGCAGGGCCACCTGCCCGGGCCCGCCGGACGACCGTTCCCCCTGGTCGACGCCGGTTATGGACCGATCAAGGAGCTGTTCTGACCATGGGATCACGCCAGACGACTTTCCGCTTGATCCGTTGGAGAAGGCACACCTCCGCCGGTCCAGATGCGCCGTGTATCGCGAGGGCCGATGGTGCTGGAACCCGTACAGGTCGAGGGCATCTGCTCACGCTCCTGCTGCTGCTGAGCGTGGCGAGTCCGCTGGTGGCACGGGAGGAGGTGTCTCCAGCGCGAGTCGAGGTCCTACCACGTCAAGTGCTGCTCGACGGGCCCCTGGCCCGGCAACGCCTGCTGGCCGAAAAACGAGTCGATGGCCAGTCCGTGGGCGCCCTGGCCGACGTCGTCTGGACCTCCAGCGATGACGCGGTGGTCCGCGTGGAGTCGGGTGTCGCGTATCCGGTCGGAGATGGACGAGCCACCTTGCAGGCGAGCACGTCGCAGGGGGAAGCTTCGGTGGACGTCGAAGTCCGCGGCATGGAACGACCGGCCGCGTGGGAGTTTCGCCGACACGTCCTGCCCGTGCTCTCGCGACTCGGCTGCAACACGGGCGCGTGCCACGGATCGCTCGCCGGCAAGGGCGGGTTTCGTCTCTCGCTGCGCGGCTACCATCCCGAGGGCGACTACCAGACGATCTCGCGGGAAGCTCGCGGCCGGCGCATTGAACTGGCCGATCCGGCCGGCAGTCTGCTGCTCACCAAACCCACGGGCCAGGTGCCCCACCAAGGCGGTTTGCGTTTGCAGGCGGGCTCCCGGGATTACCAGGTCCTGGAGCAGTGGATCCAGCAGGGCGCCGTTCCGCCCGCCGACAACGATCCAGCGTTGGAGCGTCTCGAAGTCTATCCAGACGCCACGCGTCTGGGCGTTGGCGATTCACGCCCGTTCCTGGTGACGGCAGTCTACTCCGATGGCCGCCGCGAGGATGTGACGGACTGGGCGAAGTTCTCCAGCTCGGACGAGTCGGTGGCCAAGGTGGACGAACACGGGCAGGTCACCGTGCTCGGCCCCGGCGATACTTCGATCGTGGTCTGGTTCTCCAGCCGCCTGGAAATGGCTCGCGTGACGGTGCCCTTCCCGAACGAACTGGCGTCCACGGCCTACGAGGAATTCCAGCCCGCCAACTTCATCGACCAGCATGTGCTCGATCGACTGCGAGAACTGCGACTGCAACCGTCGCCCCGTTGTTCCGACATGGAGTTCCTGCGGCGCGCCTATCTCGACACGATCGGCAGACTGCCGCAACCGGCGGAGGTGCGACTCTGGAGCGAGGATGAGCGTCCCGACAAGCGGCGCCGTTGCGTCGATCAACTGCTGGCGCGTGAAGAGTTCGTCGACTACTGGACGTATCGTTTCTCAGACCTGCTGCTGGTGAATGGACGGCGCCTGCGTCCGGCGGCCGTGGACGCCTACTACGGCTGGTTGCGCTCCCACGTTGCCCAAGGAACGCCCTGGGACCAGATGGTCCGGGAGATCCTGACGGCCCGCGGCAGCAGCGTGGAGCAGGGTGCCACGAACTTCTATGCCCTGCACCAAGACCCTGAAGCGATGACCGAGAACGCCTGCCAGGCGTTCCTCGGGCTCTCGATTGGCTGCGCGAAGTGCCACAACCATCCGCTGGAGAAGTGGACCAATTCGCAGTACTACGCGATGGCCAGCTTCTTTGCCCGGGTCAAGGCCAAGGGCTGGGGCGGCGAGTCGCGTGGAGGCGACGGCGTTCGCACGCTGATGGTCACGGGAAGCGGCGAACTGATGCAGCCGCTCACCGGACGTCCCCAGCCGCCCACGCCGCTCGACGGCACCCCGCTCGACTTCGACACGCCCGGCGATCGACGCGAATACCTCGCCGACTGGATGGTGTCTCCCGAGAACTCCTACTTCCGCCGCGCCATCGCCAACCGCCTCTGGGCGAACTTCCTCGGCCAGGGAATCGTCGAACCCGTGGACGACTTGCGCGTCTCCAATCCGGCCCGAAATGAACGACTGCTCCAAGCCCTCAGCCACTATCTCGTCGACCATCGGTTCGACCTGAAGTCGCTGATGCGGGAGATCCTCTGTTCCGAGACCTACCAGCGGTCGAGCGAACCGCTGCCGGGCAACGACGAGGATCGCCACTACTTCAGCCGCTACTATCCGCGGCGGCTGACGGCCGAAGTGCTGCTCGACGCGGTCTCGCAGGTCACCGAGGTCCCCAGCAAGTTTACGCAGATCGCCTACGACGGCAACGACTTCGAGGACACCAACCTCTACCCGATCGGCACGCGCGCCGTCGAACTGAAGGACTCCGCCATCGTCTCCAGTTTCCTGCAGTCCTTCGGCAGGCCGGAGCGGGACATCACCTGCGAATGCGAACGCAGCAACACGCCCAGCATGGTGCAGGTGCTGCACATCCATAACGGCTCGACGATCAACGAGCGGCTGCGGTCCTCCGACAGCTGCGTGACTCGGTTCGCCGGCGCGTCCATGGACAACGAAGCCGTGATTCGGGAAGCTTTCCTCCGCGCGTTGACGCGAGCGCCGACCGATCGAGAGCTGGAGCGGCTCGCGGCGGAACTGGACTCCGGCGATCCGCAGGAACGACGCGCGCGGATCGAGGATCTGTACTGGGGCATCATGAGTTCGCGGGAGTTTCTCTTCAACCACTAAAAGCGATGTCGTGTCGCGATGGGTTCGGTGAGAAGAGGTCGCCAAGAGGTGGGCATGAGTCAGCTAGATTGCGAACCGCGAAGAACGGGCATGAGGATTCGCCGAAAGTGGTGTGGATTTCTCTGCGCTGCGCTGGCCTGGCTGGGAGGCGGCGCGCGGCTGCCCGCTGAGGAACCGCAGGCTGTCGACTTCGGTCGCGATGTGCGCCCCGTGCTCACGCGCTACTGCGCCGGATGCCACCAGGGCGACGAACGCGAGGGACAGTTTTCGGTGGAGACGGTCGACGACCTGCTGCGGGGAGGCGAGCATGGTGCGGCCTTGGTGCCCGGCGAAAGCGGCCAGAGCCGCTTGTGGCAGATGGTGTCGGGAACTCTGGAGCCGCGGATGCCACCCGAAGACCAGCCGCGGCCGACGCCGGCCGAACTGGCGCTGCTCCGCGCCTGGATCGACGCCGGTGCCCGGCCTTCGACGAATCCCGTCCTCGAGTCGACCGGCACCGCGGCCACCGGCAGTGCCGGACGCGCTCCCAGCAGCCTCGCCCCCAAGCCCATCACGGCGCTTGCCTGGCTGCCCACGCATCGCCTGCTGGCCGTCGGCCGGCATCGCCATGTCGATCTGCAGACCGCCGACGGTTCGTTCAGTGAACGCGTGGCCGGCCTGCCTGGAAAGGTCAATGCGATCACGCCTGACCACGAGGGAACGAGCCTGCTGATTGCGACGGGAGTGCCGGGCCAGTCGGGGGAAGCCTGGTTGTGGAACCTGGGCGAGTCCCGCCTGGAACGCAAGTTCGGCGAGCATCGCGATGTGCTCTATGCCGCCGAACCCAGCCGGGACGGAAAGTGGATTGCGACCGCCGGCTACGATCGCAAGATCCAGCTCTGGAACCGCGAGTCCGGGCAACTGGAGCGGACGCTGGAGGGACATCACGGCGCGGTGTACGACCTGGCTTTTTCGCCGGACGGGCAGATCCTCGCGAGCGCCAGCGCCGATGCCACCGTAAAGATCTGGCACGTCGCCTCCGGCACGCGACTCGATACGCTCAGCCAACCGCTCAAGGAACAACTGACGGTCGACATCAGCCCGGACGGTGAACTGGTCGCCGCCGCCGGCGCCGACAATCGCATTCGACTCTGGAAGCTCGTCTCCAAGGCCGAACCGCTGATCAATCCGCTGCTGATCGCCCGCTATGGACACGAGCAGCCGATCCAGCGAATTCGTTTTACGGCCGATGGCTCGCGCGTGGTCAGCACCTCCGCCGACAAGACGATCAAGGTCTGGTCCACCGACCAGATGACCCTGCTCGCCACGTTCCCGCAACAGGCGGACGTGGTGCAGGCGTTCGCCACGGACGACGCCGCCGGATCGCTGCTGGTTGGCCGCATGGACGGGACGCTCCAGAAGTACGACCTGGCCGCCATCGCCCCCGCCGCCGCGAGTTCCTCCGAGGCCGCCTCATCGGAGGCGGTGAACGTCGAGGAGTCACCGAACCGATCCACCGGTGCGCCCTTGGTGGAAGTGGCCGAGCAGGAGCCCAACGACGGTCCCGATGACGCGCAGGTGATCGAGCTGCCGGCCCTCGTGAATGGCCGCATCCATCGCCTCGATGGGCCCCTCGCCCGCCGGGCCAGCGACCAGGACAGCTTCCGGTTCCATGCCCGCGCTGGGGAGACCTGGATGATCGAAGTCGAAGCGGCTCGCAAGGGTTCGCCGCTGGATTCGCTGGTGCGTGTCCTCGACGCCGACGGACGTCCCCTGGTTCGCGTCCTCCTGCAGGCCACCCGCGATTCCTATTTCAACTTCCGCGGCAAGGACTCGAAGCAGACCGGCGACTTCCGCATGCACAACTGGGAGGAGATGCGGATCAACCAGTACCTGTACGCGGCTGGCGAGGTCGTCAAGCTGTACCACTATCCTCGCGGGCCCGACTCTGGATTCAACACCTATCCGAATTTCGGAGATCGCCATGGTTACTTCGACACCACCCCGATCGCGCATGCGTTGAACGAGCCCGCCTACATCGTGGAGCCGCATCCTCCGACTGCGCAACTGCCCGCCAACGGGCTGCCGGTGTTTCCCGTGTATTTTGAGAACGATGACGAGAGCCGCCGGCGGTGGGGCGCGGATTCCCTGCTGGCGTTCACCGCGCCGCAGGACGGGGACTACATCGTGCAGGTCGCCGATGTGCGGCAGGCGGGAGGAGAAGACTTCCGGTACCAACTCCAAGTGCGGGCTCCCCGTCCCGACTTCTCCGTGACGCTCCAGGCGCCCGAACTCAAGGTGCCGCGAGGCAGCGGGAAGGAGTTCTCTGTGGTCGTCGATCGCACGGACGGTTTTGAGGGACCGATTCGCCTCGAGATCAGCGGCTTGCCAGCGGGCTGGTCGGCCACGAGCCCGCTGGTGGTGGAGGCCGGGCATCTGCGGGCACTCGGCACGGTCTTCGCCTCGTCGGACGCCGCCGAGCCGAGCCCGAACCTGAAACTGCAGGTCCGCGCCTCGGCGGAAATCGCCGGCGAAACCGTGCACCGCGACGCAGGCGTCCTGGGACCAATCCAGCTCGCTCCGCCCCCGGCGTTCACGGTGGAGATCGCCGCGGCCGATGGCCAGCAGACGGCGGCGGGAGTCCCCGTCATCGAGCTCAAGGCCGGCAGCACGGGGATCGTGCGGGCGCGGATCCTTCGCGGCCAGTTCACCGACCGCGTCAGCTTCGGTGCCGAAGAAGCGTTTCGGGGCGCGCCGCACGGCGTATTCGTCGCCAACGCCGGGCTGAACGGAGTGCTCATCACCGAAGCGGAATCGGAACGCGAGGTCTTCATCCGGGTCGAACCCTGGGTCGAACCCGGCGAGCACCTGGTCCATCTGCAGGCAGGCGCTGACAGCCAGCCCACCACCGCGCCCGCCATCCTGCGGATCGTGCCCTAAGCAAATCATGGAAGCCGTTGCAAGCCACGGCGGCGGACATCCCTACGCCGTGGTTGAGCAACCGTCCGCCTGATGGCCCCGTTCGCTTAATGGCCCGAGGTGGATTCCGCGGCGTCGGCCGCAGCCGGGGCTCCCGCCGTGGGCGCTGGCTTCGCATGGCCCTTCGGAGCGGCCATCATCACGATCGCAGCTCCGACCGCGACGATGATGACTCCCGCCATGAACAGGGGTGAGAGGCTGCGGAGGGTGTTTCCACTGAGGAAGTTCGACGTCAGCACGTTGACGATTGGAGCGCAACCGAACACAAGCGGCATGACGTAGAGCGGCTTGCCGCCATTGGAGAGGGCAAGGATGATGCCCAGAGCACCCACCGCGCCGGCCACGCCGCCGCCGAGGCTCCAGACAATTCCCCAGAAGTTCCAGCCGCCCTGCAACTTGCCTTGCGCCGCGAGGATCATCGTGGGCACGAGGATCGCGATCAGGAAGTAGGCCACGCCGACGCAGATTAGCGGCTTGAGGCGATCCATCCCCATGCCGGCTTGTCCCTTGTGAAGCACCGGGCCGTAGGCTCCCCAGCAGAGGATTGTGAGCAGGATGCCCGGT
>CAZUJM010000011.1:25480-52486 GCA_964620405.1 uncultured Pirellulaceae bacterium | reverse complement strand
ACTGAAGGGCCCGCTGCTTGTACTGGTCAGCGATGCCGGCAGCTACATCACCGGGCAAAACTTGCTTGTGGATGGAGGCTGGACGGCATGGTAGCATCATGCCTGCCCCACCCCACGCGGTTCCCCTCCCCCTGACCCCCGCGAGGTTCCCATGATCGCAGGCATTTTCACCGGATGCGTGCCTTGGCTTCACGGCCTTCTTCGCGTTCTGTTCGTCCTGCTGCTCCTAGAGCAATGCGGCTCTGCGGAGGCCGAGGACTGGCCGCAGTTCCGCGGCCCCAATGCATCGGGAGTCTCCGTGTCCGACCGACGGCTGCCCACGGAGTTCTCGTCGGACAAGAATCGCCTCTGGGCAGTGGCACTCGGCGATGGAGTTGCCTGCCCGATCGTCGTGAAGGGACGCGTCTACGCGACCGCCATGACGGGCGAACAGACGCTCGGTGTCTTCGCCTTCGACGCGGCGACCGGACGGTCGCTTTGGAAACAGGAGTACCCGACCGGACCGCTGCCGCGCATCACGCCTCCGAACAGCCACGCCTCTTCCACCCCCGCTTGCGACGGCCAGCGCGTCTATGTCCACTTCAGCACCTTGGGGCTCCTCGCGCTCGATGCGGCCAGCGGCGAGAAGCTCTGGCAACGCCCGTTGCCCACGCCGGCCTACCTGATGGACTGGGGTGCCGCCGCGTCGCCGATTGTGCATGACGGCCTTGTCTTCTTCAATCAAGACGACGACCTTGCGCCAACGCTCTTCGCCGTCGATGCCCGCGACGGCTCGGTTCGCTGGAAGGTCAACCGCCCGGAAATGCTGGCCGGCTACGCCGTGCCAGTCCTTTGCCACGCCAACGGACGTACCGATCTCGTCATCGCCGGCAGCGGACGGCTCGAGGCCTATGATCCGCATTCCGGCAAGCTCCGCTGGACCTGCAACACGCTGGTGCGCACCATCATGACCTCGCCTGTCGTGAAGGACGATGTCATCTATGTGTCCGTGCAGAGTTACGGTGACGAGACGCGCACGCTGAAGTTCGCGTTGCTTGAATGGCTCGACACCGACCAGGACGGGACACTCGCGCGACCGGAGGTCCCGGTGGAATTCCAAGCGAGGTTCGACCAGTCGGACAAGAACGCCGATGGAATTCTGCAGGAGGTGGAACTCGACACGGCTTTTCAATCGCCCGCGAATCTGGTCGGAGGCGGCTCGACCATCCAGGCGGTACGCGGTGGTGGTGAAGGCGACGTCACCCGCTCACATGTCCTCTGGAACCTCAAGAATCGCTCACCCTCCAACCTCTCCTCACCGATCGTGGTCGGCCAGCAGCTGTTCGTCGTCAAGAAAGGCGGCTTGTCCAGCAGCTTCGACGCCACCAGCGGGGAGACCCATTGGGAGCTGAAACGCATTCGCAACCCGGGCGACTACTTCGGTTCGCCAGTCGCCGGCGATGGCAAAATCTACGTCCCTGGCGAAAACGGTTTCATCGTCGTGCTGGCGCAGGGGGCCGAACTGAAGGTGCTGGCCAAGAACGATATCGGCGAAGTCTGCCTCGCGTCGCCCGCGATTGCTGACGGTCGCCTCTTCGTTCGCGGTCGGCAGTCCTTGTTCTGCTTCGGCCTGCCAGACGGCTCCACCGACGCGTCCCCTGGCGCAGTCGATGCGCCGCGAAAGGACTGACCATGTCGCGCTGTCTGGCGTTCGCACTGCTCTTCTGGCTCTGCTGCACTTCCGACCTGGCCGGTGGTCCACGGGTTCGCGTGATCCACGGAGCCACCGCCCCGCCGCTCGAGCGTCGGGCCACCGAGGACCTCGTTGAGATCCTGCGACGCGTCTACGACGCCCAGGTAACGGTGGTGGCCGCGGCGGCAGCGGACGAGTCACCGGCGGAGCCGCCGCGCGACGCGACCGAAGATCCGCCAACCATCTGCGTGGGATCACCACAGACCAACGCCGCCATGAGGGCCTGGGCCGCGCAATGGCCACAACTCAGCCCGCAGGGTATCTGCCTGCGTTCCGTCGGCGAGGGCAATTCCACGCGTTTGCTGCTCGGCGGAGCATCCCCAGTCGCCAGCTACTGGGCCGTCCACGAGTACGCGCATCGGCTGGGCGTTCGCTCCCTGCTGCATGGCGACCTGGACCCGATCGCTCCCCCGGACTTCACCCTGGCAGGCTGGGACCAAACGCGCGAACCCTCCATCACCACGCGTGCTTGGGACGCTCTCACCCCGCTGCCGTACGGCCGCGAAGGCGCCGACCGGACCGAACAGCGGAGGCTGATTCGCCAACTGGCCCGACAGAAGTACAACCACATCATTTTCACGCTTGAGTGCTGGCAACCCTTCGTCACATTCACCCACGCGGGCATCACCAGCCAGACCGGACTGCTGTGGCATGGACAGCGTTATCCGGTCGACGGCGACACGGCGGGACGGGCGGCCTTCGCCGGAGTGCCGATCTTCCAGAATCCAGACATCCCAGCCGAGGCTACTTACGCGGAGCGCGTCGCAGCAGCCCAGTCGCTGCTGCGTGACTTGATCGATGCGGCGCACGAACACGGAATGACCGTAGGCCTCTCGATCGGCGTGGTGGAGTTTCCGCCCGAGTTCGCAGGCGTTGCGTCGCTGAGACCCAGCGAGCGCGATCCCCACCGCCTGACTTGGCTGCCCGACCTATCGCGGCGGGATCAGTCCGCAGCGTTGCGCGACCTGGCCCTCGCGCGGCTTCGTGCGACACTCGCAACCTACCCCGCGATCGATTCGCTGCAACTGCGATTGAACGCGCAACTCGACTGGTCCGACGCGACGGCGACCAGTTTCCTAACCGAACTGCTGGCTTCCACCTCGGCGCTGGCGCCGACCGGGGCGGAAACGCCCGATGTCGCGTTGGAGTGGGAGCAAGTTGTTGGCGCCGTGCTCCCCGAGGAATCGACCTTGCGCGTGACGCAGGTCGTCGCTTCCGGCATGATACCGTGGCATTGGTCGGGCGAGGCTGCAGACGCCGAATCGATGAAGCCGCTCGAGAAACTCATGGCCGCATCGCCTGTCTGGTTGACGCTCCGACTCTCGGACGACCAACTCGGCGTTTTCCCGCAAACCTGCCACCGACTGCTCGAACCCAGCCTCGCGGGACTGCGTGGGCGCGCGAAGAGTGGCGTGGTTGCGAAGGCGTGGATGATCGGCGAGTTGGATGTGGCCGCCTACCTGCTGGGTCGCAGCGCGTATGACGGTCCCAGCGGCGTCGGCCAGGCCATCGACGCGCTGGTCACTCCGGTCTGCGGTGACGGCGTGGCCGCGCGGGTCGACAAGGCCCTGGGGCATCTGGAACAGTCCTCTGGACAGATCGCCCGCCACGACCGTTCGCTGGGCATTCCCACGCCGGATCTGGTAACGCGGCAGATGTCTGGCGGGGAAGCTCCGCCGGCGTGGTGGGCCGAGGCCAGGAGCGGCTACCTGGAGGCCATGAACGAGATGTACCGCGCCAACACGCGGACGCGCGAAGGCTCACGCTCGCTGACTCTCTACTTGGCGCGGCGCGCGGAGTTCGGATACGAATGGCTGAACTGCCTGGAAGCGATCCGCAAGGCGGGCGTGGCCCGCGCAAAGAACGAACCCGATGAACAGATCGCGCAGCTGGAAACGGCCATCGACGCGGCGACCAGCGCGCTGAACGCCATGGGGGCCGTCGCCCGCAGCAGCAGCGACCGCGGCCTGATCGCCCAGCTCAACGCCTGCGTTTACCGACCTCTGGTGCAGGAGCTCGAAGCCCTGGACGCGTCGGGAGACGAATCCGGGGAATGAAGGCAAACAGCGGACCCCAGCAGGCCGCGGCCCAACGATCACCAGCTCTCCAGCCACTCCTCCTCAACCACCGGACACTCCTGCTGGGCGACCATGCGTTCTAGGGCGGCTTCATCCTTGAATCCGTTGCCGGTCACGAGGCAGACGACGCGCGCGTCGGGTCGCAGCTCACCAAGTCGCGCCGCCTGGAGCGCGCCGGCCACCGCGACTGCGCCGGCCGGTTCGGCGAAAATTCCCTCCTCGCGTGCTAGCCGTTGCTGCACCTCCCAAACCCAGTCATCATCCACGCGATGCCCCGTGCCGCCCGACGCGCGGCAGGCTTTCAGCACCTCATGGCCGTCGATCACATTGGCCACCTGAAGGCCGCTGATCTTGGTCGTGCACTGCACCGCGCGCGCTTCCGCGCGTCCATCGCGCAGCGGTCCGGCGATGGTATCGTTGCCCCACGGCTGCACGCATTCGACACGGCCCGCACGCACGGGCCGGCCCACCTCCGCCAGTCGCTGGAATCCTCGCGCCACCGCCAGGCACAAACCGCCTCCGCCCGCCGGACAGAACACATGGTCAACCTCGGACTGCAGCTGCTCGGCCAGCTCATAGCTGATCGTCTGCACACCCGACATGCCTGCCGAGCTGTAGTGGAAGGCGCTGATCTGCAAAGCCGCTCCGGGCTGCGAGCCGCGGAGTTGCAGGCGTTGGAAAACGCGATCCGTCAGCTCGGGATCCACGCCGAAGCGACGGACGCGAACCAGTTCCGCGCCGTACGCGAGCATCTGCTTGAGCTTTCCGAGCGGCGCGGTCTCGACGATTGCGATACGGCAGGCGATCCCGGCCGCCGCACAGTAGGCCGCCAGCGCCGCACCCGTGTTGCCGCTGCTGGTCGCGATGCATCGATCCTGATTCCGCCAGCGCATGTGCGCGATGGCCGCAGCCGCGAAACGATCCTTGTACGATCCCGAAGGATTGGCATGCTCGAGCTTGAAGTACAGATTCCTCAGACCCGACGAAGGCCCGAGCCGCCGGGACCGTACAAGCGGCGTCTCCCCTTCGCCCAGCGTGACCTGGAATGACTCCGGTACCGAAGCGACCCAATCGTTCCACCGCCAGATTCCCACCGAGGCTTCCTTCCGTTCGTGTGTCTCATGGCCTGCAGGTCGGAACGACCTCCGTTCCGAAACACGGGGCCCAACGCGGGTAGAACAACTCCCGGACACGCTCGGATTCCGGTGACCTGTCCTCCTGAACGCAGGGAGACCATCGCCGACCCTGGGGACTCGCGACGCGTCGCTGCCTCCGATTGACAATCGGTTTCCGCATCGACTACCCTCCCTCTACCCCCCTTTTATACAGCAGCCGCATCCCCAGGAGGGTTCCCCCTGCGGCCTCTCGCCACGAAAAAAACGTGTTCGGGCGATCGGCATGCCTCGCCGACCTTTCGTTCGCTCCCACACTCCTTCCCTCGCGGACCACGGCCCATGCATTTCTTCCTTCAGCAGTTCTCGCGCCCGTTCCAGCAGTTCGCCATGGCTTTGGGTGCCAGCCTCGAGCGCCTTCGCCTGCAGGGCAACGCGATTGCCTCCCTGCTGCTGGCGCTCGTCTGCCTGCCCCTGCCGCCGAATGCGGACGCGGGCGAGTTGCCGCGCGACAACCGGCGGCTGGGCACTATTTTCAACAACGACGCCAACAACATTTTGTACGCGATGGACCCCGGCAAGACGAACGCCCAAGTCGTCGCCGACTATCGCCGCTGCGTGGACGAGATCGTAGCCTCGCTGCCGGGAATCTTCGCGCAGAACGTGGGAAATCCGGATCCGGTGATCTATCGCAGCCGGGAGGCGACGGCGTGGAGCAAGTATGTCGGCGACCACCAATCGGTGGCGATGGACAAGATGCTGGAGGCGGGAACCGACCCGCTGCAGGTGACCATCGACGCCTGCCGCGCGCGGGGCGTGCCGATCGTGGCCAGCTACCGGATGAACGCCGAGGACTTTTACGCGCGGACGCTGGAGATCCAGGATTTCGGGCGCGAGCATCGCGACCTGGTCATTCCCGGTGCCTACTGCCTCGACCCCAAGCATCCGGTCGTCTACCAGCATCGCTTGGCGATCTTCCGCGAGGTCGCCGAGAACTACGACATCGACGGCTTGGAATTCGACTTCCGCCGCTGGTGCCACATGATCTCCGATCCGCAAGAAAACCATGTCATCCTGACACGCATGGTGCGCGAGACGCGTCAGATGCTGGATGAAGTGGCTCGTCGCAAGGGTCGCCCGCGCCTGCTGCTGGGCGTCCGCGTGGGCCCCTCGATCGATACGCCCGAATCGGTGGCCGGGTATGCAGGCGGCGATGGCGGACGACGCAACATCGAACAGTCGTGCCAGGAACTGGGCCTCGATGTCCGCACCTGGGTGGGCGAGTCGCTGGTGGACTATGTGAGCCCCAGCCTGTTCTGGCCCGACTGGCCCGGCCTGCCGCGCATTCGCGAATTCGTGGACTTGGCGAAGGATCGCAACGTAGGCATCTATCCGACGTTGTTCCCGCGTCCCGCTTGGCTGAACGACTCCGGCGAAGTCGAAAACCGAGGACCCATCGACCTGTCGAAAACAGGCCTGGTTCGCGAGTACAAGGATGGTTTCTGCCGGATCGGACTGCAGGCCTACGCGGAGGGCGCGGACGGCCTGAGCACCTACAACTGGTATTTCCATCTACACCTCGCCAACGCGCCGCTGCAGTGGCACGCCTACTACGGTTATGACATGGGCGGGTCACTGGTGCAGCGTGAAGTGCTGTCGCGGCTTCATCGCCCCGCAGCGTTGCGCGAATACTTGGCCGCGGAGCAGGCTTGGCCCGAGTCGGAGAACGAGCGACTTGCCCGAGCTTATCCGGCAGCGTCACGCCTGCAGGTGCTGAACCCGTCCAAGTTCCCGGCGTCGCTGCCCGTACATCGTGCCACGGCCGGCGTCGCGGGCGATGAGCATCCGACGCTGGCGGCGACACGCGACGGCGAACTGCTGCTGGTCTTCGAACACACCTACGAAAACGAACCGACCAATCCGAGCATGCCTAGCGGCGGACCCGCGGGTAGGCGCACCGATCTCTGGCTCTGCCGATCGCGCGACGAAGGGCGGCGTTGGAGCCTGCGGGAACCCCTGCCCTTTTCCGGACGCAGGCCGCGTTTGCACCGGGAGGACGACGGCGCGATCACGCTGACCGTCCAGCCCCTTGCGCGTGTGTCAGGCGAGACCGCGGCGGCAGCGGCCAACTCGGCTCCCACAGGCGACGCCACCGACACTGTGGCCGACACTGCCAACTCATTCACGGTCTATCGGTCCACCGACGGCGGCAAGACCTGGAGCTTGCGGGAGGGAGAGACGGACGCAGCCGGCGGAGCGTCGTCCCTTGCGGGCTGGCCCGACGGTCCCTACGAGCTGGAGTCGGGCAACGATCGGTTGCTGTCGGCCGTGCGGCTCGCGTCCGGCGGCTTGCTCGTCACCGTCCTGCGTCCCGCGGCCTCCGTCGCGACAGATCCGCAGTTGGAAGCCATCTGGCTGGAGCGCATGCCGCGCGAGGGCGGCGGGACGAGCGTCGTGCATCTTGCGGAGGCGTCGGACCGAGTGTTGCTGCACCAGCCCGACGCGCCCGGCATCGCCCCGGCGGTGCGGGCGGCTTCTACCGTCCAACTCGTCGGAGGACCGCTGGTCACCGCCTACGCGTACGAGGATGCCTTCGGACAGTCGCGCATGGCCACCGCGCGCTGGGAACTTCCGGCGTCCACCGAACCCCCGTCGAAATCCATCCAGCCCGCCGCGCCGCCCGCTTCCTGTCGCAACAGCCTGGGCATGTCGCTGGTCTACTGCGCGACCGGCGAGTTTCTCATGGGCAGTCCGGACCACGACGCGACGGCGCGTCCCGACGAGAAGCCCCAGGTCCGCGTGCGGTTGACACCGGGTTTCTATCTTGGACGACATGAAGTCACCCAAGCCGAATGGCAGGCCGTCATGGAAACCACTCCCTGGAAGAACCAGGAGCGTGAGAAGGAAGGGGCCCGTTATGCGGCGACGTTCGTCTCCTGGGACGACGCACGCGAGTTCTGCCGACGGCTCTCGGAACGCGAGGGACTCCGCTATCGCCTGCCGACGGAGGCCGAGTGGGAATATGCCTGCCGCGCGGGAACTACCACGCGTTTCTCGTTCGGCGACGCGGCCGAACGCCTGGGCGAATTCGGCTGGTGGGGACGCGATGTGCGCGAGGGCAACGCGCACGAAGAGCCGTGGACGCATGAAGTGGGCTTGAAGCGGGCGAACCCGTGGGGCTTCTACGACATGCACGACAACTGCTGGGAATGGTGCGACACGCCCGCGGGCTTACCGCTGGCGGCGGCCAACTCCGCCCCTGCCCAGGTCGCCGACGACGCACGACGCAGCATTCGCGGCGGCGGCTGGTGCCACCTGCCCAACGAATGCCGCTCCGCCTACCGCCCTGGCGACACTCCCGACAGCCGACACGTCGACTTGGGCTTCCGCGTGCTGCTGGAGATGTCTCGCTAGACGTTTCGTGCCTACGGATTCGGACAAGCGGCCTTCAGCAGTTTGAGGAATTCACGGAACATCGGCGTGTTGTTGTGCCACGTCCGTCCGGAAACCAGATTGCCATCGACCATGCAGTCGCAGTCACCGTAGTGGCCGCCGAACTGCGTGATGTCCAGCGCGCACTTGGCCACGGTCGTCATCGTGCGGCCCTGCAACACTCCCGCAGCCGCGGCGATCTCGACACCGTGGCAGACAATGCAGATGGGCTTGTTCGCCTCGAAGAAGTGACGCGTGATGCGAAGCAGGTCCTGGTCGTAACGCAAGTATTCCGGAGCCCGACCTCCGCTCAAGAACAGCCCTACATAGTCCTCGGGCCGCACATCGCGGAAGGCTACCGTCGCCCGCACATGGTAGGCCGGCAGTTCCCGGGTGATGTCCCAAGGGATGTTTTCGTTCGGCGGGATCTCGTGTAGCACGCCGTGATAGAGCCTCGCCTCGGGTCCGGCGACGACGACTTCGAACCCGTCTTCCGGCAGGCGAAAGAACGGATACAGCGTATCCATCACTTCCGTGGCGTCGCCGATGGGCATCAACACTTGGGCCATGGTTGTCTTTCCTGATTCGAGGGAGAACCGCCCTGCGGCGGCGAACGCCGTTGCGCGGCGGCGAACGGTAGGCAGCGGGCCGGGCCTGCGAAGCTGAGCGGCCCGGGTGACGACAGCGAGGATAGGCGCGATCGCCGTCGCGCACAACCACACCACCCCCCTTTTGAGCCCAGCCTTCCAGAGACGAGCAAACGCCTTTTCTAGTGGGTTGCCCCGCGTTCCTACCCCCCGGATGTACGGGACGCTCCGGGCTGCTACAATCCGAACCCGCCGCTGCGGCCATCCATTCGGGGGGATCGAGCAACGCGGGTGTCTGGGTGGTCCCGCCGCGTCCGGAGCAAGCGATCCAAGGTGGCGACGCGGGGCGGTTCGGCAGAGGAAGGACCACAGCGTGTCACACCCGAGGGAGCAGATCCAGGAACAGGCGACCGAATTGCCGGGGAGACTGCCGGGCCCCTGGAATCGCGGGGAGTTGCCCGCCGCGCCGCGGATCGACATGCGGAGCTGGCTGGTGCTGCTGGGTCCCGGCCTGCTGCTCGCGGGAACGGCCGTCGGCACCGGCGAATGGCTGTTGGGTCCGGCCGTCAGTGCGCAGTACGGATCGACCATCCTCTGGCTTGCCACGCTCAGCATCATCGCCCAGGTGTTCCTGAACATCGAAGTCATGCGCTACGCGATGTACTGCGGCGAACCGATCCATGTGGGATTCATGCGAACCGCCCCCGGGCCTTGGTTGTGGGTGCCGTTGTATCTCGTCTTCGACTTCGCGGTGGCCTGGCCCATGAATGCGGGCGCGGCGGCCGTGCCGCTGGCGGCGGCGTTCCTGGGGCGTCTACCCGGGGACGGAACGGTGCAGATCGCCGGGCAGGCCGTGAGCGAAACGAGCCTCGTGCGTGGCCTGTCGATCGGCGTCTTCCTGCTGTCGCTGGTGCCGCTCGTCTTCGGCGGCGCGATCTACCGCATGCTGGAACGATTGATGGCCGTCAAATTGGCGGTCGTGCTGACCTTTCTGCTCGTCGTCAGCTGCTTCATGGTGGCGCGCCACCACTGGATCGACGTCACGCATGGCCTCGTTCGTTTCGGGCAGGTACCGATCCGCCCCGATACCCTGGTCGTCGGCCGGCACTTCTGGGCCAGCCGCGACCTCGGCGCGCAGCGGTGCAAAGTCCGGGGCTCGTTCGTCGACGGCAAGCCGGAGATCGTCGGCTTCTCGGTCACCGAGGGGAAACGGACCGTGGACTATGACATCGAAGCGAAGGTGCCCGAAACGCTGCGGGGCGTGCGCCGTGAGCTGGCGCAGGTGGCGCAATCGCACGCCCGCCCGGGAGGTTTTTACGTCGAGTCGCGGCGTCCTGAGAGTCGCGTCATCCTCCTCGGGACGGTGGACGAAGTGACCGGACGGTGGCAGTTCGAGCAAGCCACGGTGGAGGAGTCGGGCGGTGTGTCCCAGACCTACGGCGACCTCGCGTCGATGCCCGATCCCATGGCCCGACGTTGCCGCAACCTGCTGGAACATCTGGGCAACGAGGACGTCAACCTGTTCGCCTACTGGTTCCGCTACGGGGAACTTCCCACGCTGGACTGGATGATCCTCGCCGCCTTCGCGTCGTACGCCGGTGCCGGCGGATTCGCGAACACGCTCTTCTCTAACTTCGCCCGCGACAAAGGCTGGGGGATGGGATCGCTGGTCGGAGCCATCCCCAGCGCCGTCGGCGGCTCCACCATCCAGCTCTCGCATGTCGGCGCGGCCTTCGAGCCCACTCCAGAAAGCCTGCCACGCTGGCGTGGATGGCTGCGCTGGGCGACGCGTGACCAGCTGTGTGTCTGGATGTTCTGCTCCATCGCCGGCATGGCCCTGCCCTGCATGCTGTCCCTTGAATTCGTGCGGCACGCGCCCATTACGGGTAACCGGATCAGCGCCATGATGGCGGACGGCATGGCGCATCGCTATCCGCAGTTCGGACAGGGCTGGTGGATCGTTACCTTGCTGGTTGGTTTCCTGATCGTTTTTCCCGCGCAGGTCATGACGGGCGACGGCATTTCGCGCCGCTGGACCGACATCGCCTGGGTCACCAGCCGCCGCCTGCAGCGTCTGTCACCCGATCGCGTAAAATATGTCTACTACACCATCCTCACGGCCTACGCCTGCTGGGGACTTTATGTGCTCACGCACTTCACGCCGCTGTTCATCGTGACCATTTCCGGAGCCATCGGCAACGTGGCCGTCGGACTGGTCTCGCTGCATACCCTGGTCATCAACCGGCGCCTGTTGCCCGCGGAGGTACGGCCCGGCTGGCCCATGCAGCTGGGACTGGCCTGCTGCGCGACGTTCTTCCTCGGCATGAGCCTGATCGTACTCTGGCACATCTGGTAGTCACCGCTTCGCTCTGGGAAGAACCCACACTCAGGAGCCCCCCCTATGTCCCGTCCACTGCGCGTGGTCCTCGCCGCCAGCGACTTGGCGATGCCCGAGTGGGTGCCGACCCAGCTGGCCGCCTCCGGCATCGCGTTCACCAGTCAACTGTGCGATGAACCGTCGGAGGTGCCCACCGCTTGCGAGGACGCGGACGTGGTCTGGGTGATGGGCGGCGCGAAGGTCGTGCGTGCCGAGGCATTGAGCCAACTGCCACGGTGCCGCGTGCTGCTGCGCACCGGCACGGGCACGGACAACATGCCGGTGGCCGAAGCCACGCGGCTGGGCATCTATGTCGCGAACACGCCCGAAGCCACGACGCATGCGGTGGCCGAGCATGCCATCGGCCTGCTGTTCGCCGTGACCCGCCAGATCGTCGCACAGGATCGGCTGTTGCGGCAAGGCATCTGGGATCGCGACCGCGCGTGGCCGAGCTGGAGTTTCCAGGGGCGCGTGCTGGGGCTGGTCGGCTTTGGTCGCATCGCCCAGCAGGTCGCCGCCAAGACGCGCGGCCTGGAGCTGCGCGTCCTCGCCTTCGACCCCGGCGTCGACGCCGCCACCATGCGGGCCCAGCAGGTGGAGAAAGTGGAACTCGAGGAACTCCTCGAACGCACCGACTACCTGTCGATCCACGCGCCGCTGCTGGAATCGACGCGGCATCTGATCGGCGAGCCGCAGTTGCGGCGCATGAAACAGACGACCGTGCTGGTAAACACCTCGCGTGGCCCCCTCGTGGAGGAGAAGGCCCTTCATCGGGCACTGTCCGAAGGCTGGATCGCCGCGGCCGGACTCGATGTCTTCGAGACGGAACCCCTGCCGCCAGGCCACCCGCTGCTCACCCTGCCCAACCTCGTCGCGACGCCGCACATTGCCAGCTACTCCGATGAGTTCGCGTATAACTTCTGGAGCCACTCCGTCCGCACGCTGCAGGCGGTGGCCGACCACGGCAAGCCGCTTTGGATCGTCAACCCCCAGCTGACTCCCCGTTGACCGGCAACCACCAACTCCGGCAGCCGGCTCCCACGCGTTCCTGTTCTCTTGTTCTACTCTTCTCCTCTTTTCCCCAAGGTCTTTCCATGCAGCCGCTCTCACGACGCGACCTCATGGCTGCCTCCGGCGCGATCGCGGCCGGACTCACGGCGGCCGCCCGTTCCTCCGTGGCCCAGGAGCCGACGCCCAGCGCTGCGGACAACGCACCGGATCGCAGCCCGAAACGCGACTGGTGGCCGCGGGAATTCCGCCAGATGGTCACGCTCGGCGAAAGCACCACGGCGGGCGGCTGGTCCAGCCATCGGGAACGCGCGTGGGCGCACCAGCTGGCGCGCACGATCAACGAATTCCAAAGAGTGCCGGTGCAGCTGGTGAACGTGGGCATCGGCGCGAACATGATCTCCCCGAAGGCCCCCGCCTATGAGTACAGCGGGAAGCCGGCCGCGCTGCTGCGGCTGGAGCCCCATGTCTTTCGCCATAATCCCGACCTGCTGCTGGTCGCCTACGGACTGAACGACGCCCGAGGCGGCACGCCGCTCGAACTGTTCACGAGCGAAATGCGCAGTCTCATCGACCAGGTTCGCCAGCGCATCCAGCCGCTGATCGTCCTGCTGGGCCCCTACTACGTGAACGGATTCGACCGCTACGGACCCCACTTCAACCACGCGACGCTCGAAACGCTCCAGCAGTTCAATCGCGCCATCGAAGGCATCGCCGGTGAAAAGGACTGCCTCTACGTCAACGTGCTGCCAGCCTACAACCAGGCCGACTGGCTGATCCACCACGACGGAGTGCATGCCAACGACCTGGGGCATCGTATCATCGCCAACCAGGTGTTCCAGGTGCTCGCCACCAACTGCTCGGGGCTCTCCCTCGAAACGAAGGAGATGGAGCAACACATCCTGCCCTGGCGCGATGAGTCGGTGCTGCAACGCGAAGCGGGTGTCGAGCCGAACGAACGCGCGCGGCCGAACCCGAAGCCCACCAGCTCCAAGTGACATCCTCTTGTCACGGCCTGCATCGCGGAGCGGCCGAGGCTAATCCAGGGCGAACAGCTGGTTGCGGGCATCGAAGCGAGCCGTCCGCGGGTAATGGTAGACGCTCACGCCCTCCACCACGGGCGTGGGCACGCGGACAATCATTTCGATCCAATCGGGCCCGTTGAACGCCGAAAACGCCAGTTCCATCCGCTGCAGCACCTCGTCCGGCGGACTTTCGAAGTCAGGCAGCAGGAGGGGCCCGGTGTCGGTCTGGTAGATCCAGTCGCGTTCGTTTCCATTGATCGTCCGCACCGGATAGTCGATCACCGCGCGGTAGCGGCCCGACGCGATCTCGGTCCGCGCCACCAGGGTCCGGTTGCCCAGAATCGCCTGCACGATCGCAGCCGACGTTGCCAGCGGCTCGCCCGGTCGCTCCACCACGTCGATCCGCAGCGAATCCAAGGCGTCGGCGACCAGCCCATACTGGCGGTCCGACTGGCGACCTGTTCCCAACGGATAACGGGCCACATCCATGCCGACTTGCGGGTAGGTCTTCAGGAACAGAAACACGCGCGGCGATACGATCGGCACGAAGTCGGCGTTCGGCTCCAGCCAGACATCCCGCAGGACTCCCACCTGCTCCGTCTTGCAGTTCGCCCCCAGCACGAACGTCTCCGACGTCCCTGCCTGCGCATCGAACACCTGACACCGGCACTCGATCTGGATCCGCGCGTTGTTCAGCGAATACGGCGGCTTGTGGCTGAGCGACTGGGGCGGCTTCTTCTCCGTATCAATCCGCAGCGTCAAAAACGATTTCTGGAAGTCAACAACCTGCATGAACACCCCCCCAGTGACTGCACCAAGACACCCCAAAGAGATTGATGGTAGGCCCCGCCGAGGGTATATTCAAGGCAGCCGGTCAGGGATCGCCGGACTGGCTGCCCACCTGCCGAGTCGCATCGGGCCATCGTTCCCGGTCGAACGGCCCCCCGCCTGCCTACCCTGTTGCACGCCTTGGCGCATTTCCCGAGTGCCCGTCGACTGCGACCGGTCGGTCGTTCAGCGCCCCAGCCTAGGGCGCCCCATGTTTTGCCTCGCACCTGCCAGCCTCCATGCACGAGTTGGCCAAGCCGCCTTTCTTGGCAACCGCCTTCCCTGGCAACTCAGTCCCGCCGTTCCGCAGAAGGACCGTTCGATGGCCAACCAAGTCGCCACCCGCTTGCGGATTCTGCTGCTTTCCAGCTGCGGTGGCATCGGCCCAGGGGTTCGGTTGCCGAGCGTCGCGATGCGCGGCCTGGTCTGGATGGCGTTTTGCCTGTCATGGATGACGTTCGGTTGGAGCCCAGTCCAGTCCGAGGAACCGTCCACGAACGCGTCGCAGAAGCAGGCTGGCAACGCGCAGGCTGGTGCGCCTCGTTTCGAGCGGGACATCCTGCCTCTTTTGCGCCAACGCTGCGAACACTGCCATGGGCCGGAGGAGCGGGAGTCGAACCTGGATGTGCAGAGCATCGGGGCGTTGCTGCGGGGAGGTTCGAGTGGGCCGGTCATCGTGCCGGGCGAGCCGGAGCAGAGCATCTTGATGGACGTGCTGTCCCACGGCGACATGCCGCCTGCGGGGGACGAGCGGGTGTCTGCGGAGGAACTGGCGGTGATCCGGCGCTGGATCGCCGATGGCGTCGAAGCGCGAGAGGCCGCGCGGCGAGCGGAGCCATCCGGCCTCGAAGCGTCGTCGGTGGAATCAGCGAAGGACCACGCGTCGACCGCGGCGCCGTCGACGCACGGGGCCTTCTCGCGATTGCGTCGCCCAGCCATTCCCTCGGTCGACGCAGGCCGTGCTTCTTCCGAGATCGACAGCTTCCTGTGGGCCAAGCTCCAGTCGGCTGGGTTGGGCTTTTCGCCACCGGCCACGCCCGCGCGTCTGCTGCGCCGCGTCTCGCTCGACCTGACCGGCCTGCCGCCGTCGCCCGAGACGCTGGCCGCCTTTGAGCGGGATTCGTCGCCGCGGGCCTACGAGCAGTTGGTCGATCGCCTGCTGGCCTCCCCCGAATTCGGCGTTCGCTGGGGGCGTCACTGGCTCGACTGGGTCGGCTACACCGACACCATCTCGTTTGACTCGGACATGGGTCCGCCGGAGGGCTTCTACGACTACAAGTGGCGTTATCGCGATTACATCGTCCGCTCGTTCAACGAAGACAGACCGTACGACCAGATGATCCGCCAGCAGCTGGCGGGTGACGAGATGGTGTCATGGCGGGGCGCGAAGCGTTACACACCGGAGATCCTTGACGCGCTGACGGCCACGGGGTTCCTGCGCTGCAGTGAGGACCTGACGGGGGAGGACCGCCGACCCTTCACCGTCTGGTCGGTGCTGCACGACACGATGTCGCAGATCGGCACCAGCCTCCTGGGCGTCAGTCTCACCTGCGCGCGGTGCCACAGCCACAAGTTCGAGCCGGTGTCGCAGCAGGACTACTACCAGATGATGGCCCTGTTCACGCCGGCGTTCAATCCGGACGACTGGAAGACCCCACGCGAGCGCGCCGTGGCCGACATCCCGCTGGAGGAGCAGTCGGAGCGGGACTGCTGGAACCTGGTGCTCGACAAGCAGGTCGAAGCACTCGACGCGGCCATCGCGCGTGTGAACCAGCCCTACGAACGGACCGTGCAGGTGGGACGACTGCAGGCATTGGGTCGGGACGCGGAGGGCAAGGAGATCCTGCCCTGGGTGCTGGCCGCCCTGGACACGCCAGCCCCGCAGCGTGACAGCGGCCAGCGTCAGATCCTGATCAAGCACGAGCAGGAATTGAAGGTTCCGCTCGCGGAAGTCGAACCCCGGTGGAGCGATGCGGATGCGGCGGCGATCCGGGAGTTGCGGTCGAAGATCGCCGTCGCGAAGAGCCAGAGGCGCGAGTATGGCTGGCTCCACGCGGTCTACGACGTGGGCCCGCCACCCGCCACGCGCCTGCTGCAGGCGGGTTCCCACGAGGCGCCGCGGCGCGAAGTGCCCGCCGGATTCCTCCGCGTTCTCTCTCCGCCCACGGGCGTGCGTGCCTCGGAGTACTCGCCGGACGAAGAGGGCGGGCTCGCCGAATCGCTCCAGGACGGATCGCCCCGGGGCTCCGGTCGTCGCCTGCGCTTGGCGCACTGGATGACCGATCCGCAGTCGCCCGCGGGCGGGCTGGTGGCGCGGGTCATGGTCAATCGCATCTGGGAACACCTGCTCGGCCAAGCGATCGTCCACCCGTCCGACAACCTCGGCATGTCGGGGACGGCTCCCACGCATCCCGAACTACTCGAATGGATGGCGAGCGAGTTCGTGGCGGATGGCTGGTCGATCAAACGGATGATACGCCGGATCGTGATGACCGACGCCTACCGCCAGTCCTCCTCGGCGGTGGGTGACGGTCTTCCCGTCGCGGCGCGCGGCTGGGAGGTGGACCCGGACAATCAACTCCTGTGGCGGGCGAGGCTACGGCGTATCGAGGCCGAACCGCTTCGAGACAGCCTGCTGTGGCTCGCCGGTCAACTGGTGCTGGACCAGGGCGGTCCACCCGTTTCCTTGCAGTACAGCATCGACGGGTACGTTGACGTCGACGACCAGCGCGTCGCGCGACCCGCCGACTCCTATCGCCGCAGCATCTACCTGCTGCAGCGCCGCATTGCGATTCCCACCTTCTTGCTGACCTTCGATAAACCGGCCGTCACGGGTTGCGTCACCTACCGCGACGACGGAGCCGTGCCCTTGCAGTCGCTGACGATGCTCAATGATCGGCTCATCCTGCAGCAGTCCCGAAAGCTGGCGAAGCGTGTCATGGCTGCCGCGCCGGATGCCGCGAGCCGCCAGATCGACCTCGCCTACCGCCTGGCGTACGGACGCGGCCCCACCGACGACGAACGAACTTGGTGCCTCGATTCGCTGGCGCGGCAGCGCGAACTGCACCGAGCCGCAGCTGCGATCCCGCCTCAGGACGCGAACGCCCAGACACGCGATGCGGAGGCCGACGAGGCCGAGTGGCGATGCGCGGCTCTGGCAGGCGTCTGCCAGGCGTTGCTCGGTGCCAGCGAGTTCCTGTACTTGGAGTGATCCCGGGGCCACCGTGTCCCTTCCAGGCCATCGACGCCTGTTAGTTCCCGCCCACCCACGCACAATGGAATCCCATCATGGCGAACGCAAGAGATGAGGACCTGGCTGCGGCCGACTCGCCCGCTCGCGTAGCCGCGCGTCGAGAGTTCCTGGGAGGTTCGGCCTTCGGTTTCGGTTCACTCGCCCTGAACTCGATGCTCGCCCAGGAAGCGACTCGTGCTGCGGACTCCGCCCGGCCGTCCACCATCGACCCGCGGTGCCATTTTCCGCCGCATGTCAAGTCGGTCATCATGCTGTTCCAGAACGGCGGTCCCAGCCAGATGGACATGTTTGACTACAAGCCCGAACTGCAGAAACGTTCGGGACAGCGCGTGCCGGACATCCGCGGTGGCAATGGCAATAACGAACAGACCGAGCCGCTGATGGGCACGGCCTTCCGGTTCCAGCTACGCGGCCAGTCGGGCATCGCCTTCTCGAACCTGATACCGCACCTGGGATCGGTGGTGGACGACCTGTGCGTCGTGCAGTCGATGTACAGCATCGACCCGAATCATCCGGGTGCGACGCACATGATGTGCTCCTGCAGCAACCGTCCCGGCCGGCCAACGCTCGGGGCCTGGTGTGTCTACGCCCTCGGCAGCGAGAACCAGAACCTGCCCGGCTACGTGGTGCTTCGCGATCCATCCGTGTTCCATTCGGGCGGAGCGCTGCAGGTGCACAACGGCTGGCTGCCCGCGCAGTACCGGGCGACGGAGATCCGGTCGGAAGGTTCGGCCGTGCTCAACCTGGAGTCGTCGTTGGCCCGGCCGGCGGGCAGCCAGGAAGAGAGTGCGCGGCTGATGGCCCAGCTTAACCGCGCGCAGCAGCAGCGGTATCCGGACGATTCACGGCTGGAAGCCCGCATCCGCAACTACGAACTGGCGGCCCGCATGCAGTTGCACGCGGCCGACGAGCTGGATCTGTCGCAGGAATCCCAGGCCACGCTCGACCTCTACGGCATCCACGATCCTGTCTCCGCCTCCTACGGCCGGCGACTCCTGCTTGCCCGGCGCCTCGTCGAACGGGGCGTGCGCTTCGTGCATGTGCTGGGGCCGGGTCCCCATAACACATGGGACCATCACGACTACCTGAACGAGAAGATCCCACCGCTCTGCCGCCAGGTGGACCAGCCGTCGGCCGGCCTGATCCGCGACCTGAAGCAACGCGGCCTGCTCGACGAGACGCTGGTCATCTGGACGGGCGAGTTCGGCCGCCTGCCCACCTCCCAGCGGGGACACGGCCGCAACCACAATCCCCACGGATTCAGCCTGCTGCTGGCTGGAGGCGGCCTGAAGCGAGGCCACGTGCATGGGGCGACCGACGAGTTCGGCTACGCGGCCGTCGAGCAGCGAATGAGCGTGCCGGACCTGTTCGCGACCGTCCTGCACCAGTTGGGGCTGGATCACGAACGCGTGACCTATCGCCATCATGGCGCGGTCGAGAACCCGTCCGATACGCGTGTCTACAAGGCACGCGTGGTCAAGGAACTGCTGGCGTAAGCGCTGCGCGCCGCACCCGAGGGCGTGACCCCAGGCTATAACGGCTTGGACGGATGGGGCGCCGACTCGCAGCAGCCGAGTACCGATTGATCGAAGTCGATCACCGATCCCGTCATCAGACCGCTGTCTTCGGAGGCGAGGTAGGTCACCGCCCGCGCGACCTCCGTGGGCTCCACGAGGCGACCGAACGGCTGCTTTCGCGCGGCCTCCTCCAGCCAACCATCCCGCGCGTTGTGGTATCGGCGCAGGATGGCATCCTCTCCGGGTGTATTCATCCAGCCGATATTCAAACCGTTCACGCGAATTCGATCGGGCATCAGGCTGAACGCGGCATTTCGAGTCAGGGTGGCCAACGCGCCCTTGGAGATGCTGTACGGCGCGAGGAACGGCTGACCGCCATGGGCGGACATGGACTGGATGTTCACCACCGTCCCCTGCACCTTCAAGGATCGCATGCGCTGCGCGGCCTCCTGCAGCAGGAAAAACGGCGCACGCACGTTGACGGCCATGATGAACTCATAGAGTTCGGGCGATGTGTCGAGGATGGTCCCGCGATCGGTCACCGCCGCCGCGTTCACCAGCGAGTCAACCCGACCAAAGTGCCGGTCGGCCGCCTCCAAGATGGCACGCGGCGCGCCAAGGTCCGCGAGGTCTGCCTGCACGAAAATAGCCTTGGTGCCGGACTGCTGCAGCGAGTCCGCCACCTGCCGGCCTCGTTCGGCGTGGCGACCGGTTACGACGATACCCGCCGCTCCCTCGGCCGCGAACTGCCTCGCGATCGCCTCGCCCAGGCCCTGCGTGCTGCCCGTCACCACCGCCACCTTGCCCTCCATGCGCCGCCCTTGGAACCGATCGTTCGCCATGAGCCTCATCTCCTCGTCTGACTGCGGACGGAACTCCCCACCGTCGCGGCGGAGAATCCGAACTCGCTTGTGCTGTGCCCGATCGCCCTAGAAAGGTTCTCGTCGCAAACTGCTTCGTGCGGTCGCAGGACCATCGAAGACCGCCACGCCACGGCTCGAAGCCCGTGTCAGCGTCCGAACTGCATGGGACCTGTGCTGCGACACACCCCTCGTTTGGTTGACATGGTACACGCCAACAGAGTAGCCTGACAGTCCCCGCGACTCCCTCCCGCATCCGCCTTGCCGCCCCAGCGTCCTGCCTCCCGTGTCGAAGACCGCCCGAAGGATCGATCGCATGAAGCCTTCCACGATCCCGCCCCGTTCGCTTCGACTGCTGCGCATTGCCGTCCTGCTGGTGGCCTCCATCGGCCCCGCGATGGCCGCGGGCGTCGCAACAGAACTCCCAGGCGACAATCGCCAGTTGCGTTCCATCTTCAACAACGACGCGGACAACATCCTCTATGCCATGGACTCCGCGAAGACAGGAGCGGAGATCGTCGCCGACTACCGCGCGGCGTTGGAACCGATCCTGGAGGCGCGTCCCGGCGTATTCGCGCAGAACGTCGGAAATCCAGACCCGGTCATCTACCGCAGTCGCGTGGCAACGCCCTGGAGCAAGTACGTCGGCGGACACTCGGCCGAGAGCATGACCAAGATGGTGGCGGCGGGAACCGATCCGTTGCAAGTAACGATTGACGCCTGTCGAGCGCATGGCATTCCGGTGGTTGCCAGCTACCGCATGAATGCCGAAGACTTCTACGAGGGCGAGTTGAAGATCCAGGACTTCGCGCGCCAGTATCCGCAGCTGGTTATTCCCGGCGCGTTCTGCCTCGACCCTTTGCATCCGGAAGTTTACCGACACCGCATGGCCATTTTTCGCGAAGTCGCGGAAAACTACGACATCGACGGCATCGAATTGGACTTTCGCCGCTGGACACACATGGTGTCCGACCCGCTCAACAACCATCCCGTCCTCACTCGCCTGGTTCGCGACACCCGGCAGATGCTGCAAGAAGTCGCCCGCAAGAAAGGCAAGCGGCGGTTGCTGCTGGGAGCCCGCGTGGGTCCCTCGCTGGCGACAGCGCAGGCCGAAGCCAAGTATGCTGGCGCGAGCGAGAAGCCGACGGAGCTTTCGTGTCGCGAATTGGGACTGGACGTGAAGACATGGGTCGAGTCGGGACTGGTCGACTACCTAAGCCCCTCGCTCTTCTGGCCTGACTGGCCCGGGCTGCCGCGGACGCGTGAATTTGTCGAACTGGCGCGCAACCACCCAGTCGGCGTCTACCCGACCCTCTTTCCGCGCCCCGAATGGCTCAACGATTCCAACGGCAAGAAGCCGCGCGGACCGATCCAGCCCGGCGACATCGACAAACTCACCGACTACAAACAGGGCATCACCACGCACGCCCTCCAGGCCTACGCCGACGGCGCGGACGGCCTGAGCACCTACAACTGGTACTTCCATCTGCATCTCGCGCGCACGCCGCGACAGTGGCAAAACTACTACGGCTACGGCATGGGCGGGTCGCTCATCCAGAAACGCACGCTCTCCCTGCTGGGCGACCCGCAGGGCCTCCGCGGGTACGCCAGCGAGGAACGATTCTGGCCGGTGGAGGACGATCGCTGGCTGGAGCATCTCCGGCTTACTGAGTTAGAGATCACCGTGCGCAACCCGAGCTCCCTGCCGGCGACACTTTCCGTGGAACGACTGCGGGTCGGACTGCCTGGCGACTACAAGCCAATGTTGGCCCAGTTGCCCGAGGCCGAACTGCTGATGATTCTCTTCCATTCGCATCGGGTCGCCGACGCGAAGAACCCCGTGCGGGAGGACGTGCTGGTCAGTCGTTACCAGGCGACCGACAACAAGTGGAGCTGGCCCGAACGAGTGCCCGTCCCGGGGCGCGAACCCTACCTGACGGTGCTTCGTGACGGCACGCTGCTGGCCACCACAGCGCTGCTTGCCGAAGACGTCCGCAACGTGGAAGGCTACACGCACGCCTACGTGCATCGCTCCGTCGATGGCGGCCGCCGCTGGTCGAGCGAGCAGATCGACGCCTCGCAACTGCAGGAACCCTTCGCCTCCAGCCTCCCGCAGGATCGCTGGACCGTGACTTCGCGAAACATACTCGAGACCGCGGACGGCACGCTGCTGATGGGCGTCTCCACGGGACGCAGCCACGATTTCCTCTGGCGGTCGCGCGACCGCGGCGTCCACTGGGAGAAACCGGAGCCAGTCAAGGTGCATGGTTTCGACGTCCGCGCCCAGGACTTCCCCTGGTTTTCGGAAATGATCCTCTGGCAGTGTCCGCAGGGAGACCTCCTGGGCATCGCCCGCTGCCATCCCTCGGCGCTCCAGCCGCTGCCCGGCACCACCCTTCCGACCGGCAACGACCAGATCGAACGGATGGCCGTCTTCCGCTCGCGTGACGGCGGCCTGAACTGGCATCGGGAACCGGAACTCGGCAGCACGTACGGCGAGCACTATCCGAGCCTGCTGCGATTAGCCGACCGGCGGCTGCTGCTGACGTTCACGGTCCGCGCGCTGGCTCCCCCGCTGGGCGTGCATGCCGTGCTGGGGCGCGAAACGGCCGACGGATTCCAATTTGATTTCCAGGGCGACCGAATGGTGATCGACCGGGCCACGCCCCTCGGCGCGATCAGCGGCGGCGGATTCGGCAATACCGTGCAGTTGCAGGACGGAAGCCTCATGACTGCCTACTCCTACCGAGACGCTCGGGGCCTCACCCACGTGGAAACCGCCCGCTATCGACTTCCGTGAGCACACACTCCTTCGGCAGTTCCCTGCTTCGACATTCGCATCCTCCCAGCCGACTTCACCAAGGAACTCCCGGCTCATGTGGACCACCGCCCTGGAACTAGACAGCTGCCTGCAACGCACGGCCGGTTCGTCGACCGTTCTGCGGGATGCCGTGCGGAGAGGCGCCGACCTGCAGGTGATGTCGGCGTTTTACCACGACGAGCATGTCGACACGGGCTCCCGCCAGCACGAACTGGTCGAAGAGGCGATGGACATGCGGGCCACATTCCTGGTGGAGGATCGCTGGTGTGCGGGCGCGCAGACGCTGCGGCAGCCGGTGGAGTTGCCGGCCGATTTCGGTCCCCGCCCGTCGCTGTCGCTGTTCCTTTACAACGAAGACGGCGGCCAGGCCATCGCGCGTCCCTACCTGGACGGTCCTCCGGCGGCGGGCCCGCGCGAGGAAGCGGCCCCGCTCACCTATCCGGAGATGCCGAAATACCGCGAGTTCTCCCGGTACGATGACGACACCAATGCGCCCTCCAGCAACTTCCTCTATCACTTCGAGTACCTGCGTTTCCGCGTAAACGACGACTATCGCGAAGTGCTTTCCCACGACGAGAACGGCGTGGTCACCGGTGGATCGATGGACGAACTGGCCGCTGCCTTCGAGGAACGCCACCGCATCCTGCTACTTCTATACGGACCAGCGGCTGTTCATCGCCGGCACGCACCCGACGCTGCGCGTGCAGCCGCAGATGCCGCTTCGGTTCCATTCCAGCAACTGGGACTATGGCTGGTGCATCGTGCGCACGGATGGCCATGTCGCCAAGCTGATCTACGATCCGTACACGCTTCAGCCGCGACGAGAGACCGGAAGATATGCCATGCGCTGGTTCTGTCGCAGGACGCCAGGCGAGTAGTAGCCGAGTTCGCCCAGGAAAGGCAATTACCCTGATGACCAGTTCGTGCCCGCTGACAGCCGCCGAGCAGCGGAGAAACCTGATTTTGTTCGCGCTGTGCATCGGGCTGGAGTACCTGGCGGCACCGGTGCTCTATGTGGGCATCACCCAGGCTTCGCTGTGCGATCATCTGGGAGCTGACACGTTGACGGCCAACCTGCCAGCCATGCTGTACTTCGCCATGACGGCCGTGCCGACGCTGGTCGCCTGGGCATCCCCCTCGGTCCGCGTGCTCCGGCGCAACCTCGCCCTCTGCTTTGGACTGACCGCGCTGACGCTGGGCCTCACGGCGTTAGCCCTGCACCTCGACGTCTCGCGCAACTTCAAGCTGTGGGCGGTGATCCTCCAGGGTGCCGTTTCCGGTGCCACCATGACCGGCGCGATCGCCTACCTCTGGGAGATCATCGGCCGCGGCTCGGATGAGAAACATCGCGGGGCGGCCCTGAGCCTGGCTTTTGGGATGGGCCCCGTGCTGGCCGTCCTCGGATCGCTGGGCCAGACCGCACTGCTCGGCGGCACGATCTTCGGCTGGCAGTTCGCCGGCGTCGGCTCTCCGCAGTCCTTTGTGATACTCTACGGCCTCGGCGTCCCGATCATGATCCTGGGCGCGTGCCTGGCCTGCTTCTTCGTGGTGCCGCCGGTCGCGGAGGAACCGCGCCGGGAGCCGGTGCGGGAGGTGGTCGGGGTGCTGGTCGGACTGCCGCTGATGTTCGCATCGGTGCTGCTCGTGCAGGGCGACTGGGGAACTTCGGCCCTGGGGCTGCGAGTCCTCGGATATCTGGCGGCACTCGGCGCGACGGCCGGTTTCGTCTACCACTTCCGCGCCATTCTCCAGCAACCGGTGCTGCTCGTCGCCACGCTGGTCACCATCTTGGTCTATACGGCGAACATGATCCCGTCGAACATGAACCTCTACTCGGCCGAAGTGCTCGGCGACCTGCCCGAGAAGTTCGCAGGCCAGCAGAACATGCTTCGCTTCGGCTTCAAGGTCGCCGCCGGTCTTTTCCTGGGCTGGCTGCTGACGCGGACCCATCCGCGGGCCGGAGTGCTCGCCACGGCTTCGCTCTACCTCGCGGCCATGCTCTGGGCGACCCTGGTGACGGGCCCGTGGTACCTGGTGGCTTTCGGACTTTATGGAGCAGGTGAATTGATTGGCGTCTACGCGCCCAATTATATTGTGTCCGCGTCGCGTCCCTCGGAGCTGCGGCGGAACATGGCCTTTGTTTCTCTGCTGATGGTACCGGCGGCGCCGGCGGGATATCTGTTCGGAGCGGTCGCCGACTTGGCGATCCGCAACCAGTGGACCGGCTTGGGCTGGACCAGTCGGCAGTTGGGCTTCCGCATCAGTTTCCTGGCCTGTGCCGCGTGTGTCCTGCTGGGCATGCTCATCGCGCGATCACTCCTGCCGAAACATCCGCAGCCGCCCGCCGACGTTCCTGCCAACTCCCCGCCGAATGACTCCCGTTGACAGTCGTCTGCGCGGTGCGAACGATACCGCCAGCGACCAACATCGGAACGCATCACCTGCCCCAGCCCCCTGACATCCCCGACTTCGATCGTACGTCCCTCCCCTTCAACCTCGCTCGCCCCGCGAGCGCACAGCCTCCCTCCAGGAGACCAGCCGCGCCATGAATCACGAGCAAACGTCTCACACCGCATCAGGCAACACGGCCGACAACCGCTCGAAGCCCGGTCGGCGCGAACTCCTGAAACTGGCGGGAGCCCTGGCCGCCTTGCCCGCGGCCACGACGCGCGTCGGCGCGGCGACGGGTGCCAAGCGGCGCATCAAGATCGGGCAGATCGGCGTCGGCCACGCGCACGCGAGCAAGCTGTCGGTCTATCGCGACTCGGACGACTATGAAGTGGTGGGAATCGTCGAGCCGGATGAGAAGCTGCGGAAGGCGGCCGAGGGTCAGGCACCGTACGCCGGCCTGCCATGGATGACGCAGGAGCAGCTGCTCAACACACCGAACCTCGATGCTGTGCTGGTGGAGACGCGGGTCCGCGCCCTGCTCGACGCGGCCGAGGCCTGCGTCGCGGCGGGCAAGCACATCCACCTCGACAAGCCGGCGGGCCAGTCCTACCCGCAGTTCCAGCGGATCGTCGCCAACGCCTCGCGGCAGAACCTGATGATCCAGATGGGATACATGTACCGCTACAATCCGGGCATCGTGCTGCTGCGCGACTTCCTTCGCCAAGGATGGCTCGGCGACGTCTTCGAAGTCCACGCCGTCATGAGCAAGACGGTCGGCGATTCGACCCGCCGAGACCTCGCCGAGTACCCGGGCGGCATGTTCTTCGAACTTGGCTGCCACGTCACGGACCTGGTCATCGGCGTCCTCGGAAAACCCACGCGCGTCACGCCCTTCGCCCAGCACGCGTCCACCAAGGACGACACGCTGCGTGACAACATGCTGGCAGTCCTCGAGTATCCGCGGGCGACGGCCACGGTGAAGAGCAGCGCCATGGAGGTCGAGGGCTTCGCGCGACGCCATCTGGTGGTCTGTGGCACCGAGGGTACCTTCCACCTGCAGCCGCTGGACGACCCCGCCGCGCGCGTCGCCTTCTCGCAGGCTCGCGACGGCTACCAGGCCGGCTACCAGGAGATCACGTTCCCCAAGTACGAACGATATGTCGACGATGCGGCCGACATGGCGAAGGTCATTCGCGGCGAAAAGGCCCACGACTTTCCCTACGACCATGACCTGACCGTGCAGGCCGTGGTCCTGCAGGCCAGCGGACTGCCGCTGGGTCCGGGCTGATCCGGTCCCCGCCCTCCGCCACGGTTCCCTCCTGTCCCGAAACTAGCCCACCTCTTGTCGAGAACCACCATGCCACCGTTCCTCGCATCCATGCACTTCTGCTCCACTTTGTTTGCCTGCCGCTGGCAGGCGCTGGGCCTTCTGCTGGTGATGCTGTGCCAGGGCCCGGTTCTCGCTGAACGACCGGCGGTCCGCAACGAGAGCCGCCTGATGATGAGCTGGGACCAGCAGAGCATGTGGTGCGTGCAGTTGGGACGCGCCTTGCGACCCGTGGGAAACGCCCCGGCGAAACCCGTCGATGGCGAGGAGGTGAAGAAACGGCTGGAATCGGTGATTGATGAACAGGCGAGATTCGGCGCCGACCGCATCACCCATGTCATCTTTGCGCTCGCCGAGGGAACGGTCCCGCCGAACATGAAGTCGTTTTACAGGCGTCCCTGGACCGGAAACTTCATCGGCGAGGACACCGGCATCGTCGCCATGGAGAACCTGGGCTACGACACCTTCCAGGTCATGCTTGATCGCGCCCACCACAACCACATGCAGTTCCTCGCCAGCCTGCGGATGAACGATCGCCATGGCGATCCCTGGAAGACCCGCTTCGGAGTCGACCATCCCGAATGGCGATTGAGGGAGAACAACATCCGCGGCTTCGACTTCCGGCAACCGGGCGTCCGCCAGACGCTGCTGGATGTGG
>CAZUJM010000011.1:12023-25470 GCA_964620405.1 uncultured Pirellulaceae bacterium | reverse complement strand
ACCCTGGCCCGATACGATGTGGACGGCCTGGAGATCGACTGGATGCGGCACTGCCACATGTTCAATCCCAGCGAAGCCGCCGAGAGCCACGCGTTGCTCACGCAGCTGATGGTCGACATGCGCCGCCTGCTGGACGAAGCGGCCGCGCGGCGCGGCCGAGGTCGCCTGCTGCTGGGAGCGAGGGTGCCGCAGACCTTGGAGGAATGCCAGGCGCTCGGTTATGACATCGCCACCTGGGCGCGCAACGGCTCCGTTGATTTCCTCTGCCCCTCCGATTTCTTCTACAGCGACACGAACGCAAGGGTCGAGGACTTCGTCGCCGTCACGCGAGGCACCGACTGCAAGATCCTTCCGAGCGTGCACCCGAAGATCGCGGAAGGCCATTTCCACCGGGTTCCGAGCGCCGCGAACTACAACGCCATGGCCAAGAACTACCTGTCGTACGGCGCCGACGGCATCTCCGTCTACAACTACCACTACCACTGGCGGTCGGACATGGGATCCGAGGAGGACTGGCCATCCGCGCTGGGCCACCTGACACCGCTGCGCGACCTGGCGTCCGTGTCGCGCCGCAGCCGTCACTACCTCTTCTATCCCATGTGGCCCATCGGCCGCTGTCCCACCGGCGCCCAGTATAACAAGACTAATTCCGTGTACCTTTCCGCCCAGAATCCTCAAGGGTCGGTGCAATTCCGGGTCGCGGAGGATGTGTCCGACGCGTCGCTGCGCAGCGTGCTGCGTCTGAAGATCACCGGCTTGGTCGCCGCGGACGCGGTGACGCTGAGCTTGAACGGGAAGCCGGTGGCGACCGAATCGCTGCGGCGCACCCACGTGCCCGACGGTCGTCCGGAGGCGGAGGGTCGTCCGCTGCCGGCCTACACGCAGTTGGAGCTGCCCCTTTCGGCGGGGACGCTCCTCTGGGGAGACAACCAACTGTCGGTACAATGGCAGGCTGCCGCGAACGACGAACGGTCGCTGGTCGCGGAGGAACTGGAAGTGCTGGTCGACCCGATCGAGCGTTAGGACGATCGAGGCCGGGCGGCATCGCTGGTCGGCTACGACGCCGCATTCAACGCGTCGTCGCCTTCACCCTGCACACCGGAAACCTGCCATGCCACTACATCCGCAAGCCGCGCGTTTCATCGATGAATGGAAGCGAGCGGCTCCGAAGCGCGTCGAGCATTCCGAGCCGCGAGAGATCCGTGACAACATGCGGGCCGGTATCATGATCGATCCGGTCGAGCGTCCCCTGGCCACGATCGAGGATGCGAGTCTTCCTGGGGCCGCCGGGCCCATTCCCGCGCGGATCTACCGACCGTCGACCCCCATGCCCCATGCGGCCATCGTCTTTTACCACGGCGGGGGCTGGGTGGCAGGCGACCTCGATACGCACGACAACGCCTGTCGAGCGTTCGCGCATCGCTGCAACGCGGCGGTTATTTCCGTCGACTATCGGCTGGCTCCGGAGCATCGCTTCCCGGCCGCGGCCGAGGATGCCTATGCCGCGTTGCAGGCTGTGGCCGCGCAGGCCAACGGCCTCGGCATCGACGCCCGTCGCATCCATGTCATGGGCGACAGCGCCGGCGGCAACCTCGCTGCGGCCGTCGCGCTGATGGCCCGCGATCGACGCGGACACCAGCCCGCCCGTCAACTGCTGATCTACCCCGTCATCGCGCCGGACTTCAACACACGTTCCTACGAGGAGTTCGCCGAGGGGCATTTGCTGACGCGCAGCGCGATGGAGTGGTTCTGGCAGCAGTACGCTCCCGGCAACAGCGATGATGCTTCGCCGTATGCCGTGCCCTCGCGTGCCGCGAGCCTGGCCGACCTCCCACCGGCCCTCGTTGTGACGGCCGAATACGACGTGCTCCGCGACGAAGGCGAAGCGTACGCGCGGCGACTCCATGAAGAAGGCGTCACCACCGCGCTTTATCGCTTCGACGGCTGGATCCACGGCTTCCTGCATCGCATCGCAATCTTTGACGGCGCAAACGAACTGGTCGAACTCGTCGGCCACTACCTGCAGCATCCCCCCGCCTCGCGGCTCCCCTGATCCCGCTCCAACCTCCCCGCCAACCCCGAGCAAGCCCTGATGCACTCCTGTTCCTGCAGCAACCATCGCCTCTGCTCGCTCTGCCAGCCTCGACGAGGTTCTTCCGCAACCCGCTCGCCCACGGCACGCATGACTTTTTTCCTCGCTTGCGCGCTCGGCATTCTCTCCATCGCGAATGCGCGGGCCGACGTGTTCTTCTTGCCGAAAGGCGTGACCAGCCTGGAACTGGTGACCATCGGCGCAGCGGGGAATCTGGCGGATGACAACGGGTACGGCAGCGTTCCCTACGTCTATCGCATCGGCAAGCATGAGGTGACGGCGGCCCAGTACGTTGAGTTCCTGCAGGCGGTTGCGTCGAAGGCGGATCCGTATTCTCTGCGGAGCAACAACACGGAGGAAAAGGCAGGTTGCGGCGTGACGCGCCAGGGCGAAGACGGGGCGTATCGTTATTCGGTCACACCCGGTAACGCCAACCTTCCAGTGAACCATGTCAGTTTTTGGGACGCCTGTCGATTCTGCAACTGGCTTCACAATGGCCAGGGTGGCGGCGACACGGAGACGGGGGCCTACGAACTGAGGGGATTCCAGGGAGCCGATGGGCGTCGTATCCGAAGATCGCCCGGCGCGAGGTTTTTCCTGCCTTCGGAAGACGAGTGGTACAAAGCGGCGTACTACGATCCCGACAAACCGGGCGGCGCCGGGTACTGGGACTATCCCTTTCGCCGCGACCTGCCCGGATCGCGCGACCGGAACAGCGACCATGGATCCAACAGCTACGCCGAAAGCTTCCTCGATCCGGAGCGTCTGCTGACACCCGTTGGTCACTTCCCCCGCAGCGTCAGTCCTTTTGGCACGCTGGACCAAGCCGGAAACGTCATGGAATGGAACGAGGCACGGATCGGAGCGCTGTTCCGGGGCCTGCGAGGTGGAGCGTACGCCACCAGCGACCAGGGGCGGAACGAACGGCCCGTCAACGACGAACTGGGCGTTCTCGGCGAAATGTCCTACATCGGTTTTCGAGTCGCTGCCGCAGGCACGGATGCCTCCCACACGACCAGCCCCAGCGCTGTCCCCAAGGATAGCGAATCCGACACCTCGCAAAACCTGATTTTCGCGCGACGTCCCTGGCGAGATTCCCTCTCCGGCAAACCTTTCTTCCCCATGGGCTGGTACACCTGGAAGTTTGGCGACGAGGAAGAACTTCGCCAGATGGCCGCCGAAGGGGCCAACGTGGTGCTCGCCGTCAGCGCGACGACCGACCTCGACCAGGGAGAAGAGCAGTTCGAGCGACACCTGGCATCCATGCTCGCCTACCTGGACATGGCCCAGCGACACGGGCTACGTGTCATCATGCAGGCCGCTTGGTACGAAGCGTTTCGCGAGGGCGACACGGCGCAGATCGATCGCATCCGACGATTCATCGAAAGAGTCTCGCAGCATCCGGCACTGCTGGCCTACCAGTTGTATGACGAGCCGGAATACAAGGTCGAGAACGGCTTCGATGAGTCAGCTTCGCCGGCGCGAAAGAAGTTCATCGACGCGCTCACCCGCAATCGACTGGCAATCCGCAAGTGGGACAAGAACCCCCATCGCCCCGTGCAGGTCGTCTTCAATCTCGTGCCCCTCTCCAGCTACGCCTCGTTCCTGCCCGCGATCGACGGATTCCAGATCGATCGCTATCCCATCTGGCCGAATTCACCTTTCATGGCCCACAACGGCGACTGGGGACCGCTCATGATGGCGTGGTCGATCGCCCATGGCGCGCGAACCGTACTATCGACCGGGCATCTGAATCCGGTCCCCGTGATGCAGGGCGTCGGACAGCAGACCAGCGAAGACCCGACCTATTTCTGGAGGAATCCGACTTTCGAAGAGACGCGCTACATGGCCTACTCATCACTCACGGCCGGTGGCTGGGGCTTTCTGCATTGGATTCGCGATGCGAGCAACCCCGAGATCCGTGGCAACGTGGCCCGACTTCACGCTGAATTCCGCGAACTGCTCCCGGCACTGGTCGACAGTTACGAGCAGCCACCGTTTTCCGTCGAACACGACCATCATGGGCTGACTCGCCAGTTCCTTACCGACCTGATCCCCGACCTCACCACGTTGACGCTGCGCGACCAGAAGAATGACTATCTGGTGGTATCGTGCAACAGCCGCACTTTGGAAAACCTTGACCTTCGCCTGAAACTGCCCGTTCCGCCTTGTGAGCCGCAGCCCAAGACTGTCCACGTGCTGAACGAGTCGTGGAGCCGCCCGATGCGATACGATGCCGAGCGACAGAGTTGGCGGATCGCGCCGCACACCATGAGCTTTGGCGACATCAACGTCTGGGTGATCCCGCGCGAACAGCCCTGATGATCCCCTCCCTTCGTCGGCCTTCGGCCGATACTCACGTTTGACACCGGAGCCTCCCATGCGTCCGACCTTTTCGATGATTCCCTTTCTGGGGCTGGCCCTGTTCGGTGCCAGCCTGCTCCCCGACTGGTCCCAGGCCGCGGAACCGGCGAACTCGCTGCGTGTCTTCATCTCCTCGTTCGCTGCCGGCGATCAGGCGGGCATCCACGCCTGCACGCTCGACACGCAGACCGGTCAACTCGTTGCCGAGTCCAAGTTCAAGGACGTGCAGCAGACCTTCTTCATGGCATTGAGTCCCGATCGACGGCACCTGTACGCGACGCACGCGCCGAGCCAGTTCGGCGGCCCCGAGAACGAGCAGATCACGGCCCTCGAAATCGTCAACGACCAGGGTCAGCTTCAACTGCTCAATCGACAGTCATCCTTGGGCACTGCGACCTGCTACCTGCATGTTGACGCATCCGGAAAATCGCTGCTGGTCGCCAACTACTCGTCCGGAAGCGTCGCGGTGCTGCCGATTCAAGCGGACGGTTCGCTGGGTGAGGCGGCTTCGTTTGTGAAGCACGAGGGATCGAGCGTCGATCCGGAGCGTCAAGGGCATCCCCACGCGCATGCGATCATTCCCAGCCCGAATAATCGCTTCGCCTACGCGGCCGACCTCGGCACCGACCAGATCGTCGCTTACCAGATGGACGCAGCCACCGGCCGCATCGCCGCCGCCCACCAGCCCTTCGTGCGAACGCCGACTGCGGCCGGACCGCGGCATCTGACCTTCCACCCGCGCACCGGACGCCTCTACGCGATCAACGAACTGAAGAACTCCGTGACGCTGTTCGACCACGATCCCGACACCGGTTTCCTGATCGAACGGCAGACGATTTCCACGCTGCCTGCGGATTACGAGGGCACCAGTTACACGGCCGACGTCAAAATCACACCGGATGGTCGATTCCTGTACGGCACCAATCGCGGCCATCACAGCATTGCCGCCTATCGGATTGCCGAGGACGGAGCGTTGTCGCTTCTGGAGATCGAACCAAGCGGCGGAGCTGGCCCGCAGAACCTGGCCATCACGCCCGATGGCCGGTTCCTGCTGGTAGCCAACATGCCTGGCAACAACGTCGCCGTTTTTCGCATCGACGCCGCCGCCGGGACGCTGGAGCCGGCCGGCGAACCCGTGGGCCTTCCCATGCCCTCGTGCATCCTGATTCGCTGAGAAGGAACTTCGCGATGGGTCAATCCCCAGCAACGCCGCTGGCCGACCAGAAGACCATGACACCCCACGCGACCAGGCCCCGGCATCCACTGAGAAACCGAGCGTGCTTGGACACGGGATCGCATGAGGAGTCTCATCGGCAGGTGGATGGAGGGACCATCGCGGTGCTCCTGCTGGCGGTGTCGACCCTGGCGATCTTCGGCGGTTCCGTGGCCTGGGGGGAAGCGGGAGGAGCGGTCTACGTGCGGGTGGAGGACGCGCCGGCCGAATACCAGATCCAAGGCGAGTACCGTGGCGAACTGGGGCCGGCACACGATCGCCTGCAGATGGGCGCGCAGGTGATCGCCCTCGGTGGCGACCGGTTCCGCGGCGTCTTCTTCCGCGGCGGACTGCCCGGTGATGGCTGGAATCGCGGTGGCAGGCTGGAGGTTGAAGGGCGCGCCGAGAGCGGCCGAGTAGTCTTCGAGCTGGCGAACCTCCGTGCCGTCTTGGAGAACGGGGAAATCCAGATGGTCCTCGATACCTACGGTCCCGACGATCCAGTCCATGAAGGAACCATGTTGCGTGTGGAGCGTGCCAGCCCGACGCTCGGCCTGACACCGCCGTCCGGAGCGATCACGCTCTTCGATGGCTCCCATGCCGAGGCCTGGACGACGGACGACGGTGGTCCCGTCACGCTGGACGCAGGCCTGCTGCCGCCCGGTGTGCGCAGCAAACGCCGCTTCCATGACCATAAGCTTCACCTGGAGTTCCGCACCCCGTTCCAGCCTGCGTACGCCTGGCAGGCGCGCGGCAACAGCGGCGTCTATGTGCAGGGGCGTTACGAAGTCCAGATCCTCGACAGCTTCGGACTCTCAGGAGAACAGAACGAATGCGGTGGCATCTTCGGCGTCGCACGACCCGATCAGCACCTCTGCCACCCGCCCTTGGCCTGGCAGACCTACGACATCGACTTCCGAGCCGCGCGTTTCGAAACCGACGGCCGAATGCGGGAGCCGGCTCAGATTTCGGTGCGTCACAACGGAGTGTTGATCCACGATCGCCGCCCGCTCTCCCGAAACACGCCGGGCAACCCCTTGGACTTCGGTCCCGAACCGGGCTACGTCTCCCTGCAGGAACATGGCAATCCGGTTCGCTTCCGGAACATCTGGGTATGGGAACATCCTTAGCAGGCAGCGAAGCGGAGCCAAGGCAGGCGGCGCGGATACTCGTCCCAGACGCGTCGTCAAAAAGGCGAGACACCCGATAGGAAATCTCTTCCAGAAACACCCCTTATGGGGTAACATCGGTTTCCCACCCGGGGGCATTTCGATTCGCGATCCTCGCCTGCTCCCGAAAACAAGCCAACCTCGCCGACTAGGAGCCCCTCATGGCCACGCCCTCGCGCCGCGATTTCCTGCAACGTACGGTCGCCGCCACCGCTTCCACCTGGGTGATGGCGGGAGTGCACAGCGCAGTGGCCGCAACGCCGGAGCGACTGCGGCTGGGACTGATCGGCTGTGGCGGCATCATGTCGCACCATGTGCAGACGCTGGCCGCCCTGAAAGATTCCGTCGACGTGGCGTGGCTCTGCGATGTCGACCCGAGTCACCTGCAGAATCTTGGCAAGTCGCTGGACGGCCGCCAGTCCGCTCCGCCCCGAACGACCGCGCATTTTGAGGAGGTGCTGGCCGACGCGGACGTGCAGGCCTGCATCGTCGGAACGCCCCACCACTGGCATGTGCCGATCGCCCTGCGAGCGATGCAGGCGGGCAAGGACGTGTACGTCGAAAAACCGATGTCGCACGTCTACAACGAGGGCCCGCTGATGATCGCGGCCTCTCAGAAGTATGGACGCATCGTGCAGCAAGGCAGCCAGATGCGCAACAGCCCGGTGACACGGAAGGCCGAGGAACTGCTGAAGTCGGGCATCCTCGGGGAGATCAAGGTCGCCAAGGCCTGGACGGCGGAGGGGCGGGACGAGTTCAAGGCGGCACCCGACGGCCCGGTTCCGCCGGGAGTTGACTACGACCGGTGGCTGGGCCCCGCGCCGCTGCGTCCCTTCAACCCGCGTCGCTTTCATGCCACCTGGCGGATGTTCCGCGACTATGGGAACGGCGAGATCGGCGACGACGGCATCCACGACATCGACATGGCAGCCTGGGGACTGGGTGTAACTTCGGTTCCCAAGTACATCACCGCCCGTGGCGGCCGCATGATGAAGTATGAGAACGCCAGCGAGTATCCCGACAACATGACGGTGACCTACGAGTATCCTGACGGGCGGTTGCTGATCTACGAGAACTATCCGTTCACCCGCTACGGCATGCACGGCTTTGACAACGGCAACGTGTTCTACGGCACGGAAGGCTACATGGTCTTTTCGCGACGCGGAGCGTTCAGCACCTTCCTCGGCAACAAGAGCAAACCGGGACCGACGGAAGGCAAGGAACTGCGTGGAGCGGGCGGTTACGCGGAGCACATGACGGAGTTCCTCGAGGCGGTCCGCAATCGGTCCGCCACCAAGTCGAACGCCGTGACGGCGCACAACAGCTGCGCGCTGGTGCACCTGGGCGAGATCGCGTTCCGCACACGCGGCCATCTGGAATTCGACGGCGAGAAACAGGCTTTTGTGGACTGCCCGGAGGCGGATGCCTTGCTGACGAAGGACTATCGCGACCCCTGGAAAATGCCCGTCGTCTGACCGGCACGGCCGGGCGGAGGGGACCCTAGGCGCGGATGGCAGCAGTCGGAACGGCGGTCAAGGACCGCAAGGAACAGGGGCGAATGCAATCGGTCGGCATCGGCATCATCGGCAGCGGCTTCATGGGGCTGACCTACAGTGAAGCCGTGGCGCACCACGCCGAAGGCTGCCATCTCGTGGCCATTGCCGGCGGACGGCGAGCGTTGGACCTGGCCCGCGACTACCACGTCGCCGCCCCGGAAAGCGTCGAGGCGCTGCTGGCGCGTGACGACGTGCACGCCGTGGTTCTCGCCACGCCCGACCAGAACCGCTTGGAGTTGACGCGAATGGCGGCCGCTGCCGGCAAGCACGTGCTGGCCGAGAAGCCGATGGCTCCCACGGTCGCCGAATGCGATGGGATGATTGCCGCTTGCCAAGCCGCCCAGGTGCAACTGGCCGTGGTAAAGACGGAGCGTTACCGCAAGATCACGCAGCAGGCCAAGGACCTCGTCGACTCCGGCCGGTTGGGTCCGCTTCGCATGCTCCGCACCGTCTCCGTCTTTCCGGCGACCTTGACGCGGCAACTGTTTGAGGAGCGTCCCTGGATGTCGCACGCCAGCGGCGGTGGGCTCTTCCTGGGCATGGCCTCGCACAACACCGACTTCCTTCGCTGGATCACCGGCCGTGAAGCGGTCCGCGTGTTCGCACAGGCCACGACCTACAGCGACATCCCCGGAGCGGCGCTATCGGTGATGGCGCAGATCCAGTTCGAAGACAACATCATGGCACACCTGTGGGTATCGAGCGAACTGCCCGATCCGAGCATGCCCAGCAGCGAAGTGCGATTCCAAGTCATTGGCCGCGATGCCATGTTGGACCTGGAGAACTTCGAGTTCCTGGACGTCACGCAGGGCGGGAAGTGGGAGCGGATTTACACGCCAGAACGCTTCGACTACCTTAAGGAACCCAAGTCGCCGATCCGCCTGTATCCGCACCGCGGAGTGATCCAGGACTTCGTCGACAGCATCCGCTACGAACGTCCTCCGCGCGTCGGAGGACGGGAAGGCCGCGCCGCCGTGGAACTGTGCGAGGCCTGCCTGGTCTCCGCCCGCACGGGGCAAGCCGTCGACCTTCCCTTGAGCCGTGCGACGGCGACTTAACCCACCCGCCTCTTCTTGGACCTGCCCCTGCCGCCGCGGAGCCACTTGGCCATGCAGTCGCTCGACTACCTTGTGATTGGCCTGTACTTCGTGGCCATGCTGCTGGTCGGTGGTTACTATGGCCGTCGCGTCAAGGACGTGGACGACTACCTGCTCGGCGGGCGGCGGATGAGTCCCTTCATGATCGGCCTATCGCTCTTCGCGACCCTCACCAGTACGCTGTCGTACCTGGCTTTGCCCGGGGAAGTCATCAAGAACGGACCGATGATGATGGCCCAATACCTCGGCTTCCTCCCCGCGATGGCGCTGGTCGGCTGGGTGTTGATTCCCGCCATCATGCGACAGGAAAACGTCACCAGCGGTTACGAGTTGCTGGAACGGCGACTCGGCCTCACGGGTCGACTCCTGGGCGCCGCGATGTTCGTGCTGCTTCGCACCATCTGGATGGCCTCCATCCTCTATGCGACCTCCGACAAGGTCATCGTGCCGCTCTTCCACCTGGACCGGTCCTGGACCCCTTACCTCTGCGTCGCGCTCGGCGTGCTCGCCATCATCTACACGTCGGAAGGCGGCATTCGCGCGGTCGTCGCCACCGATGCGGCCCAGTCGCTGATCATGTTCGCGGGCGCGGTGATCACCATCGCCGTCGTCAGCCTCTCGCGGCCTGGAGAAGGGCTTGGCTGGTGGTGGCCGCGGGGCTGGCAGGCGCAGTGGCAGGAGCCGGTCTTCTGGTTCCGTCCCGACGTTCGCGTCACCTTCTGCGGCGCGTGCCTGAACATGTTCGTCTGGATGACCTGCACGGCGGGTTCCGACCAGATGGCCATCCAGCGTTACCTCGCCACCCGCGATGCGGCCGCCGCCCGGCGATCCTTCGGGATCCACCTGATTGTCGAAGTGCTGATGTCGTTGCTGCTGGGCCTCGTGGGACTTGCCGTCCTTGCCTACTTCACGAATCGCCCCGAGGAGTTCGGCCCCAACGTGTCGCTTGTGGAGCAGGCCGACGAACTGTTTCCTCGCTTCGTCGTCGTGGGCCTGCCGGCGGGGCTGACCGGCCTGGTGATCGCGGCCATCCTGTCGGCCGCCATGTCCAGCCTATCGTCCGGCATGAATTCGGCCAGCGCTGTCATCGTTCGCGACTTCCTGGGACGTTCCAAGACCCAGCCGGCCGACATGCGAACGCAGGTCCGCTCGGCTAAAGTCGTCGCCACCGTGGTGGGTTTCGTCGCGATCGGCCTGAGCATGCTGGTGCCCGGCCTCGCCGACAACCTGCTGGAACTCTGCGTCCGCGTCGTCAACCTGCTGACTTCGCCGCTGTTCGTGCTCTTCTTCCTGGCACTCTTCGTCCCCTGGGCCACGCCCACGGGCGGCGTCCTGGGTGTCATCGCCAGTACCCTCGTTGCCATCGCAATCGCATTCTACAAGGTATTCGGCCTCGAGTTCCTCTGGACCGCTCCGTGCGCCTTGCTGGCGGGAGTCCTCGTCGGATGCCTCGCCAGTTGGCTCACTCCCCACCAGCGCCGCGACCGGATCACGGCGCATCCTTAGTCTTGCCCCAAGGATTATACTCCCGTGCGCACCAGCGACGAGGCGGCACTCGTCGTCTGCCTGCACTATACGGATGCTTCCATCCACGAGATGACCAGCCTGATGGGCTTCGACTGCATCTGGCTGGACCTCGAGCACCATGGCTACAGCGTGGAGACGGCGACGCAGATGATGCGTGCCGCGCGCGTCGGCAGCTCCGATATCCTCGCCAGGCCGGCCAAGGGCGAGTTCATGCGGATGAGCCGCCTGCTGGAGATGGGAGCCACGGGCATCCTGTATCCGCGCTGCGATAACGCCGAGGAAGCGGCTGAAGTGGTCCGCTGGGCGAAGTTCGCGCCGCAGGGACAGCGGGGTGCCGACGGAGCGAACGCGGACATGCCTTACCTGATGATGCCGATCGGCGAGTACGTCCGCAAGGCGAACGAGGAGACGTTCGTCGCCATCCAAGTCGAGGACGCGGACGCGGTCGCGCGGGCCGATGAGATCGCCGCCGTCGACGGAGTCGACATCCTGTTCTTTGGGCCGGGCGACTTTTCGATCCTCAGCGGTTTTCCCGGCCAGATGGACCACCCGGAGATCCAGCGTGCGATGGAGCAGGTGGCGGCCGCCGCCCGGCGCCACGGCAAGCACTGGGGCATGCCCTGCTTCTCCCCCGACCACGGCCGGAAACTGCTCGACATGGGCGCGCGATTCCTCGCCCACGGCGCCGATATCGTGCTGCTCAAGAGGGCCCTGGAGAACATCCAAACCCAGTTCAGCCCGCTCGGTTTCCACTTCGGCAGCTGATGCGTTCAGCCGTGCCGCTTTTTGCTTCCTGCGTCCGGGGCCAACGACAAAGGCCACGACATCACCGACCGATTCCGAGGAGACGACCATGAGACTGGCAGGCAAGAAGGCACTCGTTACCGGCGCCGCCCGGGGCATCGGCCAGGGCTGCGCGCTGGAACTCGCCAAGGCGGGAGTCGACGTCGCCATCAACGACCTGACCCGCTCGGCCAACGCCGAGGACACTGTCGCGCAGATCCGCGCCCTGGGACGCGATGCCCATGTGATTGAAGGCGACGCGTTCGAACGCGCCTCGTGCGAGTCGATCGTCCAGCGTGCCCTCGCGGCCCTGGGACGCATCGACATCCTCGTCTCGAACCCCGCCTTCTCGCGCCGCCAGCAGTTCCTGCAGGTCGACCCCGACATCTTCGAGAAGACCCTCAAGGGAACCCTGTCGGGCAACTTCCACATGAGCCAGCTGGTCGCGAGGCACATGGTGGAGCGTGGAGGCGGCGGCAAGATCGTGTTCATCTCCAGCGTCCACCACCGCATACCTTTCGTGAACAGCGTGGCCTACAACGCCGGCAAGAGCGGCCTGATGAATCTCGCCTACACCATTGCCGCCGAACTGCTTCCGCACCGCATCAACGTGAATGTCATCGAGCCAGGCTGGATCGACACGCCGGGCGAGCACGAAACCTTCGGCGACGAGATGCTGCGCGAAGCCAGCTCGAAGCTGCCCTGAGGACACCTCGGCTCGATCCACGACATCGGCCGCGCCGCCACCTTCCTCTGCTCGGACGACGCCGACTACATCACCGGAACCAGCCTGCTGGTCGACGGCGGTCTCTGGCTGCGTTCGGCCGTCGACGAAAACGAACAGCAGGCAAAATAGTTTGCCCACGCGTTTCGACGTGAATTCGCTACGTCTCCCTGCGTGAGTCAGTCCGCCCCGTTATCGCCCCTCATCCACCACTACCTCGCGCACGTATCTCACGATCCCAAAGGCTACCTCCCATGTCCCGACGCGTCGTCTACTTCAATGGCCAGTACGTCTCCGAGAAGGAGGCTCGTGTTTCCATCTTTGATTCCGCGCTCATGTTTGGCGACATGGCCTTCGAGATGACGCGAACGTATGGCGGCAAGGCGTTTCGCCTCCGCGAGCACCTGGAGCGGCTCTACGGATCGCTGCGGCTGTTGGAGATCGACTGCGGCATGACGCTGGACGAGATGGAGCGGGTGACACTGGAGACGTTGGCGAAGAACGCATCGACGGAACCCGCGGACATGGACTGGCAGATCATGCACGATGTGTCCCGCGGACCACTCGGCGTCTATCGATCCGTCTTCGGGGGCACGCTGCGTCCCACGATCAGCATCAACTGCTGGCCACTCATCACCCACATGGGTTCTTTCGCGCCCACCTACAACTCGGGCGTTCACCTGGTGATTCCCGCGCAGCAGACGCTGCCCGCGCATCTGGTGGACCCCAAGGCCAAGACGCGCAGCCGCCTGCACTACCAGATGGCCAACCTGCAGGCCGCCCGCTTCGGTCCCGGTCGCTGGCCACTGCTGCTCGATCCCGAAGGCTTTCTCTCCGAAGGTCCCGGCTGGAACGTGTTCCTCGTGAAAGACGGCGAACTCTACACGCCCCAACCGCGCAATATCCTGCTGGGTGTCAGCCG
>CAZUJM010000011.1:6869-12013 GCA_964620405.1 uncultured Pirellulaceae bacterium | reverse complement strand
TCCATGAGACCAACTTGGGACGATACGAGGGCTTGATGGCGGACGAAGTGTTCTGCACGGCCACCTCCTACGCGGTTGTCCACGCGACCACTTTCGAGGGCCAAAAAGTCGGCTCGGGCCAACCGGGGCCGGTCTTCCAGCGACTGCGACAAGCGTGGATCGAGGCGGTCGGTGTCGACTTCGTCGCGCAATCGCATCATTATCACGAACGGCTCCCGGACTGGGAGCGTCAGGCACAGCACGGGTAAGGCAGCTACCCGGGCCCAGCCAACGGTGCCCTAACCGCACGGCGGAGCAAAGCGGCGTGTCGCCCGGATGAAGAGGAGGTCCCATGAAGAATCGCACGCTGGGAACAAGCGGCCTGCAGGTGCCGCCCATCAGCCTCGGTACCATGACGTTCGGCACGCCCGTTTCCGAAGCGGATGCTCTCCGGATCATCCACGAAGCGATCGACCGCGGTATCTTCTTCCTCGACACGGCCAACGTCTACGAAGGTTACGCCCGCTACCTGGGTAGCGCAGGCGGTGTCGCCGAAGAGATCGTGGGCAAGGCCATTCACGACCGTCGGGATCGCGTGATCCTCACCACCAAGGTGGGCGCGCCGGTCGGCCCGGGGCCGCAGTACCGAGGCCCCTCGCGCGTGCATCTGCTGCGTGAACTCGACAAGAGCCTGCGCCGCCTCCGCACCGACACCATCGACCTCTACATGGCCCACTGGCCCGATCGCCTGGTGCCGCTCGACACCCTGCTGGAGACGATCGACCTGGCCGTCCAGCAGGGGAAGGTACGGCACTTCGGCGTCTCCAACCATTACGGATTCCAGCTGGCCGAACTGCTGGCGATCGCGGCACGCGATCGGCGTCCGCGCGTCGTCGCCTCGCAGGTGCCGCTGAGCCTGCTCCGCCGCGAACTCCATGCCGACCTGCGATTCTGCGCGGAACACCAGATCGCGGTCACGCCCTACCAGCCGTTGCAGGGCGGGCTGCTGACGGGCAAGTATCGACGAGGCCACGCCGCCCCCGCGGGCTCCCGGGGCGCGGAGAAGCCCGAATGGATGTGGAAGCAGGACGACCTGCTGTACGACCGTCTTGAGCGTCTCGAACAGCTTGCCCAACAGCACGGACACAGCCTGGCCCGCTATGCGATGGCTTGGACACTCGCCCAGCCCGCCGTCACCTCGCTGGTCGTTGGCGTGAAGCGAGCCGAGCAGCTGGACGACGCGCTGGCCGCTGCCGACATCCAGCTCAGCGCCGAGGAGCTGCAGGCCATCGACGCAATCTGCCCGCCCCCCTGGACGTTCCCGGATCCGGTGCGAGGCTGAGCCGAACGCCTGGAGCCCACGTCACATCGCCCGAGGCCTGCAAAGCTGCCTCGGCCGTCGACTCGTCTTGCCGCCGCTTCGCGTTTGCGGTACGAACGCCGCTTTGGAGTTTTGTTCTGCCTCCGCAGGAACACGCCATGACTGTTGCTTACCCCGGACCTTCTGACTCGCCGGACCCACTCCAGAGCCAGTTTCAACGCGACGGCTTCGTTGTGTTGCGCGAGTTCTTGCCGACCGACCAGTTTCAGGAGTTGCGTGGCGAGCTCCGCCGGTACATCCGCGAAGTGGTTCCGCAGCTGCCGGATTCCCACGCCTTCTACGAGGATCGTACGCGCCCCGAGACGCTCAAGCAGCTTCAGCACATGTCGGTCGACCCGTACTTCGCCGCCTATGTCGACCACCCCGCATGGCGGGGCCTCGCCTCTCGCCTGCTCCGCGAACCGGTCGCGCCGATCAGCGCTGCCGAATGGTTCAACAAGCCAGCTGGCACGGAGCACCCGACGCCGCCCCACCAGGACAACTACTACTTCAACCTCATGCCGGCCCAGGTGCTGACGCTGTGGCTGGCGATGGAAGATGTGGATGAGGAGAACGGCTGCCTGCGTTACGTTCCCGGCTCGCACCACCACGGACGGCTGCCCCACCAAGCCAGCCGAGTGCTTGGCTTTTCACAGGGCCTCGCGGACTTCTCGGCGGAATTCCGTGCGCGGGAAGTCGCCGTGCCGCTTCGGGCCAACGACCTCGTGGCCCACCATGGCTGGACGATCCACCGGGCCGAACCGAATCGGTCCGCCGTTCGCCATCGACCCTCGTTCGCGATCGCGTATCGGGCCGAGCGGTGCCGAGTGGACGAGCAGGCCTCACAGGCCTACCGGGAACGCCTGAAGCAGCAGCATGAGGCCTTGGGCCTGTCGACGGACAACGGATAGTCGGGACGAAGCAGCGCGGCACGGCGCCCCGATTGCTCTTCCGGGACTGCGCCGCGAGGTTATCCCTGGCTTCCGTAGCCTCCCGCGCCGCGTTCTTCGCCGAGCGGGCCCAGGCCCAATTCGCGGCGCATCACGCTCCCCGAACTACGCAGCCACTCGTAGTAGGTCTTCACGTCCACGCCGACATTGAAGTGCTTGACGCCCAACTCGCGGTAGGGCTCGAATCCCTGGGCTTCGTTCAGTTCCACGCGGGGCGCGACGCCATGCTGGAGCGCTTTCTCGATCATGGTGCGTTCGGCGGCCTTGACGTCCGGATGTCCCATCTGGCCCGTGCGTCCGATACTGTTCGCGAAATCGGCGGGCCCGAACTGCACCATGTCGATGCCCGGGACACGCAGGATCTCGTCGAGCTGTTCGAGCGCCCCTTTCTTTTCGATCATGAGCGCGATGACGATCTCATCCAGCGACCCGGCCCAAGCCTCGGAGGCCGCGTCGACGACTACGCCGGTGGAACGAAGCAGGTTCACGCCGTGCAGGCCGCCCGACTGCGGACGTTCGCTGCGCACCGCCCGCACGCAGTATTCGGCGTCGTCGACCGAACGGATGTCGGCGAAGAGCACCGCCTGGAACCCCCCGCCAATCGCGCGCGTGGCCGCGTGCATCCGCGACTCCTGCTCGATCTTGATCATGCCCGTCAGATGGTCGAACAGTTCAATCGCCCGCCCCATATTTTCCAGCAACTGATGGTCGTAGGGAGCGTACTCGGCCGAAAATTCCACATAGTCGTACATCCGCGAGTGGCCCACCAGCTCGATCATCGTCGGCCAGAAACTCAGCATCCGCGTCCCCAGGGTCGGCTCGTTGTTTCGCAGCTGTTCTCGCAGGCGATTCGTTCGCATGGAAGGTCCTCTTCTTCGGTTCTTTGATTCGCAGGATGGACAGGAGACGCCCGGACCCCTATCGACTGGGAGACCACGTCTCCGGCAGGTCGACATAGTAGCCGGAGATGGTTCGCGAGTCGCCGTCGTGGACGTAGTCGACAATCAATCGGCGATTCCCGCCCACGGACACGGACACCGGATAGCTTCCGTCCTGAATGGGGCCCTGGTCGGTTCGGTAGTCATAGCAGCGCAGCGGCGCGTCGACTTTCCATCGTACCAGTTCCGGATCATCCGACACGACCATCACGACGGACACCATGCGGGCATTGGAGTAGAGCACGACGGGACGTCCCTCATGGAGGAAGATCTGGGCCGGCGATGTGGAACGGCTGTCGCGAAGATTGGTGCGGCGTGCCGGCGTCCAGGTGCGTCCGCCATCGCGACTCGTCACCTGGTAGAACCAGCCGCGATCCGCCGCGTCCTCAAACGAGGCGCTGTTGCGAATGATGCCGACCAGCCTGCCGTCGGGCAGTTCCGCCACATCCCATTCGTCTCCCACGAACCCCGGACCGTTGGGGATCTCGATCGTCTCCCAGGTCTGGCCGCGATCCGTGGAGAGCGCGACCAGCGCCTGGTCCCCGGGCGCGCGGTAGTAAGGCAGCAGCAGGTGGCCGTTGCGAAGCGTCACGATCGCGGCCCTCGTCCGCGCGTCGAGGTCGCTGACCGGTTGCGGCTTCTCCCACGTGCGGCCACCATCGCGCGACCGCACGGTCATCACCTGCGACTTCATCTCCCGCGTGTAACGGTTGTAGCTCAGCAGCCATTCCTGGCCGTCCAGGCAGGTGATGGCCACGTTGCGGTCGTCCACCTCCGGCTCATCGACGATCGTGCGCGCGGCCGTCCATGTCTTACCCTGGTCCGAACTGGTACTCATCAGGATCCGGCCATCGGCCGAGTACTCGTGGACGGTGCCTTCGCGCCAGACGCAAACCAGGGCACCGCCGGGCGCACTGGTGACCCAAGGCCAGCCGGGATAGTTGCCGCGGAAGACCGTCGTATCGGCCGACCACGCGTCCCAAGGCGCGGCAAGCAGCGCAAGCACCGCGAACGCCATCACCAGCCCGTCGCGCCACCAAGCCGACCCGCGTCGTGCGCGATGGCGAGCCCCGGTTACCATTCGTTCCCCCATGCGATCACTCCTCTTTCAAGCTCTCCCCTGAGCCGTTTCGCATCCGCGGCCACTCGTCGTGTCCATCAGTACCACGCCTCACTTCTGCTCCCGCCAGCGCGCCCAGGCCGCGCCCGGCGTCTCGACGCGAAACTGAACGATTCGCTGGTGCTCCACCTCGGTGACATACACCGTGCGGCCATCGGGTCCTCCAAAGCAGAGGTTGGTCGGCATGCTCCCGAGCACGTCGACTTCCTTCAGTTCCGTTCCATCGGGACGCATAATCACGACCGTGCCCTTGCCGTGTCTCGTGATGTACAGATTCCCGTCCACGTCGCACCGCATGCCATCGAATCCGTGGTCGGGAAACTGCTTGATCAACTGTTTGTCCCCGAGCGTACCATCTTCGTGAATCGGAAACCTCCAGACGTTGCGCTGCACCGACTCGTTCACGTAAAGCCACCGCCCATCGGGGCTGACTTCGATCCCGTTACACGTCCCCAGCCCCTCGGCGACGCGAGTCGCTTCGCCCCGCGTCGAAATCTTCCAGATCTGGCCGCGCCCTTCGCCCCAGTTCGGATCGCTGGCGTAGAGGGTATCATCGGGCGCGATCGCCAAGTCGTTCGGCTGGTCGGTCGTAGGCACTCGGCTGAACACTTCGACCTGCTGCGAGGCCAGATCGACGCGCAGCACCTGATGGCCCGTGTAGTCGGCCACGTACATCCGCTGCTGGCGGTCGAAGACGATGCCGTTGCCCGTGCTCTTCCCTGGCAGACGGACGAACAACGTCGCTTCGCCCGCGGGAGTCACCCGGCCGATGGTCTGCTGCTTCGCGAAGTTGACGG
>CAZUJM010000011.1:3170-6859 GCA_964620405.1 uncultured Pirellulaceae bacterium | reverse complement strand
GAACAGCGGTTCCTCGGCCTGCAGCCCGCCGGCGACCAGGAGCACCGCTGCGAACGTTCCTGCCGCGGTCCACGGCACGAATTGCCACGTCCATTCTGGATGGATACGAGAAAACCAGGCGAACCAACTCGGGAGAATTCTTCCATTCATGGGAGATCGCTTCGGGTCCTGGACCCGTCCTCAGTGGCGACGGGCGCTGCAGGCCCGGTGGTGAAACAGGCTATTGATGATTTGCGTGTCATGACGGACGGGTGGGTGACCATCGCCGCGATGACCATCCGCAGTCACGTGTTCATTGCCGACGGGTGCCCGGGATCATTCATCGGTCAGCAGTCGACCTTGCGTATCCGGGGCAAACCAGACGACGACCATGCCGAGTGCGTAGACCAGGCCGCAGTAAAAACCAACACGGGGATACGAGTTGCCCAGCGATTGAAAGAGACTGGCGGCGACCAGCACGCCCAGGGCGGTGGCGAAGCGTCCCACGTTGTAGGACAGCCCCATTCCCGACGCGCGGGCGCGCGTCGGGAAAAGCTCCGGAAGGTAGATGGGCAGCCAGCCAAAGAAAAGAGTCGTCACGAACCCCTGGGCGGCCACGACCAACAGGAAGTTCTTCGCCAGCGGCTCGGTTCCGAGAAAGAGGAATGAGGTGAGCGCGGTAGAACCAAGGCTGATCAGGAAATAGCTGGCGCGGCGTCCGAAACGGGCTACCTGCGCGCCGCAGAGTGCTCCGAGGGTTGCCCCGATGGCCCACCATTGCTGCACCTGTGCTTTGTAGGCCGGTTGCGTGGCCGACGCCATCTGGTCGGCCCAGGGAATCGTCCACTTGCTGGCGGCCCAGGCTCCCAGCAGGGGCACGGCGCCGATGCAGATGCCCACGAGCGTTGGCCTCAGCAGCGAGCCGCGAAACAGTTCGGGAATCGTGACCGTGGGCTGGCTCGAACGATTCCGGTTCGCCAGCCACGCCGGCGACTCGGGCAGGCCAAACAACGCGAAGAGGCCCACCACCGCTGGGATGCCCGACAGTTGAAAGAACCAGCGCCAGGACTCCGCCGTCAGCGGCCAATAAGTCACGATCTGCGACAGGATCAGGATCCCCAGGTTGATCCCCGCTCCCATCACTCCCGAAATCAGCGGCCGCGATGCGTCGGGCCAGCATTCCGCCACCAGGGCCATGCCGTTAGGCACCATGCCGCCCGTCCCCACGCCCACGAGGAATCGCAGGAACAGCATCTGCTCCTGCGTCTGGGCAAAGCCACCCAGCCCGGCGAACACCGAATAGATAATGATGCTCAACGCCATCGCGCGGGTCCGACCGATACGATCGCCGAGGTTCCCGAGGATGATTCCCCCGATCGCCGCCCCCAGCATCAGGCTGGCCGTGAACCACGCGAACCACACCCCTGCCAGTTGCTCCGTGAACTGCTCGCCCAGCAGACTCCGTGAAACCGTGCGCGACGCCACCGGCATCAACCCCAGTTCCACTCCATCGAACACCAGGCCGCTCAGGGCCACGATCAGTACCAGTTTACGCGCCGTGGGCGAGAGCCCTCCGTCTGCCTGCATGATGACCAGCCGTTTCTATGCGGATTGGGGAATGATGCGGGTGGGAAAGAAGGTCCAAGGAGGCAAGGGCCCAAGTGGGCCCGTGTGGTGCGGCGCAGCCCGTGATCCAACGAGCCCGTGATCCAACGAGCCCGTGATCCAACGAGCGCGTGGCCTGCGACAGGTGGCGGGTGTTCGTGCTTCACCCCCGGGCGAAGGAGACTTGCGAGCCGCAGTCGGCCAGCAGCAAGTACCCGCCCGAGTGGGGTCCCCATCGTACTTGCCCTCACCGCGAGAAGCGAGTACCCTGCCCGCACCTTTGGGGGGCAGGACGTCGGTCGCGCACACGCCCTCCCCACCGACGCGCGCTGGAGCTTCACGAAAGGTCAACGGACTTCGACAAGCATCCTGCCGCGCGTCTCGAACTCCGCCCCAAGCCCCTCCGGGCCACTCCCCGAAAGGCATCGCCATGCTGCTCAATCGAAGAACGCTGCTTACCGGAGCCCTTCTCGTCGCCACAACGGTCTGCCCGACCGCGCTGGCGGAAACGGTTGTCTCCGCCCACAGCGAGGCGACTCGCCGCGCGGCTCGCTGGCGTCGTCGCCGGGTCATCTTCAACAACGACGGGGACGACATCTGGTCCAAGAGCGCCGAGTCGGTCGATCGCTTCCTGGCCCAGCGTCACGACCCGCTGCTGGGCACCCAGGTCGATTCGATCTGGTACAGCACGACCCAGAGCTTCCACCTGTTCTCGCATGAGACGCAGGTCGCGGAGATCTTTCGCGCGAACCAGGGACCGTTCGCCAATAACCACCTGCCCCAATTCCTCGCGCAGCATACGGACGGACTGCGCATGTCGTGTGACTTCGCGCATCGCCATGGCCTGGAGTCGTTCTGGTCATTGAGGATGAATGATATCCACGACTCCTTCGAACCGCAGCTGATGTCGGCCTGGAAGAAACGGCATCCCGAAGCGTTGATGGGTCGGCAGGCGGAGGCGGAATCGCTCACGGATCGTCGTCGCTTGTGGACGCTGGTGGATTTTGAGCATCCCGAGGTCGAGTCGCTCATCGTCTCCGTCGTAGAAGAGGTGGTCCGGGGGTACGACATCGACGGCGTGGAACTCGACTTCATGCGAGCCCCGTTCTACTTCCGCAGCCACTACCAGGGCCAGCCCGTCACGAAGGAGCAGGCCTCCGTGCTGACGCGACTGCTGTCGGCCGTACGCAGGGTCGTGCTCAGGGTCAGCGAAGAAAGGGGGCGTCCGATCCTGCTGGCGACGCGCATTCCCGCGACGCTGACGGCCTGCGAACGCATGGGCATCGACGCGCGCGAGTGGCTGCGGGGCGGCTTGGTGGACCTGCTCGTCCTGAGTGGCGGTTATGTGGCCTTCGACCATCCCGTGCGTGAACTGGTTGAACTGGCGCACGCGCACGATGTTCCGGCGTACCCGTGCCTGAGCCAGTCCGGCCTGAACGACCGGCCTCCCGGCAGCCCGGCTCGCGGCAGCTTCCAGCCACTGCCCGCCGCCTACTGGCGCGGCGCCGCCTTGCGTCTCTGGGAGGACGGTGCCGACGGCATCTATACCTTCAATCTCTTCCCCAACGCCTCCGGTTCCAACGATGCGGAAGATGCGCGACGACGCGAATTCTGCCGCGATGTCGTGTCTTCGATCGGTTCCCTCGAGACGCTGCATTCCCGGGAACGCGTCTTCACGATCACCGATGCCGCGGCGGCCTGGGCCGATGCGTTTTGGGCGAAGGACACCGAAGCGTGGTCGCAGTCGCTGCCGCTAACGCTTCCTCGCGAAGAAACGGCGGTGGCTCGCCTGGTCGTAGCGGGCCCTACCGACATCACCGCATTGGACGCAAGTCCGTCGCCCGCAACGCGCCATGAACTCTGGCTGGAATTCACCAACTTGCCGCCCGGCACGCGCCCTCAAGTGCATTGCAACCTGGGTTTGCTGGCGGATCCGACCCGGGAAGAACCGCGTCCCCCGGCGCGACGACTCGTCTACGCCCTGCCCACGGGCCTAGCGCGCACGGGCGAGAACCGGATAGAACTGCGCTGCCCGGTCGACGGAGCGCAGCTGACCTCGGCGCAGCTCTGGTCCGCTTCAACCACCCGCGGCCAAGTGCCGATCA
>CAZUJM010000011.1:0-3160 GCA_964620405.1 uncultured Pirellulaceae bacterium | reverse complement strand
CCAAGATCCATCCTAGATCATGCCCCGCAGTTCACGATTATGCTCGTTGCTAAGACGCGCTGCTAAGACGCGCCGCTGAAGCGCGCCGCGACTACGGCTGCTCCGCCACCACGGGATTGCGGAGCACCCCGACGCCCTCCAGTTCCACCTCGACCACATCACCCGGCTTGAGCGACGAGGTTTGGCCTGGGGTTCCGGTGAAGATCAGATCGCCCGGATGCAGCGTCACGTACCGGCTGATGTGGCTGATGATCGCCGGAATGTCGTGGATCAGGTGGTCCGTGCGTTCCTCCTGCTTGACCTCGCCGTTGAGCCGCAGACGCAGCAGGAGATTACCATAGTCGAGGCCCGACACGATCACGGGCCCGACTGGACCGAACGTATCCGTTCCCTTGGCCCGCCACCACTGCACATCCTTCGACTCGGCATCGTTCTGCCAGATTCGCTCACTGACGTCATTCCCCGCGGTGACGCCGAAGACGTAGTCCAGCGCATCCTCGCGTGACACGCGACGGCACTTCTTGCCGATCACGACGACCAACTCGGCCTCGAAATCGACTTCGCGTGCATCGGCCGGGATCACGATCGACTCCCCCTGCCCCACCAGGCAGGACGGGCTCTTGAAGAACGGCTGCGGGATGCGGAACTTCGGCGGGATCTCCTGCTCATCCAAGTGGCTGCGGTAGTTGCCGGCCATCGCCAGTACCTGGGTCGGCTGCGTCGGAGGCAGCAGCCGCACTTCCGACAGCGCAACCAGTTCCGACGTCGACTTCCAATTCTCGAATAGCGATCCGTCGATGCGTCGCACCTGGTCGCCCTCCAGCAACCCGTACGACGTTACCCCCTCGCGTTCGTAGCGAACGTACCGCGCGATCTCCGCGGCACGCGCCTGCGATGGCAGGCCCGCACAAGCGGCCAAGGCAAGGACCCCCGGCAGGCACGCGACAACCGCCCAAACCACACTCCGGCGAACGACACGGAACCGATTCGTGCCGCCTTCGGTGAACATACGCATCTGTTGACTCCTTTACCCAAGGGACGCCACCTACGGCTCACCCCAGCGCCCGTCGACCCGCGGCCACGCGCTGCGTTCACTGAACCAGCCAACCGCGGGTATCAACGCCGAGACAGTCGATGGTGCGCTACGGAAACGGATTGCCCTCGGATACCAAGCGTGCATGACAGAATCTTTTCCAGCGTGCCGCTTCCAAGAGTACGAAAGTTACTCCATTTGGAGTCTAAAACAAGTCACCAAGGGAGGGTCGGCCGCATCTTGCGTGATTTTCGGTCCGGCTCGGCACCATCCTAAATAGACTCAAAATCGTCCCCACCGTTGGGACCTGCGTCTTGGGACCAATGGGACGAATCACGACTTTGCACCAACGTTCCCTTTCACACTTGGAGAAGCGAGCACACCATGATTCGCAAGATCTGCATGTTCAGCATGTTGCTGCTGTCCTCGTCGAACCTCTGGGCCGCCTCGGCGGACTGGAGCGAAGAGATGACGGGCGAACCGAGTTCGGCCATCTGGAACAACGGCGGAGCCGACTACACGACGAGCCCCGGCAACTGGATCCTCTCGCCGGGCACGGGCATCAGCACCGAGGGGCTCATCCAACCCCTCGAGAACCGCCCGGCCCACACGCTGGACGTTCGTTTCCGGTTCCCCACCGTCGCGCCCGGCCCCGGTGACGCGTTCGCCATTGGCCTGGTCGTGGAGCAAGAGTCGCAGGGAACCCAGACCTACGGCATCGAAGCCGGCTGGCGCGATATTCCCACGGCAATCGGCATGTACACGAAGTCGAATGGACCGCCGGAGACGCCGGTCGAAGAGCATGTGGTCCAGAACCCTTGGGATGGCCGCCCGCTGTGGACTCAACCTTTCGAAGCCGGTCGCTGGTACACGCTCCGCTTCGTGAGCAACCCGGCCGACAACCTCACGCTGTTCCTCGATGGCGAGAAGGTCTATGAGTTCGACTACCTCGGTCCGAACGGCACCCTGTTTGCCGACAAGCGGTTGGTGGTGAGCACCGGAACCGGAGCGTATACGGATGTCGCCGTCGACTACATCCGAGCCTACTACGGCGTGCTGTCGCCCACCGAGCCGCTGACGGCTCCGGTTCCGGAGCCGGCTTCGGCCGTGCTGGGTGGCCTGGGCTTGCTGGCCCTGTCGGGTCTCCGACGCCGCACCCGCGTCTGCTAAGTGAGCTTCGGCCTCGCGCCGATGCCGATGGATACACAGGATACCTAAACCTGGGCCGCACGGAATTTAAGGGGCTCGCGAACACCCCCATGTCGTCAAGGCATGGGGGTGTTTCGCGTTCGTGACACACCGACCGGGTCCGCAGGTCGAAAACCCTTCAAGGCGACTTTCAACCCGGCTCGCGAAATCGACACGTTCCTTTCCATCTCGCGCCGACCTGGAATCTGCTGACTGCTTCGGAGCCAGCGTGACTTCCGTTCGACGCTTCTTCACTCACCAAGCCACTGCGGACTCCCGAACCGCATGAACAAGGCGTTCGATCGAAACCGCGAAAACATCGCTCGCATCGCAGCGCAGGTTGCGTATACTGCCAGTCAGCTGTGGGACGCGGACAGCAGACGCCTCGAAGCCACGAGGCTTCGAGAATCCTTCGGAACGCTTGACTCCGCCATCGCAGCCCTGAGGCATAACGAGCAGATATACCTACGAGGAGAACGACGATGCTTCGACCCATGGCCACGCTGTTGCTTCTATTCTCATCCACGGCACCTGCATGGGCTGTGGTTGCAGACTGGAGCGAGGAGATGAAGGGCGAACCGCGCCCCGATCGCTGGAGTCACGCCAACGTGGACTTCAGCAGCAACCCCGATACTTGGACTTTCCCTCCGGTCAGCGGAATTACCTCGGAGGGGATCGTGCAGCCGCTGCTCAATCAGACGAAGAGCACCGTGGACTTTCGCTTCCGCTTTCCCGGTACGGCTCCCATGCCGAGCGACCTGAAATTCGACCATCCCCTGTACATCGAGCAGGAGAGTAATGGTACGCAGACCTGGGCGATGGAATTGGGATGGCGCGACGGCGACGGATTCTGGGGGACGGCGGTCGCGATGTACACCAAGTCGCTGGGCCCGCCCGAAACCGACGTCAGCGAGCACCGGGCCGCCGATATCTACAATT
>CAZUJM010000010.1:1330-52850 GCA_964620405.1 uncultured Pirellulaceae bacterium | reverse complement strand
GCGGGTCACATCGAGTTGCGGGACCGCGCGGGGGCGACCATCCACCTGGGGCGGCGAGCGGAGGCCGAATTTCCGTTCGAGCGAATGGGCGATGGGAGTGCGGTGGAATTCGGGGACGTGCGCATCGAGGTGCTGGAGACGCCGGGCCACACGCCCGAAGGCATCTCGCTGCTGGTCTATGACCTCGCCAGGAATCCTCGCCAGCCGCACGCGGTGCTGACCGGCGATACGTTGTTCATTGGCGACGTGGGGCGTCCCGACCTGCTGGCGTCCATCGGCGTCACCGCCGACGAGTTGGCTGACATGCTGTACCATTCGCTGACCGAGAAGCTGATGAAGTTGCCGGACGAGACGCTGGTCTATCCGGCCCACGGGGCCGGGTCGCTGTGCGGCAAGAACCTCAGCGACGAAACCGTGTCGACGATCGGAGAGCAGAAGCGTTTCAACTATGCACTGCAGCCGATGTCGCGCGAGCAGTTCAAGGCGATCGTGACGGCGGAGCAGCCGGAGGCGCCGAGTTATTTCGTGCACGACGCCGTCTTGAATCGACAGGAACGTTCGAACCTGGACGAGACGTTGGATCGGTCGCGCAGGGCGCTGGACTTGGACGAGGTGCTGCGGTTGCGATCGAGCGGCGCGCAACTGCTGGACGTGCGGGACGGCATCGACTACGAGGGCGCGCATCTGGAGGGGGCGTTGAGCATTCCGCTGCGAGGCAAGTACGCGACCTGGTGTGGCACGTTGCTCAGCCATGATGGGCCGATTGTGGTCATCTGCGACCAGGGCGGCGAGGAAGAGGCGATCACGCGCCTGGGGCGGATTGGATTTGACAACGTGGTGGGCTACCTGCGGGACGGCATGGAGGCGCTTCGCACTCGGGCCGATCTCGTCGGTCAGATCGACCGCGTGACGGCGGTTGCCCTGGAGGAGTTGCTGCAGTCCGAGCGTGCGCCGCAGGTCGTGGACGTCCGCACGGAGAAGGAGTGGGAGGCCAATCATCTGCCGGGGAGTCTGAACCTGCCGCTGGCGCACTTGCGGGAGCGGCTGGGCGAGCTGCCATCGGATCGACCGATTGTCGTGCACTGCGAGGGCGGTTACCGATCGGGGATCGCAGCCAGCCTGTTGGCGCGGGAGGGCCGTCCGGATGTGATGGACTTGGTAGGCGGCATCAAGGCCTGGGGAGCGCGGCCGTCCCCGGCCGCAACCCATTAGAACTGCCGGGCCCAATCAAGCCGGCCGCACCCAATCAAGCCCGTCGCATCCCTCGCGTTCGGTGTCGTCCTGCGACCTCCGATCCTGATCCAACGCGGCGTGCCGACAGGCCGCCCGCAGGCATTCACCCGCTCACAGCCACGAGACGTTCGTGGCTGTTTTCTTGCGCGGCATCCCGGAAGGGCACCTCCTGCGCCTTCCCTGTGCGTGCTCGCACAGTCGACGAGGAATGATGCGAGCTACAGCCCCCATACGGCGGTTGCTCCATCCCTATAAGGTGGTTTGGAACGATACTTGCTCCGGGAACCCCGAGGAGCGTCGCGCGAAACGGAGGGTCCGATTCAGGCCTCGCTTGGTCTTGCATGGGGAAGGTCGAACCATGTTCCGGCAAAGAGTTGGAATGGTGATCGCCATGTGGGCGATCTGCCTCAGCATCAACGTGATGGCGAAGGAGTCCGAAGAGCTTACCAAGCCGATGGGCGAGGTGAGTTTGGCGTGGAAGTTCGCGGAAGGCGACCAGATGCTCTATCGGTATGACATCCATTCCCGGGAGCGACAGACTCAGGAGGGGATGGAGATTACGGAGGAAACCACTTTGAGCGTGTGGGCGCAGTGGAACGTGATCAAGATGGAGGACAAGTTGGCCTGCGTTCTTGTCACGTTTCCACGGATAAGGAAGGAGTTTGTGACGCCGGATGGCGTCCTGTCGGTGGACACATTTTCCCCTCGCGACCCCAGGGGGAAAGAGGCGCTGGTGGCCGAGCAGGAGAAGGCGTTCCGAGCCCTGGATTTGAAGTATATTTTCTTCGCGATGCCCGATGGTGGAGTTGCTTGGGCGGAGGACCTCATGCCCGCCGACTCGGTTCCCGAATTCCTGCGTGTACCGGAGACGACTGAGTATCTCAGTCCCCAGGTGTTCACGACGGGGGATTCCCTGGCGTTGCCGGGACGCGCCGTATTCGCGGGCGAACGATGGAACCAGCCAGTCCATGGAGCGCATGACCCGTCGGCCAGTGCCACCTACACCTTCGCTGGCAGCACAAGACGCGACGGTCGGTTGTGCATGGTGATCGATGGCGTGACCAGGTATGGGGAGCCCCCAGCGGGCACTCATGAAAATGCTCGATTCGTCCTCGCGCCTCGCCTCAGTCGACACTACTTCGACGCCCATGCGGGAAGACTGGTCGATGGTGAGGAGCATTTTTCAATCGTGATGGATGCGCCGGGTGGAGTTCACCGCGAAACGAAGACCGATCTGACGCGTAAGCTGCTAAGTCCACCGACCGGTTTCGAGAAACAGAAGGTTTCCCGCAGGCTGGCGGATGGGGGATCGCGTGAATTCGTGTTCCTGAACGGCATGCCCGAGAACGCGCGGAGCGAATGGGCGGAAGTGGTCGGATCGGGGTTGCAGTTGGGGATGGATTCCGACACCAAGGTCCCGAAGCGCGTGGTCGGCATGTCTTGGGCGATGATGCTGGATGTCCAGGGCAGGTCGATTCAGTCGCTGGAACTTCATGATGTCAGTGGAAGCGAACCGAGGCCTTTGGCCCACGAGCGAGAGGTGACGCCCCAAGGACAGGTGCTGCTCTACTTCGACCGGCAGACGGACGATTCCGACGAGGTCCACATGATCTGCACGAATGCCATGCAAGAACGCATCATCAAGGTCGTCGTAAAGGACGCCAGCGGCGCGACGGCCGTGCTGTACCAGCCGATCCTGACACGCTGCCGCAGTTTGCGGACATCGGGCGAATATCTCTTTCCTGACTCGCCCTAGCCGTCGGGAGCGCGCTCCCCAGGTCGCATCGCCCGCGCTGCTCTAACAAAGAAGTCCCGTCAGCGACCCATTCGCAACAAAAAAACGCCTGGCTCCGGATTTCGTCCGGAACCATGCGTCTGGATTTCAAAAGACTCAAACGCCCAACCGGGCCTTACGGCTGCCGGTCGAAGACCAGTTTGGGATCTTCCGGCGAAGCTCCCTGCATCGCGAACTCAAACTGGTTCGCGGTCTTGGGGGTCACCTGGGCGACCAAGGTGCCCTGCTCGCCGCCGTCGAGGATCAGCGTGTTGGGCGTCGAGGCCAGTTGTCCAGCGATCTGGACTTCGGGCTGGTCCTTTGCCTTGACCTTCCAACTGAACTGCGACTTGTCGTCGACGTTCAGTTCCACGGTGGTATCGCCGGACTTGGCGAGCCACTTGCCAACGAGGTCAGCTTGCGGCGCGGCGGGCTGTTCCTTCTCGGCGGCGGGCTTTTCCGCCGTGGCCGTGGGTTGCGGCGTGGGGGGAGCCTGGGGCTCGGAGGCCTGCTTCTCCACTTCCGCGTCGCCCGCCGTCATCGAATCCAGCATCCGCTTGGCGACCAGGTCACGCGGCTGCTCCTGCACGACCGTCCGGAACGCGTTCTCCGCCGCTTCGTCCTCGCCCAGCACCAGGTAGTGGTAGCCCAGCACGAACGAGCCGGAGGCATCCTTCGGGTTCTTTCGCAAGTGGTCTTCCAGCTTCCGCAGCTGCGCGGTGTACACATCCGTGTCCGAGTACAACGTGCTCATCGTCGTCCAGTCCATGCCCGGCGCGGACGCGAGCAGGGAGTTGAGAGCGGCGGCGGCACGGTTGTAGTCGCCCAGTGCGAACAGGTTGAGTGCCCGCAATTCGTGCACGACCGGATCCTTGGGCGAAGCCTTGAGCGCCTTCTCGATGCTCACCAGCGAGTCCGCGTACTTCTGGTCGTAGAACTCTTGGCGGAACTGGTCCACCATGCCCAGTGACTCGGTCTCCGTCGCCGACGGAGCCGCCGCCGGTGTGGCGGAAGAGGCCTGCTGATTGGAGCTGGAGTCCGTCGTCACGTAGTTGTTCAGGACGATGGGCTGCGAGTAGTCGTAGGCGGGCGTCGACGAGGCGACGACGGTGGTCGTGGGCACGGTGTAGTACGGGTTGTAGTAGGCCACGCCGCCGTAGGTCCACGGCGTCAGCGCACTCAAGCCCCACGCGGTGGCTCCCACGGCCAAGGGGACGTACCAGTTGTAGTTGTAGTGGCCGTTCCAGCAGCCGTGGTACCAGTTATGGTAGTTGTTGTTGACATGGTGGTCGTACCAGTGGTTGTTCCAGTTGCTGTTGTTCCACTGTCCGTAGCCATGGCCGTTCCAGTTGTTGCCTCCCCAGTTGTCCCAGTTACCCGGGCGATTGTAGCCAGGGCGATTGTAGCCGGGTCGGTTGTTGATGAAGACGTTGTTGTTCGTGTTGTTGTTATTGATGATGTTGTTGTTGCCACCGGGGCGATTGGGGCGATTGCCACCGATCGAGGGCCGGTTGTTGTTGAGGTTGGCTGGCAGCGTGGTCGGTCGGTTGACGCCGCCCAGCGTGGGCCGGTCGATCGGTCGGTTGCCGCCATTCCAGTTGCCGTCCGGACGTCCAGGGCGATTCAGGTCCGGTCGATTGCCTCCCGGACGGTTGCCACCGGGGCGATTGGCGTTCACCAAGTCGTTGTTGGGCCGATTCGCTCCCGGACGATCACCGCCTCCTCCCGGCGGTCGCACATTGGGTCGCCCGAAGTCGGGGGCGGGTTTGGTGCTGGGGCCGGCGACGGGGCGATCAGGACGCGGCGCGGGTCGCGTGGCGGGACGCATCTGCTGCGAGGGCAATTTGCTAACGGGGTTGTTGCCCGCGCCCGGAGGCGCGGGGCGTGTCTGCGGCCGCTGCTGGGAAACACCGCCCAGGTTCGTCGGGCGACTCGCGGGCGCCGGCCGCGACTGCGGTCGGCTGGGCGTGTGCGCGCTGGGCAGCGACGGACGGCTCAGTTGGGGGTGCGCTCCACCGCTCATGTGCGGCGCATGGGGCATGCTGGGACGCGAGATGTTCGGCCGTCCCATCCCGCCACCGCCGCCGCGCGACCCGCCACCGCCCACATGTCCCATCGAGGGACGAGCCCAGGCCACCGGGGCCGGACACAACAGCGAGCCCGTCAAGGCGATCGCCAGGCTCAGGCGAACGATTCGATTCGATTTCATGGTAGACACCTGCGCTGGTTGCTTCTGGACGATGGTTACTTCTGGGCCACGGGAGGACGACGCGTGATGTTCAACGTGACGTTCGGTTCCACCAGGTTGCCAACCACGCGGTCGTTCACGCTGAACGAGAAGTGATCGTCGTCCTGGCGCGTGAGCACCACGGTGGCGGATCCGGTCTGTCCGTCCGCGAGCGTGGACTGCGACTTCAGCACCCAGCCATTGTCGCCTGGCGTCCACAACGCATTCGAGAAGCCACCCTCCGATTCGAAAATCCAGGAATGGACCTTCTGCTGCGCCGCATCCCAGCCGATCCGCTGGCTGCTGGTGCTGGATACCGTGCCACTCGTCACGACCTTGAACTCGCCAAGAATGTAGTTCCGGTCCTCGGACCAGCGATAGCTGATGTTCACCACCGCGTCGCTGCCCTCATTCACCCACTCGCCGATCAACCATGCCAGCGGCTGCAGCTGTTCGTATGGAGTCGGCGGCGCATCGTCGTTGACCTCGCGCATCGAAGCCAGCAGCCAGTCGTTGCCCACCTTCGTGCGAACCGCCGCATAACGCAGGCGGGCACGCGAGGACCCGTCGGCCGAGGTCACCATCCGGCTGCCTTCCTCCATCAGCATGGTCGCGCCCAGCGGTCGGATCGAATCGGCCTCGATGACCAGCGTCGACTTGGGGAACTTTTCGAAGAACTGCTGCAGGACGCCCTGGATCTCTTCGCGTCCCTGGAAGACCACGCCGTTCTCGTCGATCAGTTCACCGTCAGTGGCGAACTGGGCCGCCACATCCGCAGCCTTGCCCGTGGCAAAGGCTTCCACAAGCTTTTGGTTGGCCGCAGTGACCTCCTCCACCAGCTCGGCGCGGGCCGTTCCGGTGAAGCCCAGCCAGGGCAGCGTTTGCAGTAGGAGAAGGGCGATCAGATAGCGAGGCACCAGTCGAAACATGAAGGCGTCCTTTCGTAAGGGAATGCGTGTCGGGCCGACCGGCCTGTGGCTCCAGATTGGATTCCAAGCTGGGTCGCACCAGGTCAGGCCAAGCCCGCGAATACGGACGTATCCGGGGCGTTGCGAAAACTGTGGGGCGCACCCGAAGGCAGAGGGTTGCCGCACCCCGGAAATGAGCCAAGTCTACGACGGGAATATCCGTCAGGATCGTTATTTGTATAAGTGTTCCGTCCGGGGAGTCAACTCTCGGGCCGACCGATCGCCGGTGGCTGGCCCCTTGGAACAGGCCCGCGGAGTGTCCACGAACCACCGGCGTGCGGAGCCCGGCGAGGACTATTTGAGCGGTGTTCCTGCCAGCGGGTTGCCGTTGGTGGTGAGCACCTGGATCTCATGGGCACGGTGCGGACCTGCGTAGTTCCACACCATTTTTTTCTCGCGTGTCACCTCCAGCACCTTGATGCCCTCCGGGGCACCGTAGCTGCAGATGACCGTATTTCCGTTCGGCAAGCGTTGGGCGCCGCAGGGATCGACCAGCGGCTTGCCGGCGAGGTCGTCGTTCGTCAGTCGCCAGACCACCCGGCCCGCCGCGTCCAGTTCCACCACCTGGTTGCTGTGCGTGAGAGTGACAAGGGTGTGTCCGTTGTCCAGTCGAATCGCCGTGAACGGCCAGCACTCCGCGGCGCGGCCTCCCAGTTCCGGCAGGTCCGTGGCAAGCGACTCCACGACCTTGCCCTGGGCATCGTACTGCTTTACTCGAAACGCCAGCAGGTGCGGCACCAGGTAGTTGCCCGAAGGCAGTTTGCGGGCCATCCGCGTCTGCATGTGTGCGTTGTCCGTCTCCGGCTGCAGGGGCACGCGCACCGCGACCTCGCCCGCCGTCGTCACCTCCAGCAGGCAGGGCTCCGGGCCCAGTTCGGTGATCAGGGTGTGCCCGTTCGCCAACCGCTGCGCCGTCCCAATCTCGCCATTCACGGCCGACTTCCGGTAGTGGAACACCACCTTCTTGTCGCGTGTCAGCTCCTGCACCTCATCGCCCCAGGCAATCAGCACATTCCCGTTGGCCAGGACGAAACCGTCGCGAGCACCGGGCTTTCCCGAATCCCAGGCTTCGCGGCCCTCCTCGTCCATGATCCCCGTGAAGGTTGGACCGGCGACAAAAAAGGAGTGCCGGATCGGCTCCTCCCCGCGGGCGGCCTGATGGCCCGCAGCCAGGAACGCCACGAGACTCAGGAGCAAAGCACGACGACGCACGGTGAACCGGGAATTCGACATCAGGAAACCACCTCATGGAAGGGTAGATCTACGGAATGCTCCGGTGGAGCGGGAGATGACGCGCATTCGAACTGCACCGCCGTGCGAGCCAAGCCCGGGGCACGCACCAACAACGGAGCAAGCACTCGCCCTGGGCCACGTTGCACGCCCAAGAAAACCCCTGGAGACCGCCCGGACCGTTCGGCTGCCGGGCGGATGGGTGGCGAAACTGCTTCTAGTGTACCGGCGAGGATGAGGTCTTGGGGGTTGCCGGTTGACCGACGCCCAGCGTAGTCGTGTCCTGAGGGGAGGGGAGGTCGCTGCCGAACTGCTCCGGGGAGGCGGTCGACGGTTCGGGAGGCTCCAGACGCGCGGCGTCGACCGGCCTGCGGGCACGGAAGGAACCGGTTGCGTCGGGCTGCACCAACGATTCCGATGCCTGGGCACCCTGGTTGGGAAGCAGGCTCTCGACCGGCACATAGGGCTGCCGGGAAAGTACCCGGGCGGCCTGCCAGAAGTCGGACGCGGAGGGAATGGGCGTGCCGCGATAGTGCATGCGACGCACAGTGTTGCCGTAGAAATGGAACGGTCGGTAAGGTCGCAGCGGGATCGGCGTCGATTCCACCTGGGCTCGCACCGGTGGGCTCACCAGCACCTGGGATGCCCAACCCGGTTCCGCCGCGGATGCGTCGACGGCCTGGATGGCCAAGGCCACGGCACACACGGCAATTCCCTGGGGCGGTATCCGCAACGGGCTCTTCATCGATCGTCTCCTTTCCTTCGAGTGTCGCACGGCCCGCTCCTTCGATGCATGGACACTCATGATGATGTTGGAAATTCTCCGCCCTCTTTCTTCTGTCAGCGCGCGGGACGGAGTGAAGAAATCTCGCCGCTGCCTGCAGAAACCGAACGAGCGGCGCGACCTCAAGCGGCACGCCTCACTCGGTCGGCCAACGACGCTCGCGGGAGCGCGGTCCAGGGAGCGCGGTCCAGGGAGCAGCGAGGCCCTGCCGTTCCGGTAAGCGGTGTCACCTGGCGCGAATCCGCCGCGTGCTCCGGCGGCGAACACCGATGTCAGCCGACCACGCCTCGGACCACCTCGCCGTGGATGTCGGTCAGGCGGTAGTCACGACCGCTGTGGCGGTAGGTCAGCCGGGTGTGGTCGAGCCCCATGCGGTGCAGGATCGTCGCGCGGAGGTCGTGCACGTGCACGGGATCGACGACAGCGCGCATTCCGTACTCGTCCGTCGCGCCATGAATGGTGCCCGGTTTCACGCCGCCACCGGCCATCCATGAACTGAACGCCCACGGATGATGTTCCCGCCCTTTGGCGTCGGCGAGGTTGTTGAACGGCGTGCGTCCAAACTCCGTTGTCCACACGACCAGCGTCTCGTCGAGCATCCCGCGGACCTTCAGGTCTTTCAGCAAGGCCGCGATCGGCTGGTCGACGTTCCTTGCCAATCGCGCATGGTCCATCATGTCGCCGTGCGAATCCCAGTTGCCGGACGAGCCGGTGTCGATGAGTTCCACGAAACGCACGCCGCGTTCCACCAGCCGCCGCGCCACGAGGCATTGCCAGGCAAATCCCTGCGTGCTGCCCGGCTGCAGGCCGTACAGGTCGAGCGTATGGCGGGACTCCCGCGACAGATCAAAGATGTCCGGCACCGCCGTCTGCATGCCAAACGCCGTCTCGAACGTCTTGATGCGGGCGGCCAGCTGCGGGTCGTGCGCCTTGCCGTCCAGATGCCGTTGGTTGAGACGAGCCAGCATTGCGAGTTCACGGCCCTGGCGATCGCGGTCCACCTGCGGGCGGATGTTCGCCACCGGCTCCGCGCCCGGCACCACCAGCGTGCCCTGGTGCGCTCCGGGCAGGAAGTCGCTGGCGTAGACCTGCGTGCCCGCGTAGGTCTGCGCCGGCGCGATGGTGATGAACGACGGCAGGTTGCGGTTCTCAGTGCCCAACCCGTAACTGACCCAGGCGCCGAGGCTGGGGCGAGCGAAGGCGAACGAACCGGTGTGCATGCCGAGCGTCGCGTTGTAGTGGTTCGAGTGATCGGTGTGCATCGAACGAATCAAGGCGATATCGTCGACGCATTGGGCCACGTGCGGAAAGAGACTGCTGACGTCGATACCGCTCTGGCCATGCTTCTTGAATTCCCACTGCGGTCGCTTCAGGTAGATGCGTTCATATCCGGGCCGGTTGCGGATCTCCGGATGGTCGAGCTTCACCTCCTTGCCTACGTCGGCCGACAAGGCCGGCTTCGGATCGAACGTGTCCACGTGCGACACGCCTCCCGTCATGAACAGGAAGATCACCTGTTTGGCACGCGTGGCGAAATGCGCGGGGCGCGGTGCCAGCGGATCCACTGTCCGCTCGGATGTCGATCCGCGCGCCGCATCGGCCGCCAGCAACTCCTGCAGGATCCCCGGCATCAGCAGCGAACCGGCGACAGCCGAACGCAGGAACTGCCGTCGCGGCGCGAACGAGTGTGGATGTGGGTTCATGGCATATCGTCCGATCGAGGACTCGAATTCTTGTCGCGTCGTGCGGGAGGCGTCAGTCGATGAACACGTATTCGTTGCTGGCCAGCAGGATGCGGGCATAGGCCGCCCAAGCGTCCCGCACGCTGCTGCCGATCGCAGCACCCTCCGGTGCTGTGTTGCTGCTGGGGGCGGCCGTGGCCTGCGGTTGCTGGTACTCTTCCAGGAACGCCAATGCCTCCCGCTCTTCCTCCTCCCCGGGAACACGGCCGAGGATCTGGCGGTAGAGCCACCGCAGCCGCGCCTTGTCGTCTGCTCCCGAGCCCTGCTCCCACGCCCGCTCGGCGATCCGTTCCGCGCGCCCATGCACGAACGGATCGTTCATGAAGAACAACGCCTGGGTTGGCACCATGGTCATGTCACGTTTCGGCGTGCTGGCGTTCGGATCCGCTCCATCGAACAACGCGAAGAATCGCAGCCGCCGATTCCGCTTCTGCATCACATAGACGCTCCGTTTGCGTGTCTCGTACTCGGCGGCGAACGGCCCGTGCTGCGTGAACGACCAGGTGGATTCGGGGGGGAATGGATGCGACGTGCCAGGCTCCAGGTCCAACTCGCCGCTGGCCAGGAGCAGGGAGTCGCGGAGTTCCTCGGCGGAGAGGCGTTGTCGCGGGAAGTGCAGATAGAGGTCGGCGGCTGTCGGCGTCGAGGCGAGGAGTGCCGCGCTCTCCTCGGCGGGAAGGCTGGACTGCCGATAGGTCGCGCTGCGGAGGATCTCGCGATGCAGCCACTTCAGGCTCCAGCCGTTCTCCATGAACTTCACGGCGAGGTCATCGAGCAGTTCGGGGTGCGTGGGCGGCGCGCCCCGCTGGCCGAAATCGTTAGGCGTGGCCACCAGGCCGCGACCAAAATGCCACTGCCAGACGCGATTCACGATCACGCGCGCGGTGAGCGGATTGGTATCGCTGGTCAGCCAGTGCGCGAGTTCCAGTCGACCGCTCGCGGACTTCTGTTCTACCGCCTGGCCTCCGAGGATAGACAGGAACCGCCGCGGCACCTCCTCGCCCAGGTCTTCGGGATTTCCCCGCACATGGATCTTCGCGTCCTTCGCTTCGCCCTCGACCACGGCATACGCCACCGGCATCGCCAGTTGCGACTCCAGTTCCCGCCTCGTTGCCTGGCGTTCGGCCATGCCCGCGGCGATGCGGCTGAGTTCGGTCAGATGACGCGGGTATTCGGGCGTGGCGATGCGTTCCAGCGACCAGACGACTCCATCGCCCCCCCCGGCGTGGGCATCGGCCACCGCACCCGCCAGCGTGTAGGTTCCCTCGGCGGGTGCGAACCAGGCGATCGCCACCGGACCATCGGCTGCGGGATGCACGAACAGCGATCGGGCCGCCAGTTGCGTCCATGCCTGCAGCGGCTGCTCCGAACTGTTCACGAGCACCGAAGGTTCATTGCCGTTTCGCCAAGCATGGAGCGATGCCTTGCCCTCCAGGCTACGCGCGGATTCGAGCAGCAGGGAGTCGCCGTGGCGCGCGTCGAGCAGGGCCCACGTCAGGCCCTCGCCACGCGGATCAACGAGCGGATTGGAACGCAACTGGTCGGCCACCAAGTCCTGCAGGCTCCAGGAACGCGCGGCATCCGACAGGTCGCGGATGGTCAGTTCCAGTCGCGTCGTATCGGCACCGTGGTTCGTGTTGGGAGCGATCTGCAGCCGGATCGCGTCGCCCTTCCGCAGCGCGACCGTCAGCGCGGATGGTCCCTCGGGCGAGGTGATCGGCGAGGATCCGCCATCGGCGACCGAGCCACTCGCCAACTCGGTCCGCGCGGAGTCGACGAGCGTGCGCGTCTGCTCGGCCCACGCTTGCATCGCCGCGCGAGCGTCGCCGTCCAGCCGGTCCAACTCCGCAAGTCGATCCCGCGCCGGCTGTGTCCGACGCGCAAACTCGCCTGGCTCGATGATCGGCACCAAGTCTCGCGGCTGCTGCTTGGGTTCGCAGCCCGGGAAGGCGAACTTCGTGCTCGCCAGGATCCCATAGAGTCCGTAGTAGTCCTTGCTGGACAGCGGATCGAACTTGTGGTCGTGGCAGCGGGCGCAGCCGATGGTCAGTCCCAGCACCGATTTGCCTAGAGTGTCGATCGCGTCCTCCAGCGTCAGGTGCATGTCCTGGTCGATGTCATGCCCGAAGCGACGCGCGATGGCCAAGTAACCGGTGGCGATCACGCGATCGGTGTACTGCTCCGGCGGCCCCTGGGCGGCCAGCAGGTCGCCGGCGATCTGCTCCTGGATGAAATCGCGGTAGCTTTTGTCCTGGTTCAGCGCGTCGATCACCCAGTTGCGATAACGCCACGCATGCGGCAGGGGATGGTCGGAGTTCTCGCCTGCCGTATCGGCATATCGCACGACATCCAGCCAGTGGCGTCCCCAATGCTCGCCATAACGGGGTGAACGCAGCAGGCGTTCGATCGCTTCGTCATGCGCCTCGGGACGCGGGTCGTTCTGGAAGGCATCGAGTTCATCGGCGGTGGGCGGAAGGCCGGTCAGGTCGTAGGTGACGCGTCGCAGCCAGCTGCGACGGTCTGCTTCGGGCGCGGGACGCGCCTCGAGGGCTTCCTGCTTCGCGAGGATGAACGCGTCCAGGGTAGTGCGTGGCCAGGCAGCGTCACGCACGGCTGGCGGAGGAGTTGCCACCGGCGACTCGAAGGCCCAGTGCGACTGCTGGAGGAAGACCGTGGAGCGTTCCGGCCAGGGAGCGCCGGCCGCGACCCAGCGCGTAAAGTCCTCGATCTGGTCGGGACGCAGCGGCTTGTCGGGCGGCATGGCGGCCACGTCCTCGTCGCGCCGAATGGCCCGTAGCAGCAGGCTGTTGCTCGGATCGCCTTGCCGATCTTCGACTGCCAAGGCCGGGCCCGAGTCTCCGCCCCTGCGCAGGTGCTCGCGCGAGTCAACTCGCAACCCGCCCGAGCCCTCGGCCAGGCCCTCCTGGCCTCCGTGGCAACGGAAGCAGGTCTCGGCCAACACCGGTCGGATCTTCTGCTCGAAGAAACTTTCATCCACGACCGCCGCCGTCGACCCCTCGATCGGTTCCGCGGCGCGCACCGCCGTTGCGACGCAGGTCAGGCACAAGGCGAACGCGACCCAGCACCGCACCGCGGCCATTTCGCTCGCTGAAGACTCGCTCGCGCGACGCATCCTCTCGCGACCCATCGTGGTACTCTCCCCGACCATCGTGATGTTGAGTTACCGCCGACTCCCGGGCGTCGTCGGGCACTCCACCGGCACCGATTCCGCCGTCTAAACTTCCGCCAATCGTTCTCGCGAATCGCCAAATTCGTTCAGCTGGATGCCCGCCTTGTCGAGCAGCGAAAGATACAGGCTGCACATCTTGCGATTGGGCTTCTCCAAGTAGTCCAGCACGCGACCGCCCCGCAGCTTGCCGCCCGCGCCGCCGACCACGACCACCGGCAACTGCGTCGCGTCGTGGCCGCCGGTCAGCATGCTGGAGCAGTAGAGCAGCATCGAATTGTCGAGTGCCGTGCGCTCGCCCTCCTGGATGCTATCCAGGCGGCCGGCGATGTAGGCCAGTTGCTGCATGAAGAACTGGTTCACCTTCAGCCAGTCGGCCGTGTCCGAATGCGACAACAGGTGGTGGATCATGTAGTCGACGTTCAGGTTCGGGAAACGCAGGGAGCTGTGGTCGTTGTTCAGCTTCAGCGTGCAGATCCGGGTCGTGTCGGTTTGGAAGCCGAGCACAAGGATGTCGCACATCAGCTTCATGTGCTCCGCGATATCCTGCGGAATGCCGTCCGCAGGCCGCGGCATGTCGGGCTTCGCCAGCGTGGGTCGCCATCCCTGCAGTTCGCCCTTCTTGCCGGCCTGCTCGATGCGATGCTCCACCTCGCGCACCGATTCGAGGTACTCATCGAGCTTTCGCTGGTCGGCGGAACTGATCTTGCGACGAATGTCGTGCGCGTCTTCGAGCACCGCATCCAGCACGCTCTGGTCGCCTCGATTCACATCGTCCTTGAAGAGTCGGTCGAAGGCGAGGGCCGGGTAGAGTTCCAGCGGCGTGGGCGATGTCGGGGAACTCCATGAGATGTGCGAGCTGTAGAGCATTGAGTAGTTTTTGTGCACCGATGGGTTCGACTTTTCGCAGCCGAGGACCAGGCTCGGCACCTTGGTGGAGTTGCCGATGCGCTGGGCCATCACCTGGTCGATACTGGTGCCGGATTTGATCTCACCGCCCGAAGCGAGCGGCGCGCCCGACAGGATGTTACCGGTCTGCGAGCTGTGGATGTTCCCCTTGAGTGCTTCCTCGTTGTAGAGTCCGCGGATGAAAAGCATCTTCTCGCGATGGGGCTGTAGTGGAGCGAGCACTTGGCCCAGTTCCATGCCCGCTCCTTCCCCGCGCGCCCACCACTCCTTGCTGTGGAATCCGTTTCCCGAGAAAAGGCACGCGAACCGCACCGGTGCTTCGCTGCCACCCGCGGCCGCCGTCGCTTCATCACCCCAGACCGTCATGGACTCCATCCAAGGCAGTGCCATCGAAACGCCGATGCCACGCAGGAAGGTGCGTCGCGAAAAATGGTGAGCGAGCATGTTCGGTACTCCGTAGCGTAAAGAAGAAGGTTGTCTTGAAGGTAAGGAGGGCGGTGGAGCGAGTTGATGCGACACGGTACGCCGTGGATGCGTTTAGGGCGTGGCGGCGCGGATCTCCCGGAACTGGCGACTCTGCAGGATCGTCTCCACAGCCGCCGAAAAACGATAGTCGTTGGCTGCCAGGTTGCGCTGCATCTCCTCCAGCAGCGGCAAGTCGGTCAACTGGACGCCGCGGCCGAGCGAGTAACCCAGCAATTTGCGGCAGAACTGCGCTAGAATGTCGTCGCGACGCGTCGTCAGCAGGTAGTTGCGCAAGCCGTCAAGGCCTTCAAACGACGATCCATCCATGACGCGGGCGTGCACATCAATGGGACGGTCGGCGAGGTCTCGCGTCCGCTGTCGGCCAATCGCGTCGAAGCCCTCCAGCGAATAGCCGAACGGATCGATGCGGCGATGGCATCCCGCGCATCGCTCGTCGTTGGAATGCTTCTCCACCAGTTGTCGCACGGTCAGCCCAGCTGTCGCCGTTTCGTCTTCCGGCAACTGAGGCACGCCCTTTGGTGGCTTCGGCAGCTTGTCGCCCAGCACCACCTCGGCGATCCAGTTGCCCCGCAGGATGGGACTGGTCCGCGACGCACCCGACTGCTTGGCCAATGTGGCGCCGAGGCCCAGGATGCCACCGCGTCCCTGCTCACGCCACCCCTCTACCTTGCGCCATTCGGATCCGGTGATTTCCGTCATTCCATAGTGCTGCGCGAGGGTCTCATTGACGAACGTGTAGTCGGCATCCAACACCTCCAGCACCGGACGATCCTGTTGGAATAGTTCGGTGAAGAAACGAATTGCTTCCTCATACATCTCGTCGCGCACATCCACGAACGTTGGGAAGTGCGTTTCGCTTTTTTCGTCCAGTTGGTCAAAATCATAGATGTGCAGCCACTGGCACGCGAATTCGGTGGACAGCCGCCGGACTCGCGGATCGCGAAGCATGCGACGGGCCTGGGCGGCAAGCACGGCGGGCTCGTGCAGACGGCCTTCGGCGGCACACTGCCGCAGTTCTTCGTCCGGTGCGGAAGACCAAAGGAAGTAGCTCAGGCGCGAGGCCAGTTCCCAGTCATTGACCGGGCCCGAAGGACTCGCACTCGCCGCCTGCTCAAAGCGATACAGGAACGTAGGGGAAACGAGCACCCGCGCCAGCAACAGCCGGATCGCATCGTCATGCGGAATCTCCTGCTCTCGCAGTTTCGCATACAGCGTGCGCAAGGCTTCTCGTTCGCGATCGGTCATCGGACGACGGAACGCACGCTCGGCAATCGCCAGAACACCGGCCAGCTGCGCGGGCTCCGCATCCAGCAACGCCTGCCGCAGCGCGCCGGCCTTGGCTTGGATCGGTTCCCGGAAGCCTTCGAACAGCCGCGGGTCGCTATCCTGCGTCGCGTACTCCATCAGCTGCGCGAACGCATCCACCTGCGCGAAAGCATCCTGGCTGACAAAGTGCAGTTCCTCCCACAATCGGTCCAGCTCACGGCGCTGCTGGTCGTCGAGCATGAGTCGCATGAGGTTGCCGTCTTCGCGATGGAAAAGCGTCAGCGTGACGACTTCGTCGATGGGGACGATGCGAGGATAGCAGATGGCAGCGGGGAAGAGGGAGCGGAAGTCGGCGAACGCGCGGAGCAGGCCCTGCGCGGTCGCGCTGTTCTCCTGCGTCACGATGGGAACGCTGGGGTCGAGCTGTTCGGTGGAGGTCGGCGAAGGCGGATCGGTGGTCACGCGCAGCTGTACGCTGCCCTCCGCGCCCGTCGCCGGGTCCAATGCTCCGGTGACCACGAACTGGCTGCCGTTCACCAAGTCCGCGGGCAGCTTGATGGCGAGAATCGAGGGGGCCTGCACACAGAGGCTCGATTCGTCGATCGGGGTGCCGTTGGGATGGTGGCCGAACTGACGCGGATCGAGGCCCCAAGGATTGTCGGTATTGGATACTTCGTCGTCGTTACCCGTCGTGTCGGCCGGTGCGGTCGATTGATCGCCGGAGAGCAGCAGGCTGGTGAAGAGCGGCCCGCTCAAGGTGGTAAGCTGCTGATGCAGCATGCGATCGGGATGATCCTGCTCCGCAGGCGGACCTTGTATCAGCAGTTGCTGCAGTTCGGCTGCCAGTCGCTGCTTCTCTTCATTGCCTTGCGCTGCCTGCCAGCGGCCCAGCAGGGAGCCGGCGGGAATCACCGGCCCGGTGGCTGTGCCTGAAACGGCTTCGGTGTAGAAATGCCATACTGACGCGTTGCCCCGCTGATCGGCGTGGGGATTGCCTTGCAGCGGATCCTGCGAAATGTCGGCGGCCAGATTCCAGATCCGCGTGGCATCCTGCGTGGATTCGACCAGGAACTCCACTTCGGTCAGGTCGCAGGCATGATCTCCATCCCGGGGTCCGACCAGTACCGACAGCAAGTCGCCCGCCTGCACGGCGTAAGGACCGAGCTGTTGCGTGTCCGCCGGTGCTCCGCCCGTCACCACGCCCGTCGCCAGTCGCTGCCGGGTCGCGCCGCGACGCAACTCCACCGACCACGTCACGCCGTTGCCGCATTCGGGATGGGCGGAAGCCAACTGGGCGCGGAGGCGGACGGTGTCCGCGGCAGGCGCGCTCCAGCCGACCGCGACGTGATGCGTGGGCGACGGATGCATGGCGACACCATGGGCCTTCAGGGCGCCCGGGATCCGCACGGCCTGGTCGGAGGAGTTGGCGACGAGGTTCGGCGTTTCGTTCGATCCCCAGCCCTTGACGAAATCGTAGTTGGCGTTGCTCTCGAGGCGATTCACCATGTGTTCCAACTGAAGGTTGGAGCCGGATTGGATGCCGAGGTAGTCGAGCCAGGCGGCGAGCACGTCCGGCGCGACCTGATGGCTTTTCGCCAGTTGTGCGGCATCCAACGGTCCATTTGCCCGCCCGGCCTCGATGGCCGCGGCGAGGCAGTTCGCGGTGGAGGAAAAGATCTGTTCGCGTCGCTTAGCCAGTTGTCCGGTGACGCGGCGAACATCGCGCAGCAGCAACTCGGGGCGCCCCGGCGCGACCAGCCGCGGCCGATTCCAGACGACGTAGTCCTGCTGGTTGCCGTCCGCCGCGGGATTTGCGACCAGGTAGAGCGTCACTTCCCGCGCCTCCGGCGGCGCGTTCAGCGGCAACTGGACGTCCTGCTTGGCAGCCAGCGGATGGACGTCGACCATCCAGGCTTTGAGGTGGCCGACATTCTGGAAACGTGAAAGTGCCTGCTGCCATTGCTGGATGTGGGCCACCAGTTTGTCGACGTCCGCAGGCTCGCTGGACGTCCACAGTTGGCGGACGCCGGCGAGCACGGATGAGTCGTCGCGTTGGTGAAGCGTCCGCCACAGCGTGGCGAGGTAGCGGGCGTTGAGGCCTCGCTCGGTCGCCACCTCCTCGAGCGTCTTGCTTCCCGATGCCAGCGCCTCGCGTTCCTCCAGCGTCGCGCGCAGGTACGCTGCCAGCGGCAGTTTGCCTTCGGCATCGGCATACTTCGCGTGGAATGCCATGATGCGGGCCTGCAGTTCATCCGACCAGTCGCGCCGGCTGACACCGGGGGAGAAACGCACGCCGTCGGGTAGCGGCACCAGGTGCCGGGCAATCTCCTTGCCAGCATCAAAATACTTTTGCAGCAGGGCGGAAGACATGACCAACGCCGCGCCGGAATTGGTAAAACCCTCGCCCGCCGCGCTGTCCACCGGGAACTCCTTCGCCGGGTAGAGCGTGACGCCTGTCAGGTCCTGAATCGTGTAGGTGTACTCCGCGTTGCTCAAACGCCGCGGGATGACGGGACCGGGGTCGCCTGCGTTCACCTGCGACTCGGCACGCAGGTAGTCGCTCAGCCACGATTCAAGCACCTCGCGTTGCGCGTCGGTCGGCTGCGGTTCGTTGGCGGGAGGCATCTCGCGGTTGCGGATCACGTCGCGGACATGCAGCCACTGCTCGACATCGCTGCGCACATCCTTCAGCGTCGTGAACCGCACCAGGTTGACATCGTCCTCCGGATTGTCGACGCCGTGGCATTGGCCGCAGTATTCGGTAACCAGCGGGCGCACATCTTGGGCAAAACGTCGCTCCAGTTCGTCAAAAACGGGGGCGGCTGCGCGAAGAGTGCCTGCGACCAGCAGGGTGGCGAGACAGCACGGCAAGAGGATGCCGTACCAGCGGCTTGGAAAAAAAACGATCGTCATGGTGTTTGCGGCCTCGCGGGTTCACGGTGGCTTTCGATATGGGCGCGCAGCTGTTGGCAGGCGGACAAGACGTCTCCCGCACGCAGCGCCTCGACAATGATCCGGTGGCTCTCCACGCCCTGTTCCCAGTCGTTGCCGGCGTCGTGCGGTTCGACCGGCAGGCGCGGGCGAAAACGCTGGAAGAAGATTTCCAGAAGGTCATGGAAGGCTACCAGCGGCGCCAGCCCACTGGCCTGCATCAACTGGCGATGGAAGCGAATGTCCAGCTCGATCCATTCTGCCAGGCTGCGAGCGTCGCGGAACTGTTCGGCAAGTGCACACAGGTCGTGGTAGATCGACGCGTCCTCGCGCATCCGCGCGGCAACCCAAGGCAATCCGCCCGTCTCCAGCACGATACGCGTGTCGATGTGCGAGTCGGGCGTGGTTTCGCGCACCGTCGGGTGGAACTGCAGGAAAGGCGTGACGCGTTGAAGGTCGAGGGCGCCGACGGTGAGACCGCGTCGCGGCGAAGCCTCCAGCAGGCCCAGGAACTCCAGGGCCTTGGTCGCTTCACGCACGGCCAGGCGGCTGACGCCAAAACGTCCCGCCAATTCGTGCTCGGTGGGAAGCCGGTCGCCGGGCAGCAGGCGATTGTCCACGATCAGCTCGCGGATGCGGTGCGCCACCATGTCGCTGCGCCGCTGCCGTTCCAGCGTCACGCCCGTGGGACCAGTTGTCTTCATGGCGACGTCGGCTCCCGAAGTGAAGGTCGAAAGGCTGTGGATGAAATGCTGTGAATGAAACGCCTGCCTGACTGCCGGAATCCAGGGATGGTTCGCGCCGACCGAATGCGTTCGTTGCGCTGCGAGCCGTTGCCTGTCGCTCGGTCGACCTCCGGCGTGCCGGGCACGACGCAAGGCGGACACGAAGGAGTCGAGCATGCGGATCGGGCGCAGGAGCGGGGACGGTCGTCGCACGAGAGCCGGGGGCGACTATGGTGCAAACCAATCGCGTCGAGGACGGAGCAGGATGAAGCGAGGTTGGTGGAGCAGGGCAGGGGATTGGCCGGGGTAGGGGAACTGGCGTGGGCAGCTGGGCGTCTCGCGCCGCAGTCTCGACGGATCGCCGAGAGTCGTCCAGCGCGAGCTGCCTCCTTGCCTTCCAAGACGTCGCGATTATATTGTCAGACAATTCTCGAGTCAATCTTTTTCATCTCGTCTCCAGGACGCCGGGCTTCCCACGCGGCGGCTTTCTCATGACGCAAGTACTCGGGGTCGACATCGGTTCGTCTTCCATCAAAGGCTGTGTGTTGGATCTGGAACACAACCGCCTAGGGCCGGTGCGGCAGATCCCCTTTCCGGATCCCGTGGCGGGCCTGCCGCCTTTGCATCATGAAGTGGTTCCGCAGGAGGTGTTGTGCCGGGTGCGGGAGCTGCTGGCCGAGTTGAGCGGCGAGTCGCCAGGGGCTGGGCACGCGCTGTTCAGCAGCCAGATGGGCGGTCTGGTGCTGACGACGCAGCGCGGCGAGGCGACGGGCAACTACATTTCGTGGCGCGACCAGCGACTGCTGGCTCCGTCACGCCAGAAGCCTGGATCGTCGACGCCCGATGCTCCATGCTGGGACGAGTTTCGTCGGACGGTGACGGCGGAAGACCTGGATCGCAATGGTCGCGAGCTGCAGCCTGGTTCGACGATCAGCCTTGTGTCCTGGCTGGCAGGTCACGGCCTACTGCCATCGCAGCCTTGCCTGGCGATGCCCTTGGGTGACTACATCGTGTCACAGCTGTGTGGAGTTGCGCCACGGACTGAACCGACGCTGGCGCTGGGGTTCGTGGATCTCCACGCAATGCAGCCGTGTGACGAATGGTTGCTACGCGTGGCGGGACCGTCGGTGTCGTGGCCCCGGCTGGCAAGGCGTCACGAGATCCTGGGCCAATGCGAGATCGCCGGACGAACGCTCGCGTGCTTCCCCGCCATGGGCGACCACCAGGCTGCCTTGACGGGCGTTGGGCTGCAGTCGCGCGAACTGTCGATCAACGTGTCGACCGGATCGCAAGTGAGCCTGCTGACGGACGAGCCGCGACTCGGCAACTACCAGACGCGTCCCTTTGGTGATGGGCGATTCCTCAACACGCTCACGCACCTGCCCGCGGGACGAGCGCTCAACGGCCTGCTCGATCTGCTGGGGGAGTTGCCGAGGCATGAGGGCTACACGCTGCGGGATCCTTGGACGGTGATTGAGCGCGAAGTCGCCCGCATCCGCGGCGAGCGCCGGTCGAATAGCACGGGTGATCCCCTGGAGATGCACCTTTCGTTTTTCGCCGGGCCCTTGGGGGACGAAGGGCGCGTGGAGCACCTGAGGCTGGAGAACCTGACGGTGGGCCACTGGTTCCATGCCGCATTCGAGCGCATGGCCGAGAATTACGCCGTCTGCGCCGCGCGACTTAGCGAGCCCGGCGGCTACGATCGCGTCGCGCTCTCCGGCGGCCTCGTGCAGCGCCTGCCCTCGCTGCGCGCGATGATCACCGAGCAGTTCGCCTGTCCGCATCGGCTGATTGAACTCGAGGAGGAGTCGCTCCGCGGCCTGCTCGTCTCGGCTCGTGATCGGCTGCGTGAGCGCGCATTGCTCCAAAAATGAAATCGACCGATCTCGCCGTGTATCGCTTCTTGAACGCCGGAACCATGCGACCAGGTCGTGGATGTTTAATTCCTGGGATTTTCGCGTCCTGGCGCTTGATTCGTCGCGTGGGAAGGGTACTTTCGTCCCCATGGTGGGTAGTTACTACTGCAATTCCTCGAGGTTACATCCATGAGAATCAGCAAGTCCCTTTTCTGCTTCGCGGCCGCGTTGTCGGTCGCCTGGGCGGCGTCGGCGCAGGCCCAGTACACGGACATCACCAATCCTGGTGATCCGATTGAGTTGGTGAGTGGTACGAACGACGGCGACACCAGCGCGGGCGCGCCGCCGGCGAAGGAAGGCGTGGAAAACGCCATCAACAACATTGGCCAGAAGTACCTGAACTTCTTGGACATCGAGTCGGGTTTCGCGGTGACGCCCTCCGGCAATCCGTCGAAGCTCCCCATTACGGCGGCGCGTTTCTTCACGGCCAATGACGCGGTGGAGCGTGATCCTGCCAGCTACGAGATCTTTGGATCGAACAACAGCCTGATCGGACCGTGGACGCTGATCTCGGCGGGCCCGCTGAACTTGCCCGCCGACCGCAACGCGGGCGGCAACGCGATCCCCGTGCACAACGAACTCGTGACGTTCGCCAACTCGGCCTCTTTCGACCACTACAAGGTCCGCTTCCCCTCGCTGAAGAACGCGGCCGCCGCGAACAGCATGCAGATCGCGGAAGTGGAACTGCTGGTGGTACCGGAGCCGACCAGCGCGACGCTGGGCACGCTGAGCTTGCTGGCTCTGGGTGCGTTGGGTCGTCGCAAGCGGTAGTCGACTGAACCGTCGGTTGACTGGCCATTGTCGGATGAGTCCGTTCCGCAGGCGGACTTCGGGATGCAACACGAAAAGCCTCGCCTGGCCTCTTGGCTCGGCGAGGCTTTTCTTTTTCAGATCAACAGGCGACTTCAAGCGAGGTGGCTTGGTGTGAGTACATCGAAGCGGTCGGCGACAAGCCAGCAGAGCAAGGCCCAGGCGGAGCCGGCGGCCCAGCCGGCGAGGACGTCGGTCGGCCAATGCACTCCCAGGTAGACGCGGCTGAGGCCAACGGCGATGCCGATCGCGCAGACGGACAGCATGATGAGCAGGCGGGTTGTGACGCGAGGTTGTCGGCGCGATGCGATGACCCCCAGCGTCAGGTAGGTGGCCGCGGCGGTCATGGAGTGGCCGCTGGGGAAACTGGAGGAGTAGACAGGCACTCCGTGAGGTACGAGGTCGGGACGCGGTCGATCGAAAGACTCCTTCAGCAGTCCGTTCAGGCAGGCGGCGCCGACGACGGTGACGACCAGATAGCCCGCCATCCGTCGCCGTCCTTGCGCCGCCAGCAGGAAGACGGCGGCCAGCACGACCAGCGTGGTCACGGTGGCTCCCCCCAGCGCCGTCAGGTCGCGCATCATCTCCTCGACCCAGGGCGGCCCGAGCGGGTCGGCCGGATCACCGGGCACGCGCAGCGCGAGCAGTGCCCACTCGTCCCAGGCATGGTTCCTCGCGCTGCTCAGCGACCGCGCCACGCCCACGAACAGCCAAGTTGCGCAGGCTCCGAGGGTGACGAGGACGAGTGGGAGCGGATCACGCAACGTCGAACGCATGGCACTTCCTTGCGAGGCATCGCGCGGTGGTCGCCGCGACGGGTTCGATCAAGCCTGCGGTTCCGCAGGCCGCTGCCATCCGATCTGCAGCGGAGCTGGCAGGGAGGCGTCGGTGACTCGTCGCCTGTGGAACAGGGCGGCGAGGTCGTCCAGATAGGAGTAGATCACTGGCACGGCCAGCAGGGTCAGCAGCAGCGAAAGCGTCTGTCCGCCGACCGCGAGGATGGCGATCGAGCGACGTTCTTCGGCGCCGGGACCGGTGGCGACCAGCAGCGGCAGCAGGCCCGCGACGAACGAGATGGTGGTCATCAGGATGGGACGTAGGCGGTCGCGGTTGGCCTGCAAGATCGCGGGCAGCCGTTCCATCCCCTTCGCACGCAGCGCGTTCGTGTGGTCGATCTGGAGAATGGCGGCTTTCTTCACGACGCCGAAGAGCACCAGGATTCCGAGCGCGGAGTAGAGGTTCAGCGTCTCACCGCCCCAGTAGAGGCTGATTAGTCCGAAGGGTACGGCGAGCGGCAGCGAGAAGAGGATAGTGAACGGATGCACGAGGTGTTCGTACTGCGCGGCGAGCACGATGTACATGAAGACGAACGACAATGCGAAGGTCCAGACGAAATCGGTGAGAGTGCGTTCCAGTTCGCGGCCTCTTCCGAGGATCTTGGTTTCGAAGCCGGCGGGAATTCCCAACTCCTCGGCGACCTTCTGGATCTCGTCGATGCGGTCGCCCAGCGCATAACCGGCGGCGAGGTTGGCTCGCAGCGCGACCATCCGTTGCCGGTCGAGGCGATCGATGCGCGCGGCCGCATTGCCGAAGTCGAAGTGCACGACATTGTCGATACGGGTCAGCACGGTGCCGTCGGCCCGCATGCTTCCAGAGCGGGGCATGTTCAAGCCAACCATCGTGGGACGCGCCCGGACGTACAGCTGCGAGATCGATTCCACATCCTGGCGGTCGATGCCCACCAGGCGCAGTTCCACATCGTAGGCATCGTCCACGGTCCGGTCGCGGTATCGCGAGACGCGGTCATCACCGCCCACCGCGACACGCAGCGTTTCGGCAATCTCCTGGACCTCGATCCCCAGGGCGGCGGCGCGTTCGCGATCGACGGAGACGAGCAGTTCGGGTTTGTCCAGCCGCAGGGTGGTGTCGACATCCACCACGCCCGGGATCTTGGCCATTCGTTCCATCAGACGCGCGCTGAACGACGCCAGCTGCTCGGCATCGGGTCCGGTGATGGAGAAGTCGATGTCGACCGGGGCCCCTTGTCGCAGCGACGTCAGGTTGCGCACCGCGACGCGGACGTCGGGCACGGAGGCCAGTTGCGTGCGGATGGCACCCATCTTTTCGCTCTGCGTGAAGTTGCCGCGAAGCGCCTCGCCCGGATCACCCTTCAGCAGGCCGCGCCAAAGGCGTCCCAGGGAGAAGGTTCGCTCGTTAATATCCTGCAGGCGCACGTAGAGTTCGCCGCGATTCACTCCGCCGAATCCGCGTGTTCCCACGGTCGAAAGCACGAACTCCACTCCCGGCTCCGCCTCCAAGATCTTCTCCACCTCCAAGATCGCCTCGTTCGTCGCACTCAGGCTCGCGCCCTCCACGGCGCTGACCCGGATCTCGAACTCCGATTCGTCCACGTTGGTCGGGATGTAGTCCTGCTTGACGAGGTCATAGAGCGGTACGTTGGCGGCGATGGTCGCCAGCGAGAGCAGCAGCACGAGCCAGCGGTGCTGCATCGAGAATCGCAGCATGGCCATGTAGCTGGTTTCGATCCATTGGTAGAAACCGGATCGCGAATTGGGGGCCTGGCTGTCCTTGCTGTGCGGCTTGAGCAGCTTGCTGCACATCATGGGGGTCAGCGTGAAGCTTACCAGCATCGAAACCAGGATCGCCACCGTGGCGGTGACGCCGAATTCATACAGCATTTTGCCCGTCACGCTGGAGAGGAACGATACGGGCAGGAAGACGATCACCAGCGAAAGCGTGGTGGCGAGCACGGCAAGGCCGATTTCGCGCGTGCCGTCGATCGAGGCACGGTACGGATCGTACCCCTTCTCTTCGATGTAGAAAAACACATTCTCCAGCACCACGATCGCATCGTCGATGACCACCCCGACCATCAGCACCAGGGCCAGCATGGTGACGTTGTTGAGGGTGAAGTTGAAGTAACGCATGAAGGCGAAGGTGGCGATGATCGACGTGGGGATCGCCACGGCGGCGATCAGCGTCGATCGCCAGGATCGCATAAAGAGCAGCACGGTAATGCAGGCAAGCAGGCTGCCGGAGATCAGGTGGCCTTCAATTTCATGGAGCGCCGCGAGGATGTAGCGTGACTGGTCCTGGATCACGGTGACCTTCACGTCCTTCGGCAGCAGGCTCTCGCAGCGGGGAAGCCGTTCCTTGATCGCTTCAATCACGCGCACCGTGTTCTCGCCCGTCTGACGCTGGATCTGCAGCACAACCGCCGGAGTTCCATTGAGCCGGGCCATGGTGCGGACCTCCTTGGTGGTGTCCAGCACTTCACCCAGGTCGCCCAGTCGCACGGGGACGCCACCGGCGTTCGACACGACCAGTGAGTTGAAGTCACGTGCCTCGGCCATGCGGCCCAGCGTGCGTAGCGACCGTTCGCGGATTCCTTCATCGACGCGCCCACCGGGCACTTCGGCATTTTGCCGCGCCAGTGCTTCGCGGACCTGCAGGATGGAGAGCCGATGCGCGGCGAGCTGCCGGGCGTCGATGTTGACCTGCACCGCGCGGTCGGCCGCGCCGGCGATCGAGACCGATACGCCCGACGCGGTTTCCAGGACGCTCTTCACATAGCGATCGGCCAGGAAGAAAAGCTCCGCCGCCGTGCGCGGGCCGGATACGGCCAGGGTCACGACGGGCGATGAATCGGTGTCCTGCTTCTGGACGATCGGCGGATCGATGGAGGGAGGTAGGCGGTTGAGAATGCCGGAGATCGCGTCGCGAATATCCTGGATCGCCGCGTCAATATTGCGGTTAAGGTTGAAGGTGACCATCACCATGGACGATCCATCGGACGACATCGACCGCAGTTCCTCGATGCCCGATACCGTCGCGACCGCGTCCTCAATCGGCTGCGATACCTCCGATTCCACCTCCTGCGATGCCGCGCCGGGATAGGTGGTGCGGATCCAGACCGTCGGCATGTCCATGCTGGGGAAGCGATCGACACCCAGGTTGGGCATGGCCGCGAGCCCCGCGACCAGCAGGGCCATGATGATCATCAGCGCAAACACCGGGCGTTTGACGCAGATCTCGGCCAGCCAGTACATGAGCCACTTCCCCCAGTTCGATCGACACGCGTTGTTCGACCATCACGCAGCCGATCGCGTGTCCTGGTCGATGAGGCGTTGGATTTCGCGAGACGCCACGTCGCAATGCGTCCTGTCCACGGCGCGGGATCGGTCTCCCGTAGTACCTTTTTTACAACTCCCGTTTCACGGCGGACGCCGTACCATTCGCCGCGCCCGACGATCGCTCGTCGGCCACGGTCGCGGGCAGTGCCGTCACCTTGGCCTGCTGTCCTTGATCGCCTTGCCGCAGGATCACATCGCCCGCGGCCAGGCCATCCAAGATCTCGACTCGGTCCGGCTCCTGGCGTCCCACACGCACGACCACTTCACCCGCCACGCCGTCGCTGACCCGCCAGACCTTCTCGACACCCGCGAAGCGAATCAGGGCGGACCGCGGAATCACCATGGCCTGCGCGTCGGGGTTCAGCACCACTTCGGCTTCCGCGAACAGTCCCGGCCGCAGGTCGGCCGATGGGTTTTCAATCGTGGCCTCGAAGAGCAGTGAGCGACTCATCTCGTCCAGGGCCGGGCTGATGCGCGTCACCACCGCTTCACGCGGCAGCTTGGACGACTCGATCACCAGCGCCAGCCGCTGGCCGATCTTCAGGGCCTGCGCGTGGCGTTCGGGGATCGTGCCCCGGAACCGCAGGACGCTGGTCTTCACCAGCGACACGAGCGGATCGCCGACCTGCACGTAGGTGCCAGGCGCGACGTATCGGTTTTGGACCACGCCTTCGAACGGAGCCAGCACCTGCGACTCGGCCAGCCGTTCCCGCGCCAGTGACAACTCCGCGGCACGCACCGAGATCATGGCGATCTTCTCGCGCACGCTGTTGATGGCCGAAGCATGTCGGGCCTCGCAGACACGCTCCTCCGCCTCGACCTGCTGGAGCTGGGCTTCACTGGCGGCGTTTTGTTCGGTGAGTTGCCGGACGCGTTCCACCTGCTGCTTGGCTTCGTCCCACAAGGCCTGGGCCTCGCGGACGGGCGGAGCGTTGAGCGGGTTGAGGTTGGCCACGTCGTCGCCGGGCTTCAGCCCCACTGCGGCGCGGGCCTGCAGCCACTGCGCTTCGGACTGCGCCACCGCCAGCAGGAACTCCTCCTGGTCGAGGCTCAGAAGCGGCTGGGATGCCTGCACGGGGTCACCCAGGTCCACGTTCACCGCGATGATTCGCCCGGCCACCTTCGCTCCCACCGTCGTGATCTCGTCGGCCGCCAGGCTGCCCTGCGTGCGGACGATCGACGGCCAGGGTTGCGGCGAGACGCTCATCACCGCCACCTTGATCTCCGGCAGCGGTGCTTCCACGACCGCCTGCGGGCTTTCCACCTGCGGCGCGCAGCCGGCTACTCGGGCGAGCAGTACCAGACTGAACGCCATCCGCGCCGCGAGGCGCCCCCGGGAACGATGGCTCGAGGCGCGGACCCACGGCCCCGTCGAGTCGGCAAGGTCGACGTGGTTACCACGGCCAGGATTCATGGATGCAAAGAAAAGTGTTTCGCGCATGAAACGGTCTGACAGGGGTGGGCGGGAAGGACTTGCCCGGGGTGGGGGGGGAACCAAGGTTCTAGTGTGAAGAGCGCGTGGTGGAAAGTCAAACCCGCACCCGGCTCGCCAAGGCGAATTCCGGTAGTCGGTCGCTCGCAGCACGGCAGATTACCCGTTCGACGCCCGAAGCGTTTCGCGGACTGAACGCGGCAAGCGACGGCAGTTGTCGCCCGAGGAGGTTGTAGAATCAAGGAAGCACACGACCACAGGGTGTTTTACGCCCGTGTGCGATATTCCCCAGCCCGGAGGTGAATCGATGGATCCCGACTTGGTGCGGCGACTGGAACACGAACTGGAACACGCGATTGGCGAAGCCTTTGGCCAGATGGGCCCGAAACGCCTGCCGCACCATCCGAGTCCTCATCTGTTGCACTTGATGGCCAAGGCGGCCGTGGCCGTATACGAGGCGGTCGCGGACAATAGCGATCGCGACGGCTGATCGATCTCCTGCCAGCGTAGCCATCCAAACGCCGTGTGCCGTGCGTCTTTGGCCCGTCAATAGCGCAGCCCGGTCTGCAAGATCGGACCGGCCTACTGATCATCGAGCCATCACGCTTGCATCATGCGAGCGGCCCACGGCCCTGCGCCTAAGGCCCGGGACGTTTCCATGCAGGTCGATGTCGCGTGCCTCTTCCGCGCGATCGTGGATGCTCGGCGGGGCCAGGAATGCTCGGCACACGGCGTGTGCCGACTACGAAACATGGCAGGGGCTGCGGTCGCGATAGCGCGCTCCGTGGAAGAGTCAATACGCGAGCGGCCCACGGCCCTGCGCCTAAGGCCCGGGACGTATCCATGCAGGTCCATGTCGCGTGCCTCTTCCGCGCGATCGTGGATGCTCGACGGGGCCAGGAATGCTCGGCACACGGCGTGTGCCGACTACGAAACATGGCAGGGGCTGCGGTCGCGATAGCGCGCTCCGTGGAAGAACAATCACGCGCCGGGCGTACTAGGTGGCCGCTTGCAGCACGTCGTGAATCACATGGCCGTGGACGTCGGTGAGTCGGCGTTCCAGGCCGTTGTGGTAGAACGTGAGTCGCTCGTGGTCCAGGCCCAGCAGGTGCAGGATCGTGGCGTGCAGGTCATACACGGTGGCCGGATTCTCGATCGACTTGTAACCGAACTCATCGGTCGCTCCGTAGCTGAACGCCCGCTTCACGCCCGCGCCCATCAGCCAGCAGGTGAAGCCGGACGGATTGTGGTCACGTCCGCTGGCACCCTTTTGGAACGTCGGCATGCGTCCGAATTCGGTGCACCAGACGACCAGCGTATCCTGCAACAGGCCCCGCTGCTTGAGGTCCTTGAGCAGTCCGGCGGCGGGCTGGTCGAGGATGGGGCCGTGTACGCTGTACTGCTGCTTGAGCACCTTGTGCCCATCCCAGTTGCTGGTGCCCTCGCCGCCCGTCTGGTAGGCGCCGTTGAAGAGTTGCACGAAGCGGACGCCCTGTTCCAACAGCCGGCGAGCGAGGATGCAGTTGCGGGCGAAGCCGGCTTTGAGCGGGTTTTCCGTATCGTCCGCCCCGTACATGCGCAGGATATGCGCCGGCTCGGTGGACAGGTCGCAGACGGCGGGCACCGTCAACTGCATCTTGGCCGCCAGTTCGTAGCTGGCAATCCTCGCTGCCAACTCCGTGTCACCCGGCAGTTGCGTCTCGAGATGGTGGCGGTTGAGGCGGAGCAGGAAGTCGCGCGTGGCGCGGTCGGTGGAAGCCTCCATTCCCGCCGGCGAGGCGAGATGGCGGACCGGCTGCGCGGCGTTGAAGTCGGTGCCCTGGAACACCGCCGGCAGGAAGCCAGGCCCCCAGTTGTTCACGCTGGCCTGCGGTTTGCCTCGCGGATCGGGGATCGACACATACGCCGGGAGGTTGCTGTTCTCGGAACCTAGCGCGTAAACGACCCACGCGCCCATGCTGGGGAATCCATCTAGCGTGTTGCCCGTCGACATGAAGGTCTCGCCCGGGCCGTGCGTGTTCGTCTTGCTGGTCATCGAGTGGATGAAGCACATGTCATCCGCCAGTTCGCCCATGTGGTCGACCAGCGTCGAGATCATCTTGCCCGACTCGCCGCGCGGTTTGAACTCCCACGGGCTCTGCTGCAGATCGCCCTGCTCCCCCTGGAACGTGATCAGCTTGCCGCCCGGCATCGGCTGGCCGTGACGGCGGACCAGTTCCGGTTTGTAGTCCCAGGTGTCGAGGTGGCTGCACGCGCCGCTGCAGAAGATCACCAGCACATTCTTCGCGCGGGCGGGGAAGTGCGTACGCCGAGGAGCGTTGGGTTGGCTGGGGTCGATCATCGGACGAATCGGGCCCCGGCCCTCGCGGGGCGCCTCGCTACCCGTCTCCGGCTGCGCGGTAGCCTCCGCGCCCCGCAGCAGGCCTTGCTGCGCGAGCAGCTGGGCCAGGGCGATGCCGCTGAGTCCCGATCCGGCGTGGCCGAGGAACGTGCGGCGATTCAGCAGGTGCGCGATACTCAGCGGATGCATCGAAGGTAACTCCCTCAGCGACTACCACGGGGAACGACCGGATGTTCCCGGGAACAAACTCTCAGTCCAGGAATAGAAACTCGTTGGTGTTCAGCATCGCGCGGCAGAATGCGGCCAGCCCATGCTCGCCAATGAACTCGGCCGACCACCGCGTTTCGTCGCTATCCGGCTCGCGGCCGAACGCATGTCCAAAGGCGCAACGCACCTGGGCTTCGCGATCCTCTCCCGCCTCGCGCTGCAAGCGTTCGGCAAAGATCCCCGCCTGCTGCAGCACGAAGTCGCTGTTGAACAGGTTCAGCGCCTGCAGCGGCGTCGTCGAGCGACTGCGGTTGGGCATCACCTGGCCGCCGTCGGGACAGTCAAAGATGCCGAAGACGGCATCCTGCTCCTGGCGGATCTTCGTCATGTAGATCATGCGCCGCCACTCGTTCGGTCCCCACTGCTTGCGAGGGAAGTAGTGGTGCACGGTCTCGGGGATCACCTCGAATACGTTGTAGCCCTTGCCGCCCAGTTGCAGGTTGAGTGCTCCGCTGGCCATCAGCATGCAGTCGCGGATCGCCTCCGCTTCCAGTCTTCGCGGCGGGAACCGCCACAGCAGTCGGCTGGCTGCATCGGCCGCGAGTCCCTCGGGCTGCGGATGGCTCGACTGGCGATAGGTACTCGACATCAGCACCATGCGGTGCAGCCACTTCATGGACCAGTCGTGTTCCATGAAACGAGCAGCGAGCCAATCGAGCAGTTCCGGATGGCTGGGGGGAACGCCGTTGGCGCCGAAGTCGCTGGGCGTCGCCACGATGCCGGTGCCGAAGTGATGCTGCCAGATACGATTCACCAGGACGCGCGCGGTGAGCGGATTGTCTTGGCTGGTCAGCCAGCGCGCGAGTGCCACGCGCCGGTCCTGCTCCGCCGCGGCGGTATCCAGCCCCAGCGAGCCGATGACTCCGATGGCATCTGGCTTCACCTGTTCCCGCGGCGCCATCGGATCGCCGCGATACAGGCGATGCGTGGCTCCGGGCGTGGCGAACGTACCGATGTACGCGACAGGCATCGCGACCTGCAGTTCCGCCAATTGCTGCCGCAATTGCTCGGTGCGCCGACGATTCTCCTGCGCGACAGTCGCCGCCTCGGCGGGTAGGCGATTGATGAACGCGAAGGGATCGGGCGCGCCGAGGGCCGCTGGCTGGCGGTCGGCCGAACTGGCGACGACTGTCCATTGTCCGGGGGCCGTCGCCACCTCGATGCGGTATTCGGTCGCGACGCGATCGGCGAAGGCTCCGCGTCGATCGCGGCCCCATTCAACACGCTCGATGCGCGTCACCGCCGGCAGTTCGATCTCCACCCAACCGGTATTGGCGGTGTCGGCGATCCAACTTCGCTCGTTGCCATACTGACCGTCGATCAGGTGGGCCAGTTGATGGATCGCATGGCCTGGCAGCGTGCCGGAAGCGGTTGCCTTCGCGCCGGCCGACGCGAGCGCAATATTTTTGCCGCGCGACGCGTCGCCACTGGCTGCCGTATCCTTCGATTCCTCGTCGCGCGGCGCGGGATCCGGATTCGCGTCCGTCGCCGCGAAGATCTCCAGTTCGTCGATCCCCGGTTCGCCTCCACCCGCCGTGGCCGAGATGGTGAATCGCACCCAGCGCGCTTCAATCGGTGGAAAACGGTCGACATTATGCGTAGGCTGCACCGGCTCGCGCAGTCCGCTGGCGGCAGGCACGGGGTTCTGCGCGGCCTGGGCTGCGAGCTGGGCTCGTTGTTCCTCAAGGGCGCGGAGCTGGGCATTCACTTCCTCGACGCGCGCGGCAACGGCCGCGGCGTCCGGCGAACGCACGGGACGCTCGCCGTGCGTGACGCCCGCGAAGACGGCCTGGATCGAATAGTAGTCCTGCTGAGAGATGGGATCGAACTTGTGGTTGTGGCATCGCGCGCAGCCGACGGTCAGCCCCAGGAAGGCTGTGCTGGTCGTGTTGATGATGTCGGCCAGCTCGTCCTGGCGCTGCATGAGCGTCAGGTTGATATCGGGACTCTTGACGCGATCGAACGGCCCGGCGACCAGGAATCCGGTGGCCACATCGCTGCCCAGGGCATCCCCCGCGATCTGTTCGCGCACAAACTGATCATAGGGCAGATCGCCGTTCAGGCTGCCGATCACATAGTCGCGGAAGGGATAGGCGCGCGGGCGTTCGGGATTCGTCTCGAAGCCGTCCGACTCGCCGAAGCGAATCACATCCAGCCAGTGTCGAGCCCAGCGTTCGCCGTAACGGGGGCTCGCCAGCACGCGGTCGACCAACTGTTCATAGGCCGTCTCGGACGTATCATGCACGAACGCGTCGACTTCGGCGGGCGTCGGCGGCAGGCCCAATAAGTCCAGATAGAGGCGCCGAATGAGCTGTCGTCGCTCTTCGTCAGGCGATGGCCGCAAACCGGCCGTGTGCAGTTGCTGCAGAATGAACGCGTCGACTGGTGTGCGCACCCAGTCGCGCAGTTCGGCGGATGCATTGAGGGAGGGCGGAGTCGCCGTGCGGACGGGTTGGAACGACCAGTGGTCCGTGGTGATCCGTGTCTCCTCGCCCGCATGTTCGTCCGGCCAGTTCGCGCCCTGCTCGATCCAGCGCCGCAGCACCGCGCGCTGCGCATCGTTCAACGACACGACCTGCCCCTCGGCCGACTCGTCGCGCGGCGGCATCACGAGTCCCTCGTCCCCATCGGCGCTGACCAGCCGCAGCAGTCGGCTCGTATCGGGCTGGCCGGGGGCGATCGCCACCTCGCCCGAATCGCCGGCGCCGACGGCCACCGTGCGCACATCCAGCCGATAGTTGCTCTCCTGACGCTCGGGCCCATGGCACGCATGGCAATGGGCCGCGAAGATCGGCAGGACGTCGCGTTGGAAGTCCACCAGAGGCAGGGCCTCGTTCGGTGGTTCCGTGGGGGCGGGGGCGTTGGTCTCCGCGCCCGCCTGCGGCTCCACGACCTGCTGGGCCGCACTCGGCGACGTGACCAGACCACTGGCAAGGCTGGCCGCGAGGGCCAGGCCTGCCAGTGCATGCCTTGCGATCAAGCCTTGCGACGCTCGAGGGACTGGGTGTTTCGGCATCGAATCCTACCTAACTGCGAAAGCAAACCCAAAGCGAACAGAGCCAACCCGGTGGGTTCGGGCACGGCCGACACAGCGGCCCGCGGGCCCTGCTCAAAACCGCCATCCTGAAAGGCGATGACGAAGTCGGCGGTGTTAAAGTCCGCATCGCCGTTCCAGTCGCCGTCGATCCAGCCCGAGTTGGCCGGGACGCCGTCCTCGTACTCGCCTCGCTGGAAAACCGAGACGAAGTCCGTCGTGTTGAACACGCCGTCGAGGTTGGCGTCGCCAAACCATGTCTTCTTTATAACCTGAACCATGTAGCGATGGTCAGCCGAGTTCACGGTCTTGTCCTGATTCAGGTCATATTGGGCCGCCGTGCTGCCGCTTCGGATCGCCGAGGCAATCAGGTCGATGTCGTTGGCATCGACCACTCCATTGTTGTCCAGGTCGCCCGCCAAGCCGGCCGCGTACAACTCGATCTCGTCGATGGCCGTGCCGCTTGCGAGACCGGTGGCCGGAACCAGCAGGCGGAAACCGGAGGCGAGAATGCCGCCGTTCGCCGAGGATACGGCATACTCGTGCCGCAGGTAGGTCGTGAACGTGGCATCGCTGGCGCGGTAGTCGGCCTTGCCGATGGTCTGCCAGCCTGTCGAAGCGTTCCCCGTCTCCGCAGTGTTCGCGTCCGGATTGGCAACGCTGGTGAACTGCAGCGTGAAGGTGCCCGTCGAACGATCGGCGCACTGTCCTCCGCAGGCGTCGGTGGTGTTGTTGCCATTATCGCGGCCCCATGCCACCCGCCCGATGGCCGTGGGTTTCGCCAGCCGCACGCCGGCGAAAGCCACCGGCGCAAACGGATTGTCATCGCCGCCAATCCAGCTGTTCGCATTTCCGTACAGGCCATCGTTCAGGTTGTCGGCGACGTGGAAGGGAATGCTGAGTTGCGGGCCGAGGTCGCTGCTGCTGAACGCCACCGAGCCGCGCGAGGCGAGAGCCAGGTTGTCGGGAACGCTGGCCGGATCGTCCGCAGTGAAGTTCGCACCGTTGTTGCCATCCCAGGTCAGGCTGAAGCCGGCCGAGGGCGTCAGCACCACGGGGGCAGGCGGAGGCGGAGGCGGCACGAAACCGCCCGGAGCATCGAAGACCTCGATCTCGTCAATGGCCGTGCCGCCACCCAGGCCCGTCGCGGGCACGATCAGTCGCAGGCCGGTCGCGCTCACCGGATCGAAGTTGTAACGATGGCGAATCCACGTCTGGTTGTAGTTCGTGCCCGGGCCATCCGATGGGCCGTACTCAAGCGTACCGATGCTGACCCAGCCAGTGCTCGCGTTGCCGGTTGCATCCAGGTCCAGTCGCGAGCTGGGGTTGGGGACACGCGTGTATTGAAGGGTATACAAGCCCTGGTGCCGATCCACGCATACGCCGCAAGCGTCGCCTCCCAGCACATTGCTGCGTCCGAACGCGAGGCTCTGGATATTCGCCTTGGCGGTCGCTCCAAAGTCAACGCCCGCGAACGGTTCCGGATACTCGTTCGGCGCCCCGCCAATCCAACTGTAGGCGTTGCCATAGAAGCCGTCGTTCAAGTTGTCGATCACATGGAACCCGATGCCCAGTTCGGGGCCAAGTTCGCCGCTGGCGAACGGCGTGGCGTTCGTGGCGAGGTTGGGTGGCACGGGATCGCCCGCCTTGTTCGCGACCGGTCCCTCCTGCACCAACGCCAGGTTGCCTCCGCTTAACGAGAGACCTGCGTGGGCCGCTTGCGGCAGCAGACCGGCGAGTCCAACCCCCATCACTCGGGCCCAACGCCGCGCACGGCCCATTGCTCGTTCGTTCACTCGATAACTCTTGATGCGTGTCATGCGATACCTCGTTCCTAGTGGCATGAGGGGTGGAGCGTCGCCCGTGCATGGAATCGCGGAGCTAACGCCATCGAACACGGCCAGATCACCGCCTGACCTGGATCAGGCTGTCCCGGATCAGGGACATGGGCTGCTTACGCCGTGCTCAACGAATAACAGCCTGGGAAGGCTAACGGTTGCGTCACCCGATGGGCAACGCCATGATTTCGCGGTGAAAAGTGGCAGGCCAACAGTGGCAGGGCGGGGGAAACGGGAAGATAATGCGCGTCCAGAGGACTGTCGGGCAAGATAGGCGATGGCCCGGCGGTTTGCAACAAAAATCCACCCTCGCAATCTTCCGGTCCACTGTCGGTGGACGACACCGATCCAGCCCGTGGTTCCGCCACTGCGGAGGCGATGGCCAGTCCTTGCAGGCTGGCTCGAAGGCGACGAGCGACTGGTACCGAGACTCCACGGCCAAGAGGATCCGCACCGATGTTTGGCGACAGCAACGAAGAGAGTCCCGCGCGTCCATTGGAGACGTGCCACGCCACGCGTGGTTGGTCCATGAGACGGCCCGCTCGACACAGGCCTGCGGCATCGCAGGCGAATCCGCAACGCGCTGCTCGCCGTTTCCGCTTCGGCCGTGAACCGCTCGAGGCTCGACATCTGCTCGACAGTACCGTCGTCTTCAGCGAACTGCTATACCATCCGCGTGAAAGCGAGACGCAGGAGTGGGTTGAGCTGCGAAACTTGATGTCGGTGGACATGGATCTGTCACGGTGGTCGATCGAAGGCGTGGGGTATGAGTTTCCCGCCGGCACTATCGTTCCCGCGGGCGGCTACCTGGTGGTGGCCAAGGATCCGCTGCAACTGGCCGCGGTCACGGGGCTTGCGAATGTCCTGGGGCCGTACCCCGGCCAACTATCCAATGGCGGGGAGACGCTGCGACTGCGCAACAACAGCCAACGCATCATGGATGAACTGGCGTACAACGACGCAGGGGACTGGCCGGTGGGAGCGGACGGTTCGGGCGCCAGTCTCGCGAAGGTGCACGCGAACGGTGGCACCCAGCCCGCCGACAACTGGTCGAGCAGTCGCGTGATGGGTGGTACGCCTGGGGCTCCCAACTCCGATGTGGAATCTCCCGCAGGGGCGTCCGTGAAGCTGAGTGAAATCTCGGCGGGCGGCGCGGATGGATTTTGGGTGGAACTGCGGAACGTGACGGGCGCTGCGGTGGACCTGCGCGACGTGCGTCTGGCAACCGACGATCCCCGCGTGCCATCGTATCGCCTGGGGCCGCAGGAACTGGCGGCCGGCGGATACCGATTGCTGCGCGCGGCCGAACTGGGATTCACTCCGACGGCGGGGCAGGCGGTGTTCCTGCACGCGGCGGATGGTTCCCTCGTGGATGCCTTGCGCGTGCCGGACACCTCGCGCGCCCGCTCGCCTGAATGGGGCGACCGCTGGCTGGTGCCTGCTGTCATGACACCCGGCGCCGCCAACCAGTTCCAACTGGAATCGGACATCGTCCTCAACGAACTGATGTATCACGCGCCGGGCACGCCGAGCATACCGGCAGTGCCGGCGCAGTTCGATGTCGTGCCGCTCATCAAACTGGATGCCTTCACGCCCTGGCGCTATCGCGACTCCAGCGCCGGCCTGTCCAGTGACTGGGCGGTTGCCTACCATCCGGTGGGCAACGACGGCTGGAAGTCGGGTAACGGACTGATCGGGTACGACCGCGACTCACTGCCCGAACCGATCCGAACTGCGCTGCCCAATCCCGCGTCCGTCTTCCCGGCGGTGCGTACTTTCTACTTTGAACGTGAATTCGAGATCGATCTGGCCAGCGATCTCGCCACGCTCGACCTGCTGCTGCAACATCTGGTCGACGACGGGGCGGTCTTCTACCTGAATGGCGTCGAAGTCCTGCGGTACAACATGGCCGAAGGACCGATCGATGCGAACACGCTTGCCGCGACCTCCATCAACAACGCGGAACGCAGCGCGGTCCAGGAACTGCCCAAGGACGCGCTGAAGCCAGGGCTGAATCGGCTTTCCGTCGAAGTCCACCAGGACTCCGTGGCCAGCGCGGACGTGGTCTTCGGAGTGGAACTCAGCCTGGGACGCCAGACGAAACCGGCGACCTCGACCCAGCCGTACCGCGAATCGGACGAGGAGTGGATTGAACTGCATAATCGCAGCGCGACGCGGACGGTCGACCTGGGAATGTGGGCGTTGGACGACGCCGTTGAATTCCGCTTTCCGGCGGGTACTTCGCTGGCGCCGGGCCAGCATCTGGTCATCGCCCGCGATCCGGTGGCCTTCGCCGCTCGCTATCCCGAGGTGCGATCGGTGTTCGGCCCGTGGAACGGGAGCCTGTCGAATCGCTCGGAACGCATTCAACTATTGGATCGTTACGGCAATCCCGCCGACGAGGTGCTCTACCACAGCGACGGACGATGGAGTGCCTATGCGGATGGGGGCGGCGCCAGCCTGGAACTGCGCGATGCTTCCGCGGACAACCGTGTGCCGGAATCGTGGGCGGCGAGTCGATCGTCGGCGCTGGCGTGGCACACGGTGTCCTATCGCGGCGTGGTGAAGCCGGAAGGGTTCACGAACGGCGTGAACAACAAGTACCAGGAGTTCATCCTCGGGCTGCTCGATGCGGGCGAGGTGATGATCGACGACGTGTCGGTGATCGAGGATCCCGCGGGCGCTGCAGCGCAGCGCATCCAGAACGGAGCATTCCAGTCCGACGTTCCGGGCCAGGCCGCCGCCAAGTGGCGGGGAGGTGGCACGCAGCGCGCGCTCGTCGCCGTGGATCCGTTCGATCCCAACAACCAGGTGCTGCATCTGGTGGCCACCGGTTCGTCCGAGGATCGTTTCAACCACCTCGAGACGACCTTCGCCGGGGGCGCGAAAATTCGAGAGGGAGTCGAGTACGAGATCCGTTACCGCGTGTTGTGGCTGGCCGGATCCAACCAGGTGCGCAGCAATCTGTATTGGAACCGGCTGCCGCACACGGAAGTGCTGGAACGTCCCGGTCGCGTGGGCACGCCTGGCGCGCGGAATGGACGTGACGTGGCGAACCTGGGGCCTTCGTTCCGCGACCTGTCCCACACCCCGGCTGTGCCCGCAGTCGACCAGCCGGTCGTTGTGTCGGTACGCGCCGACGATCCGCAAGGCGTAACAGGTGTGTCGCTGCACTACTCGGTGCAGGACGGCGAACTGCAGACGCTGCCGATGACCTTCGGACCGGAGGGACGCTATCAGGCGACGATTCCCGGACAGGCAGCCAGCCAGATCGTGCGATTCTTCGTCACCGGCTCGGACGGACTAGGCACGGAAGCCTTCTTCCCGGCCGAAGGTCCCGCCGCGCGGGCCCTCTACAAAGTGCAGGACAGCAAGGCCTCCGCGCGGGGTCTGCACAACTTCCGCATCATCCTCACTCCGGCCGACACCAAGACCCTGCACACGCCCGTCAACCAGTTGTCCAACGGCCTCATCCGTGGCACCGTGATCTACGACGAGAAGGAAGTGTTCTACAACGTCGGCGTGCGCCTCAAGGGGTCCAATGCGGCACGCGGCGATGCCCAGTACCTGGGGTTCCACGTCCAGTTCGATCCCACGCAGCTTTTCCGTGGCGTCCATGATTCGGTTTCCATCGACCGATCCGGGCGCAGCAGTTCCACGCCGTTCACCCAGGATGAGATCCTCATCAAGCACATCGGCAACCAGGCGGGCGACATGCCGCTGATGTACGACGATCTGGTGCACGTGATCGCCCCGAATCCCGCCCACAGTCGCACGGCGCTGCTGATGATGGCCCGGTACGGAAACGAGTTCCTCGATACGCAGTACGAGAAGGGTAGCGACGGCAGCACCTTCCGGCTGGATATCGCCTACGTTCCCAGCGGAACGGTAGGGAACAATCCCGAAGGACTCAAGCTGCCCAATCCGTACCTGCACCCGCAGCCGGCCATGGACCTGCAGGACCTGGGGGACGACAAGGAGTTGTACCGGCCGCACCTCCAGATCGGCAACAACCGCGCGGCCGACGATTTCGAACGGATCATCGAACTATCGCGGGCGTTCAGCAAGACCGGCGCCGCGTTCGTCGAGTCGATCCGGCCGCTGATCGACCTGGACGTTTGGGCTCGCGTCTTCGCGCTGCAGTCCCTGACCGGCGCGGCCGACACCTACACGCGCGGCGGGCTGCACCACAACATCGAGTTCTACGTCCGCCCGGAGGACCAGCGGGTGCTGGCCATGCCCTGGGACTGGGATTTCGCCTTCACCGCCGCCACCAACCAGCCGCTGATCGGCACCGACAGCAATACGGGAAGATTCCTGAACCAGCCGGGTGTGCGGCGAGTCGTCTACGGCCATCTGCTGGACCTGATCCAGACGACTTTCAACAACGAATACATGGACCGCTGGGTCGACCACTACGGCAAGGTCGCCGGCCAAAATTACGCGCCGATCAAGACCTACATCAAGAATCGCAAAGCCAACGTCCTTTCACGCATGCCTCCCGTCTACCCGTTCGAGATCACCTCGAACGATGGCAACGATTTCCATGTGGACGACCGGCAGGTAAAGCTGCGTGGCAAGGGGTGGGTTGACGTGGCTCGGATCCGCCTCAAGGGAACGACCGCCGAGGTGCCCGTGCGTTGGCTGGACGATCAGTACTGGGAAACGACGGTCAGCCTGCAGCCCGGCACGAACATGGTGCAACTGGAGGCCGTGGACTTGCGCGGGAACGTCGTGGGTGGCGACCAGATCCTCGTGACGTCGCAACTAACCAACCCCGTGGCCGATTCGCTGCGCATCACCGAACTCAACTACCATCCACAGGCTCCCACCGCCGCCGAACTGGCCGTGCAGGGGCGACTGGAGGACCGCGACTTCGAATTCGTGGAGCTCGCGAACCTGGGGGCCGCGCCGATCAACCTGGCGAATGTGCGACTTGCGGGAGGCGTCGAAGCCCTGCTGTCTCCCCAGACGCTGCAACCGGGGGAATACGCGGTCGTCGCGCGCAGCGAGGCGGCGTTCCGGTTGCGTTATGGTAGCGCGGCGCGCGTCGTCGGCGAGTTCTACCCATCGTCGCTCGATGATGCCGGAGAGTCACTGCGGATGCTGACCGCCGAGGGGAAGACGATCGCGGATTTCGCGTACGGCACGGAATCGCCATGGCCGACCATGGCAGATGGTCAGGGGCGTTCGCTGGAGTTGCCGCGCCCGGCGAGCACGCAGCCGATCGACTACGGACGCGGCGAAGTCTGGAGGCCCAGTCCCGAGACGGGCGGTTCACCGGGTGTCGCGCCGTCCACCGCGCCGCCGCTCGCCGGCGACTTCAACGGCGACTCACGCGTCGACCTTCTGGACATCGACCTGCTCTGTGCCGCGATCCGCGCCCAGGATGCTCGCCTGGACCTGACTGGAGACCGCAAGACGGACCAGCAGGACATGGACTACATGATCGAGGAGATCTTGCAAACCAGCATCGGGGACGTCAACCTCGACGGACTGTTCAACAGCAGCGACCTCGTGCAGATCTTCCAGCGCGGACTGTACGAGGATGCCGTGCTGGGCAATGCGACCTATGGCGATGGCGATTGGAACTGCGACGGCGACTTCACATCATCCGACCTGGTGCTGGCCATGCAGGCCGGCGGCTACGAGACGCCGCGGAAACGCCGCAACGCCTGAGTGCCACCATGAAAGGTCGCTGGGTGTGAGTACGCAATAGCATGGATTGAAAGGATGCACTTTGAGGACGATGCAGGCGATGGGATCGAGTGATATGGCCGATCGGAAGCGAGCCACCATGTGGGCATGGATGGTCTGGCTGGCGGCGACGCTGTGTCTTGCCGGGACGGTGCGGGGCGAGGATTCGGGGCCGCCCGAGAACCAGCAGCGGGCCGCCCTCGCGCAGGTGACCGATTCGTCGTTGCGTTCGCATGTCCGTTTTCTCGCCAGCGATCTGCTGGAGGGACGCGGGCCCGGGTCGCGTGGCGATGAACTTGCGCAGCAGTACATCGCCACGCAGTTCGAGTCGATGGGCCTGCTGGCTGCCGCGCCGCAGGGCGGCTGGTTCCAGTCCGTTCCGCTCGTGGGCGTGCTCTCCCAGGCTCCCAAGATGCTGACGTTCGCTCGCGAGGGCCAGCAGCTGGAATTGAAGTACTTCGACGACTTCATCGTGACCAGTGGCCGGCCGGTGCCTCGCGTCGAGGTGCAAGATGCCGAGGTGGTGTTCGTCGGTTACGGGATCGTCGCGCCCGAGTACGATTGGGACGACTTCAAGGGCATGGATCTGCGCGGCAAGATCCTGCTGATGATGAACAACGATCCCGCAAGCGATCCGCAGCGGTTCGGCGGTTCGACGCGGCTCTACTATGGACGCTGGGACTACAAGTATGCCAGCGCCGCCCGGCAGGGAGCGGCTGGCGCGATCATCATCCATACCGACGAGTCGGCTGGCTATCCGTACCGCGTGGTGCAGACCTCGTGGACGGGCGAGGAGTTCGAGCTGCGCGACCAGCCGGGGCCGCGGACCGAGTTCAAGGGCTGGATGACCGACGCCGCCGCGCGGCGGCTGATCCAGTTTTCAGGCATGGACCTGGACACGCTGCGGCAGTCGGCCGAGAAGCCCGATTTCCGCCCAGTGCCGCTCGGCGCCCGCGTGTCGCTGGCGATCCACAGTGAAGTGCGCGAACGCGACACGGGCAACGTCGTGGGGATGCTCCCCGGCAGCGACCCGCAGCTCAGCCGGCAGGCCTTGGTCTACATGGCCCACCATGATCACATCGGAATGGCCGCCGAACGCAACGAACAGGGGGACAATATCTACAACGGCGCCGTCGACAACGCGTCGGGCGTCTCCGTCCTGCTGTCGATCGCCCGCGCCCACGCCAGCCTGCCTGAACGGCCTCGCCGTTCCATCCTGTTCGTGTCAGTCGGCGCCGAGGAGCAGGGCTTGCTCGGGTCGGAGTACTTCGCGGCCCATCCGGCGGTGCCGGCGCGCGACATGGCCGCCGTCATCAACATCGACGGTATCAATATCCTTGGTCCCACCCGCGATATCAACGTGATCGGCAAGGGCAAGTCGGACCTCGACGCACACGTCGAACGCTTCGCGCGCTGGCAGCGCCGGCTCGTCGTGCCCGACCGGTTCCCCGATCGCGGGTACTACTACCGATCCGACCAGTTCAGCCTCGCGAAGATCGGCGTCCCCGGCATCTATCTGCACTCGGGCATCGAAGTGATCGGCAAGCCCGAGGGATGGGGACGCGAGCAGCGTGAGGCGTGGGTGCAGACGCACTACCACCAGCCGAGCGACGAATACAGTCCCGACTGGGATTTGCGCGGAGCGATCCAGGACGCGCAGCTGCTGTTCTATACAGGCTGTGCGATTGCCGACCAGCCCGAGATGCCGCGGTGGACTCCGGGCGATGAATTCGAGCAGATCCGCCGCCCGTGATGGTCAGGTCGGGCCATCGCGGCGCGACGCTGGCCGATCGCCGCCGCCTCAGCCGCCCGCAGCGGCCTCCAGCTCTTCCCAACGCGCGTACGAACTGGCCAACTGCGACTCCAGTTCCTGCAGTCGATTGGTCGTGTCGGTGATGGTGTTGGGGCCCTGCTGGTAAAATCCTGGATCGGCCATCCGCTCGTGAATCGCGGCGATGTCGGCCTCCAACTGCTCGATGCGCGCCGGCAGGTTTGCCAGTTCCTGCTGTTCCTTGAACTTGAGCCGTCGCTTGTTGCTTGCGGCTGCGTTCTCAGCCTCCGTGGAACTCGTGCCGCTGTCTCCCGAGCCGCCGTTCCGGCCGGCCGTTCGTTCGCCTGCCGGGTTTTTGTCGGTGCCCCCGCGCGCCTGGTTGGCCTTCTGTGCCAGCCAGTCGTCATACCCGCCCACGAACTCGCGCACGTTCCCTTCGTCGAAGACGATCGTGCTGCCTACGACGTTGTTCAGGAACGACCGATCGTGGCTCACCAGCAGCACCGTTCCCTGGAAGTCGACCAGCAGCTGCTCCAGCAGTTCCAGCGTTTCCGTGTCGAGGTCGTTCGTGGGTTCGTCGAGCACGATGACGTTCGCGGGCTTGGCAAACAGCTTGGCCAGCAGCACGCGATTGCGTTCACCGCCTGACAGGAACCGCACCTGCGTCCGCGCCCGCTCGGCGGAGAACAGGAAATCCTGCAGGTAGCCGATGATGTGCCGTGAACGGCCGTTGATGGTGATCGAGTCGTAGCCATCGCCGACGTTGTCCTGGACGGTCGCGTCCTCGCGCAGTTGTTCGCGGAGCTGGTCGAAGTAGGCGATCTGGAGGTTGGTGCCGAGTCGGACAGAGCCTTGCTGCGGCGCAAGCTTGCCGAGCAGGATCCGCAGCAGCGTCGTCTTGCCGGCACCATTCGATCCGATGATGCCGACCTTGTCGCCGCGCATGATCATCGTGGAGAAGTCCTTGACGATGGGGCGGCCTTCGTACGCGAAGGAGACTTTGTCGGCGAGGACGACGAGCTGTCCGCTGCGCTGACCTTCCTGGATGACCATCTGGGCCGACCCGACCTGCGTGCGTCGCTTGGCACGCTCCCGCCGCATCGACTCCAGCGCGCGAACCCGCCCCTCGTTCCGCGTACGGCGGGCCTTGATGCCTTGGCGAATCCAGGTTTCCTCGATGGCCAGTTTCTTGTCGAACAGTTCGTCCTGTTTGGCTTCGGCCGCCAGCGCCGCCTCCTTGCGCTCCAAGAACTTGTCGTAGTCGCACGCCCAGTCGAACACGCGGCCGCGGTCGATCTCCAGGATGCGCGTGGCAACCTTGCGCAGGAAGCTGCGGTCGTGGGTGACGAACATCAGCGTGCCCGACCAGCGGAGGAGGAACTCTTCCAGCCACTGGATGGCGCCGATGTCGAGGTGGTTCGTGGGCTCGTCCAGCAGCAGCAGTGCCGGTTGCGAGACGATCGTGCGGGCCAGCAGCACGCGACGCTTCATGCCGGACGACAACGTCTCGAACGGCGTGTCGGCCACATGTTCCAACTGCATTCGGGAGATGATCTGCTTCACCGCATGCTCGGCCTGCCAGTCGCCGCCAGCCAGGTCATGGTCCGCAGCTTGGTCTGCGGCGAGATGCGTCTCCGCTCCGACGACGCCCGAGGCGATGATCGAGCGGACGAGGCCTTTCAGGTCGCGCGGCACATCCTGCGGCAGGAGGGCGCCGCGGGCACCGGGCTGCCAGGCGATGTGGCCGTGGTCGGGCTGGACTTCGCCCGTGAGGATTCGCATCAGCGTGGTCTTGCCGGCGCCGTTGCGGCCCAGCAGCCCGATCCGCTGGCCCGGCTCGATCCGCAGGCTGACATCGTCGAGGAGCGACGGGCCGCGAAAGCCCATGTGGAGTTGATCAATGGTGACGAGAGCCATGGACGTGCTTTTCCCCTGCCTGCGAAACGCGGAATCCCTGCCGGCCCGCTGGAATGGCGGCGGGTCGGCTCGATTGTATGCAGGAGTGGCCCGAGTGGATAGGCAAGCAGCGCACGCGGCGACGCTCGAACGTCGCGCGATCAGGGCTTTTCCTCGGCGCGGAAGGCCGCGGCCGACGCGTCGCCAGCCGATTGCAGATAGGCGATCAGGTCCAGGATCTGTTCGGGTTCGAGCGTGTCCAGCATGCCGGCGGGCATGACCGACACGGGCGACAGCGAGCGATGGTCGACCGACGCGGTGGGAACGATCAGCGGCGCGCCGAACGACGAGGCGGTTTGCAGCACGATGCGTTCGGCGTTCTCCTCCAGCACGCGTCCCTGCAGGACCTGGCCCTCGGAGGTCTCCAGCACGGTCGTGGCGAATTCCGGGGCGACCTTGCGCGAAGGCTCGACGAGCGCCTCGAGGATTTCGGAGGCCGGCAGCCGCTTGCCGACCTCCTCCAGCGTCGGCCCCGCGCCGCCGCCCTTCCCCTGGAAGCGATGGCACTGGGCGCATCCCAGCCGCTGGAAGGCCGCTTCACCCTGCGCGTGGGATCGGCCGCTGGTCACCTGCGCCAGCAGCGGTTGCAGGTCGGCGAGCTGCCAGTTCTTCACCACCGGATAGCGGGGCTGGAGTGACAAGATCCAGTCATGGAACAGCTGCCGGGCGCCTTCGTCCACCTGGTGGCTGACGAGTGGCGGCATCTGGCCCCGGCCGCGCTGCGAGATACGATGGTAGAGTACCGAACTGTCGGGAGCGCCGGGCGCGACAAGCATCGCGTTGGGCAGGCCGAACGTGTCGTGCAGCGGACGTTCCTCGATCAGCTTCAATTCGTCGTCTGGCGAGTCGAACGACAGGTTCATCCGCGCGTTGCCGCCGCCCGCTTCGATGTGGCAGACAGCGCAGTTCGCATGCAGGTACGAACGCGCCCGGGCCTCCAGGTTCTCCTTCGGATCGTACGGGTTCGCCAACCGCGGCAAGGCGTCGATCGATTCGGTAGGCGGGTTCGAGTAGAGGCCCAGGGCAAGGAACTTCTTGAGCGGGTTTTCGTCCGCATCGCCGGCGGGTTGGACGTCGCGCGCGGGATCCGCCGAGGTGGGCGGACAGTTCAGCTGCAGGGAGTTCATGCTCAGCAGGTAGCCCACCGCGCGCGCGTGGCAGTTCATGCACTCGCTGCGACTCGGGATGCGCCAATCGACCGTCCGCGGCGGTGCGTCGGGAGCCGCCGGGTCGTAGACCTGCAGCCGCAGGTCCTCGCCTTTCGCTCCCACCAGTTCCGCGTCGGTCTGTTCGTCGTTCCAGCGGTAGGAGTAGCCGACCCATTCGCTGAGCTGCCGCGTCATCAGCCGGGTTTCCAGTCGTCGCGGCTGGCCACCGGGGGCCAGGGGAAGCGACAGGGTCTGCACCAGCACCGAGCCCTCCGGCAAGCTCCAGCCGCCGCCGCCCGTTGAAAACTCGATGCGGGCGTCGCCTGGCACGGCGAGGTAGTGATCGGAGGTCGCGCTGTCGTGCCAGCCAGGCGCGTTGATGCGATACGAGACGACGCCCGTCTCCACGCGGTACTCCTGCGTGGATTGGAACAGCCCCGTTTCGCTCAGTCGCGTCGGAAACGGATGCGCAGGAGCCTCCTGCCGCGCGGGCACAATGCGATACAGGCCACCGCCATAGTCGACCACCAGCAGGTCGCCGCGACGCGTGGTGGCGAAACACGCGACCTGCACCGACGTGTCGGCCAGCTCGCGATGCCACGTGACTTTTTCCCCGTCGTGACGCGCTCCCCAGATCTTGCCCGTGGAAAGATCGCCGTAGACATAGACGCCATCGAGGTCGGGGAGCTGGTCGCCGTAGTACACGACGCCGCCGGTGAGCGAACGCGCTTCCGCGTGCGAATGTTCCAGCGTCGGCGCCACGGGCGGCGTCGGACCGATCGGCCCCTGCGCATGGAACGGATGGCTCCCTTCATAGACGCTCCAGCCATAGTTCTCGCCGCGACGCAGCAGGTGCGCCGTCTCCCACAGGTCCTGTCCGTTGTTGCCGACCCAGATGCGGCCCGTCTTGGAGTCGATCGACATCCGCCAGGGGTTGCGGAGTCCGAAGGCCCAGAGTTCGCCCCGCGCGCCGGGAACCTGCAGGAACGGGTTGTCCGACGGCACGACGTAGGGCTGGTCCTCGGGAAGGTTGTCCACCTGAAGACGCAGCACGCCACCATTCAGGTCGCGCACGTCCTGTCCGGTCACCCAGCCGTCGGAATCGCTGGTGCCGTCGCCGCTGGTGATGTACAGCATGCCATCATGGCCAAACACGAGGTCGCCACCATCGTGGCCCATGGAACGCCATTCGATGATCGTGCGCTCGGACGCGGGATCGCAGGCATAGGGCGCGTCTCGCGATACCGTGTAGCGCGAGACGCGATTGACTCGCTCGTCCTCGCCCACGGGACCGTTAGTGAACACATACAGGTAGCCATTGGACGCGAAGTCCGGATGAAAGGTCAGTCCATAGATCAGCCGTCGTTCCACTTCCAGGAACGGCTCGGGCTGCGCCTGCGACTGCGGGTCGTCCTCCAGACGCAGCACGCGCGACGGCCGGCCCTCCTCGCCTCCCTGCAGCACCACCAGCAGGAACTCCGTGCCGGGCAACTGGGCCACGTACAAGGGCGACTTCAACTCGGCCGACGTCCAGACCTGTTCGACCGTATAGGGCGGCGGTGGCTCCGGGGAACCGATGACGCGCGAAGTCGTCCACTGCGGCCGCCCAACAGCGGTTTCGCTCGTGGCCGACTCGCCAGCAGTCGGCTCGCTCGTGGCCTGGCCCTGCAATCGCGCGGGCAGCACGGCCAACGACAGCAGCAGCGTGACCAGCAGCAGGCGAGCCTCGGAACCACGACGGAGCGATGCAGGCGGGAGGAAACGCATCGGCGAGGACCTCGGGGAGGTGGCGGGGCAGGGAACCACATTGCCCACCAATGGTGGGGGGGCTCCGGTCTACTTTAGAATCCCCAGTCACGAACTGCCAGAGGCGACTGCGAAGTTTGACGTCGGTTCGTGTTGGGGAGCTTTCCGGGCGGTGCCCGTCGGTTAACCTCATCCTGCGAGCGAATTGATTCCTGTCGGACGACCGTCGTTGACGATGGCTGCGGCGGGGTTCTGGTCCAGCCCCGGTAATTTGAAAAGGAGCGAAGGTCATGCAGCGCGTGCCTGCCTTGCCGCTGAACTATGAGTTTACGCGGTATCGCGATCCGGTCGTGCGTATCCAGTCGGGTGAGACGCTGGTGGTAGAGGCGGAGGACGCGCTGTCGGGACAGATCCGCGTACCCGGCGATCGTCGCGACAAGAGCACGATGCCGTTCAGCAATCCGGTCGCGGGCCCGATCTACGTCGAGGGCGCGGAACCGGGGGACGCGCTGGCGGTGCGGATCGAGTCGATTGAGTCACGCGACGGGCAGTGTGCGACTTACACGGGCCCACCGCGGCAGTTGGCGGAATGGTTGGGTGTCGACGTGCCGCACGGCGCGCATGTCTGTCCGATTCGCGACGGCCTGATCCACTTCGATGAACGCATCACGATACCGTTCGCGCCGATGCTCGGCTGCATCGGCACGGCGCCGGCCTGGGGCGTGCCGACCTCCGTGCCTGCCGGTCCGCATGGCGGCAACCTCGACCTGGTGGAGGTCTGTCCCGGCAGCACCATCCACTTGCCTGTGTTCGTCGCGGGCGGCTATCTGTACCTCGGTGATGCGCACGCCGCCATGGGGCACGGCGAACTGTCGGCGACCGGATTGGAGATGGCCTCGCGGTCGACGATCACCGTCCACCTGCGCAAGCAACTGCCGCTCGCCATGCCGCGCATCGAGACGCCGGACGAAATCGTGTCGATTGCCACGGGCTGCCCGATGGAACGCGCGATGGCCGAAGCCTTCGCGCGTCTCATCCTCTGGATGGAAGCCGACTACGGCTGGGATCGCTGGAAGGCCTACGACCTGCTGACCCACGTGGCGCGGACGTCGATCGGCTATTACGCCATCGGCACGGTGGGCGTCAAGGTATCAAAGCGGTATCTCGCCTGAGTACGCGAGGGATGCCGAAAGCCGGTCGCTCGCTCAGGCATCCGCCAGCTGGTAGATCCGGCGCGCGTTGCCCGACCAGAGCTTCTGTCGATCCGCTTCGGGGCGCGAAGCGATGATCGAAGTCAGCGCGTCGACCCAGCCGCGGTAGGGGCTGCCGAGCAGGCAGACGGGCCAGTCGCCGCCGAAGACGACACGGTCGGGTCCGAAGGCGTCGAGGCAGTGGTCGACGATGGGCGCGAGGTGCTCCGGTTTCCAGCCCGCCGGCGCGCTGGCGACAATGCCCGAAATCTTGCACACGACGTTTGGACGCTGCGAAAACGCGGTGATGTCGCGCTTCCAGGCCTCCACGTCGTGCGATGCGTTCTGCTCGCCGCGGAGGCTGGCGTGGAACGCCTTCACGTCGGCGTTGCCGCAATGGTCGAGCACGAAACGGGTATCGGGGCAGAGTTCGCTGAGCCGGATGCCGTCGCGAAGTTCCCCGGGGCGCATGCAGAGGTCGAACATCAGGCCATTGTCCCCCAGCAGCCGCACGCCGCGCACAAACGCCTCGGCCAGGCACATGCCGGCGGGAGTGCCCGGGTTGTGCAGGACCTGCCGCACGCCGCGCACCTTGCCGCTGGCCAGGTGACGCTGGATGTAGGCGGCGAACTGCTCCGAAGCTGGCCGGCCGCCAATGACCGCCGCGCGAGTCAGGCTGTCGGCCAACTGACACAGACCGGTCACATACTCGGCTTCCTTGTCGTGGTCGGCCGTATCCACATCCACTTCCATGTAGACCGCCCGGACATCCAGGCCACGCGTGGCTTCCGCGTAGTCTTCCGGATTGTAGGAACGCTTGAGCACGGCGGGCGCTTCCTGCAGCCAGGGCAGTTGTAGTCGTTCGAGGTTCCACAGGTGCTGGTGGGTGTCGATGATCACGGAATTTCCTTGTGCGGCGTGAGCGGTAACCGGGGACGTCCAGGCATGGGCGGCGAGAGCACCGGCCGAGGCGGCAAGAAACGAGCGACGCGAGACGGACATGGCAAGCTCCTGCCGAAGGTCACGGCGCGCCCGGCGCGGTCGACAGACCGTCGCTCGAAGCCCCGTGGGAGCCGGCAGTTTAGCAGCTTGGGTTGCCAAATCGAGAGGGCCGCGCTTGGATGCGCGACGCGGAAAAGTGGGTGCGCGACGCGGGCAAGACTCACCAAAAGAACAGGGCACCGCCGTCCGTGAGGAACAGGCGATGCCCTGGGTGGGGTTTTGTCACGGCGAAGATCACGTCGGCGATCTTCGCCAAACACGCGGACTATTCGGGACGCTGCGGACGGCCACCGCCGCCGCCACGACGGCCCTGTCCGCGTCCACCCTGTCCGCGTCCGCCTCCGGGGCCTCCGCGGCTGGCACGATCGTCGGCGATGCGGCGCAGCTCATCCTTCGAGAGCGCTCCGTCCTTATCCGCGTCCCAGGCGTCGAGCATCTCCTGCATGCGCTCCGGCAGTTCATCCTTCGACAGCTTGCCGTCCTTGTTCTCGTCGAACCGCATCAGGCCTTCGATGAACGCCATCGGATCGCCCGGGCCACCGGGACCGCCAGGGCCGCCCATCTCGGGGCGGAGTTCGTCCGGCGTCAGCTTGCCGTCCTCGTTCTTGTCCAGCTTCCGCAGTGCCGAGACCGCGCCGTCGATTTCGGACGCCGAAATCTCGCCGTCGCCATCGGCATCCAGGGCGGCCATCACAGGCAGCATCCGCATCATGCCAGGGCCCATGAAGCCTCCGCGGCGACCGCCGGGTCCGCCGGGGCCTCCCGGTCCGCCCGGGCCTTCGGGACCACCAGGCCCACCGAAGCCACGCCCGCCTCGCCCGCCGCCACGGCCTTCCGGCGGACCGTCGAACTCACCCCGCTCGCGCCGCGGGCCGCGGTCCTCGTCGCGTCCCTCGTCACTGCCGCGACGATCGTCGTCACGACCCTCCTCGCGATCACGATCGCGATCACCTTCCTCAGCAGACTCTTCCTGGGCGTGTACCGGCGTGTTCAAGACCGTGGAGCCGACGGGAGCGACCAGGCCCAGCAGCATCAACCAGCATGCGAGTGAACGAGACATAACGGTTTTCCTTCATGGCGAAAGGTTACGAATGTAAGCGGAAGGGAGGTTGCCAGTGGTCAGGGAACCAGCCACCAGCATGTTAGGACCACGGCCAGGGTCCCCGCGAGTGCCAGCACCAGGCCAGCCACTCGACGTCGTTTTACGTAAAACAGAAGCACTAATCCTGAAACCGAGATGAGCACCAAAAGTATCGCGGAAAAATCAATAATTGCCGACCATGCCCGACCCGAGTCCCGTCCCTTGTGCAGGTCGTTCAGCAGGGCCACCGTACCCATGCGAGCTTCGGTCAGTTGGTAGCCACCCGTCTCCCGGTCGAAAAAAGCGTCGGCCATGTAGCCGGGGCCTTTGAAGGCCACGACGCACTGCGAATCGTCGATCGTGAAGTCGGTCAGCGCGCCACGAATCCCGTGGCGCGATCGCAACAGTTCGACCAGTTGCAGGCGGTCGATCGAAGCGGCGTCGCGGTCGGGCGCAATCCAGTCATCGGGTACCGTACCCCGCGCCTCCACCACCTGCTGCGACTCCGACACAAACCAGTCCGGATGGTTCAGGGTCAGGCCGGTGACGCTGAAAAAAAGCGTCACGGCCAGTCCGAGCATCGAAAGATAGGTGTGCAGCCAGCGCGTCCAGAAGGCGACGGCGACCGCCCAGGACCGCGCGGTGGGCGGCCTCGGTCCCAGTGTCCCCGCGCAC